>JBEKAR010000061.1:0-10064 GCA_050015815.1 Methanomassiliicoccales archaeon | reverse complement strand
AGCGGGTGCGCCCTGATCGCGATCATGGGCGACCGCCCGAACTTCACGCCGGAGAAGATCAGCGCCCTCTCGCTGCTCCATCCGTAGATCTTCAGGTAGTCCATCGAGCCGAAGGAGGTGATCGCCTTCACCGAGTCGATGATGGTGTAGCCGTGGATGTCCCGTTCCAGGGGTACGTGCTTCGTCAGCGTCTGCCCCGATATCACCTGAAGGAACTGAGTCGCTGGCATCGAGTGCTTGAACTCCTTGATCGAGAGTATGCTCTCGTTCTTCTCGCCCAGGTCATACTTCCTCAGCACCCGACTGCCCTTCGCTTCGTCGATTCCGATCAGTCCATCGACGATCTTCCTCACGATGACGATGCCAGGGCTCTTCCTTCGGCCCGACTCGTAGTCGCTGATCACCGAGGGCGAAACGCGGAGGTGCCTCGCCAGCTCCTGTTGGGAGATGCCGAACTCCTCGCGCCATTTGCGGATGGTCTTTCCAGGCTCGGCGGAGAGCGTCACCTCGCCAGCTATCTTCTCCCTCAACTGATCCCGCATGCCCCATCATCCGGGAGACCCTATTTTAAACTGTCGTAGTTGGGCTTCGACAGATAGCGCATGTCGAGGCGTGTGGCCCTCGGGTCGAAACCATCGTTTCTGTTGCCGTTCCTTACTTCGTCCCCCAAACGCCGAGCACGTTGCCCTCGGTGTCCTCGAAATAGGCGTAGAACATGCCCTGGCCCATCGGCGTCTTCTTCTGCACCACCTTTCCTCCGAGGTCCTCGATCCTCTCCAACGCCTTGTCGACGTCGTCCACCTGGATGTGGATCACCGGGTGCTTCAGCTGCCCTCCCTTCTTACCTATGCCGCCGCTGATCGCTCCGACCTCCTTCGACTTGCCGTTGTTGTCCATATCGCTCGCGCCGAGCATCGCGTACTCCATGCCCTCGACCGGGCTGATTCTCCATCCGAAAGCATCGGCGTAGAACTCCTGCGCCCTGTCCATCTTCGTCGCTGGTATCTCGAAGTAGTTGACCTTGCCTTTCTTCGACATAAGAGAACCTTGACGCAGTTCTGGAGCATAGCGTACATTAATCCTCCCACCGCGAAGGTCAGAGAGAACGGAGGAATCGCTCAGAAAGCGGCCCGGAACGACATCGGAGGGTCTAAACGAAGGCAAGTGGATACGAGGGAGGAGGGGAAGGATTGAGGGGCGTCACGGAGGATATCTCGAAGCGGAACGCAGAGGGCGTTTTCCAAGACCGTAGGGACGCCGCCCTGCAGCTCGCGGACCTGCTTTCAGATTACTCCAACTCCGGAGCGGTCGTGCTCGTCCTTCCGCCCGAAGGCGTCGAGGTGGGCGTTGAGATTGCGCGCCTGCTTTTCCTACGGTTCGACGTGGTCATTGTCAGGGAGATAGTGTCACCAGAGGACACGACCATGGTCTTCGGAGCGATGGCCCCCGACGACGTCATGATCACAGACGAGACGATGTCCAATATGACGAATCTACCCGAGGACGTGTACCGCCGAGCGTTGAGCACGGCGAAGCAGGCGGTGGCATGGCGCGTAGACCAATACCGCGGTCCAGGGACCGGACCGGAGCTGAGGGGGAAGACCGCGATACTCGTGTCCGACGGCATGGCGAACCCCGTCAGGATGCTCGCGGCCGTCAAGTACGCAAGGAAGAGGGGGGCGGCGAGCATTGTTGTAGCGGTGCCAACGGCGACGGCAAGGGCACTTGAGGCGCTTAGAGAGAAAGCGGACGACATACGGTGCGTCAACGTGCACTACAAGGGCGAGTTCTCGCTGGGCCTGGCCTACAGGACGAATAGTGCGCAGACCGAGAGAGATGCCGTCGCCGCGTACCGACTTGCAATGAGCCGTTGATCGATCGAGAAAGGAAGCCGAGGGCGCGACTGGAACGACTGGCCCCGCTCAACAGTTTTTTTATACTGATACTTGTTTAGGCCATCTCGCCCGATGGGTCTGTGGGCTAGCTTGGTTAAACTCCGTGGTTCGGGACCACGGGTCTCCGGTTCAAATCCGGACAGACCCACCATCACACATATCCAGACATCTCATTTCTGATTTCAATTCCGGGCTTTTTTGCATCGGGCTTGTCGTTTTCAGCATAGCCAGTATGTTGTGGCTCGCTGAACGCTCGCTCTAGCCGAAGGAAGGCCGCGCGATCTCGGATCCGCCCGTAGTGCATCTCCGTTGTGCGCGTCGTGCTGTGCCCTAGCTGCTTGGAAACATCTGAGAGGAGGGTCGGATCGCGATCCAGGCACATCTGGGTGAAGGTCGGCCGGAAGTCTCGCAGTTTGAACTCCACGCCAGCCTCCCTCTCTATCTTAGCCTTGACCACCCTGAACCAGTTCGAGGAGTAGTATCTCGCCTGCCCGTCACTAACGCACGGGATGAGCGGGGCCGCGTTCTGTAGGCGGTGGGCCCAAAGATACTCTCTTCTGGCCTCCAGGAAGAGCAACGTGGTCGCCCTCCCCTGCGGAAGGACGACGATCTGACGTTGCTTGGCGTAACGATTCCTGCCCTTTGGATGCCGGACCCGGAAGGTCCAGTTTCGGACGTCTAGGTCATCCAGATCGGCTTGGCGGAGCTCGCTCGGCCTCAGGCCAGTGGCCAGCAGGAATGCCGTAAGCATCCTGGCGACCTCTCCGGTCCAGCCCTTCATCCTGTCAGCTCCGCCCAGCAATCTCCTGACATCGGCCTCATCCAATGACGTTAGGTCCTTGGGCACCGCGGTCGGCAGATGCTCACCTTCCGCCTTCATCTGCTTGATGATTGGATTCCCAACGAAGGTCATCACCTTGTCTAGCAGGCCGATCAGCTTTGACCGGTATCCAGGATCGAGGTCTTTCTCATTCAACCAGACCAGAAAGGCTTGTATGTCCTCGCGCGACATCCTCTTCGGGTCGGCCGTCAAGACCCTCTGATCTGCCTTCAGCTCGCGAAACACCTTGTCCAGGTACCTGAACTTCCTGTCCTGCTCCTCGATTGTCGACTCCGCCAGAATCCCTACCCTCCTCATCAGATACTTCCTTGCAACGGTCAGTAGGGGAAAGCGACCCGTGGAGGTCGCCCTCCTTTTCCTACCCACCGTCTTTCTAGGGCGCCCTCTGCGTCGAACATCGCTGGCGCCTCCACCCGTGGATTGGGGTTCTGAGGAGATAATAACCATTACGCAAGGCTCTGAACGAATGCCCAATCGCGTGTTCGATTCACGGCCCCGTCACCTCCGTTTCTTGAGATGGCCGTGTATCCCTGGGTTTCCCCCTCGCCCTCAAGCTCCGTAGGACTGGACGCAGTTGTAGCTGTCCACGGAGGATCAATTCAGATAACTCGAAGTCAACTGTATCCCTCGGACAATTTCTGTATTCACTGAGATGCTTCATGACTGCGATTCTGACAGAATCTGACTGAGTGAATCCCTCTTTGTGCAGAACGTCCTGTAGCTGTTCCATCTGTTCGGTGGTAATCTTAGCCCCGATTGATAGCAGACGATGTCCGCTCATTCCAACCCAACGAGAATCTCGAGAATACTTAAAGTTAGGTCAATTTTCGGCACGTTACCATCATGCCTGGCCGTGCTAACATCCGTTATCGCGGGATTGGCGATAGGAGATATCAGAGGCTTGTGTCGTGGGAGAGGGAGTCGTTCCTATGACCGATGCCAATTTCACCTAGATTGGATTGTTGTTGCCAAAGGTGTACAGGGACTGCGTCGATGATCCTCGTCTGTGCGAAAGTGCAGTGATTGTATAATCTACACACCTACGGTGTGTAGGTCTCGCTTGTCACGTGACGAAATGGTTGCAGTTATGGGACCCTATGTTCGAGGTTCGGCGTCAGTGGATCTCCAGCACATCCGTGCGACCTCAGCATTGATTGGTCATGACGTGGCAAAGGCCTAGTTGCCTCCAACTCAAATGCATTCGGGAGCTAGGGGGTGTCGCGGCAAGTTCTCCGACGGCTGCCCGTCCAGCCGCGTCTACCATTTCCACGAACACTTTCCGCAATGATCGGGTGTACAGCATGCGCAAGGCGATGACTCAGCTGGGCTATGCGCCGAAGTGCCAGCTCCCTTAGGGATTGGCCGAGACGGTGAAGTGGTATCGGAATAACGGCCATTTGCATTGACCTGGTCGTGCTCATGTTCAACTCAACGTATCTAGGGAAGTCATCGGCGCATCCTTTGGCAATCAAGAATTCGTGAATCAATCCGCAGATTCCTCATTGGTGAGTTCAAATTGCATCCCTCGCACTACTGCGCGGGGGGTTATAGACAATTCCCACAAATGTCCCATATTTAATGCTTTCTATCGGGGCCGATAGGGAGATTGATTCGATTGGTTAGTGTTAATGCTAATTGACAGCAGGGTTTTCCCCTAGATATCCCATGTAACACCCGCTCTTGATAGATATCCGTAAGCAGAGACCGCGTTATGCACAGTGATCATTGTGAGTGTTCACGACAACCAGTCGTCTCTTTCCGGCACCAGTAAGTGGTATTTCTGACTCCTTGACCAGGATAATCGGTTCAAACCAATCCGACAACCTCTCTTTTTGTGCGTCTAGAATCCTCTTCTCCACGTCCTTCGTGAGATTGCTCCGCGGGATTATGTGAAGTTCGATTGCTCCAGGTTCATTCTGAACGAATTGGAAAGTGCTGACATAATCCCAGATGAATTTGTCAATCCGTACCGATAGTCCCGAGAACCTGGTACCCTGCTTCGTGGTCAGGTAGTACTGTCTCCTACCATCCAATTTGAATACTGTCCTCCAACGCTTGCCGCATACCTCGCATCGTTCAAGCCCGTCTTCGATCTTGCCATAGTCTTGAGTCCTGTATCTTATTAGCGGCATGGCCTCGTTCCAAAGTCCGGTTCCAACCAGTTCGAATCCGTATTCGTCCTTCGCGTTTTCCGCGTATCCATATAACGGATTCATATGGTAGCTGACGCTTTCACCATCGTAGCACCCATAGCCCAAGAGAACGTGTTCTGCCGCTCCGTAGAAGAAAGATATCTTGGTCTTGAATGTCTCGTAGAAGTAACTCAACTGCTCTGGCTTGATCTCCTCAGATGCAAGAAATATCCCTTTCACCTTCAGACTTCTGTTCTTCTCCTTCAGATGGCCGACCAGTACCTCAAGGCATGAAGGGTATGAATGTATGAAATCTGGCTCGAATTCGTCGATACGATTCAGGATTTCATCAAGCCACTTTTGATTCAGGTGCCGTGGTGAAACCATTAGCCTCCGGTTCTCGATCCGACATGGAGGTTTGCCTAGAGGAGCTATGGAATCGGCCCCGATTCTCAGAATCTTCGATTTCTTGTCATATCCGAACTTGCCCCACATGTCTTCGATGAACGCCTCTCCAACCTGATACTCATTGAATCTCTTCCACAGGGCGATTCCTCTTCCCGTAGAACCACCGCTGGTAGTATAGATAAGGGTCAATTTGTTGAAATTCCTCGATACAAAATCAGACGGCTTCTTCATTATCTCTTCTTTGTCAATCATTGGGAACTCTTCCAGGATTTCCAATGCGTTTTCTGGTCGGACGGTACTTGGATCGATCCTGACTTTCCTCTTGTAATATGGAACGCTCTCAAGGGCATTTCTTAGCGTTCTTGAAATGATTTGACTTTGTATTCTCCTGAGGACTTCTTCTGATTCGTCATTGATCTCTGCCATTTCAAGGTATTTCTTGGCTTCGAAATATCGCTTTGACATCACTAGCGAAGGCGGCAGTATCTCAGAAGCCTTCACGTAGCATCTCTTTAGAGGGGGCTGTAACTTATTCTGTATCATCAGGTACATATCTTTGGAGTTGGCCACAAGCGTTCATCTTTGTTCAATCTACTTATTCATGATGACGAAAGGTGGCCGTGCGCGTGATTGGAGACGAGTGGTGGGTTCAGCCGGGAACGAACCCTTATTCGGGCGGATAGCTCGTGATGCGGTTCAAATTGCATCCCCCGCTCCACTATTCGGGGGTTATAGATAATTCCGCGAAATGTCCCATATTTAATCATTTCGGTCAGTGACCAGCCAGGTGGTTAATTTAATAGGTGCGGGTAGATTTTATTAGATCGTTTTCTGGTTGGGGTCATCATTCGTAGTAGTTGGGATGCCATGAGGTTCGGGCTGTAGGTTTTTTCCATAGCCTATGGGCATCATCGTTATCCTTCGAGAGGAGCAAGTGCGTTCTCCTAGGTGCCTCCTCTTCAGGGATTTGTCTAATAGTTCCAACAATCCGTCCCCACCAATTATCCTCGAACTTCTCCACTATCGCCTCGGCTTGGCATTGATCATCGTACACGATGATGTGCATGCCTTCGTAGAGTTCGACCTTCGGCTCACTGATGTCTCTAATACTCCCATAACAGAAGAGGGGGACGCGGCCCCCCTCGAGGTAGCGGGGTGAGCCGCTCTCGCTACCTCCTTAGCCGCGAAAAGCGACCCTTCTTCGCGTCTTTGAGGGTCGAGCCCTCCCTCATCATCGGACCGGAACCATAGATCGAATGGACCCGATCGTTCTCGCCGGCATTGAGTTCGAGCGCGGCAGCGACTTCGGGATCGCGCTTCGTCATCGCCAGGCATGACTTGAATATGTCAATTTGCTCGTACTGTTTAAGCGTCATGTCTGGAATGCTGCAGTACCAGCGGTTGAAGGAATTGCCTGTCGGGACACCGATCGAGACGAGTAGCTTGAGCAGGCGCTCATCATCGGCGATCACTAATCCAGGCGGCTCGCCGATGAGCGGATCCCCGTTCAGCTCCTCCTTTCCGAACTGGTCGGGCTTCAGGACCGTCGAGTCTGGTCCTATCATGATCTTCGGGACCATGTCCATTCCGAGCACCCTCCCCCTACTATCCTTCACTTGGGCAATCCCGAAATCGCTCTCTTCAGAAGTAATCTTCTTGCCTTCTCGGACCTCGACGAACTTCTTCAAGAAGTCGATGTCGAACGAGAATTCCCGCGTGCGGACCGTCCCATCCGGTCTTGCGTAGTGCATGCTCAGTGCCCACGTCGTCGAGACTGCGCTAGCGAAGCAGACGTCCACTCCGACCGCTGCCGCGACCTTCTTCACGTCTGGTCAGGTATCATGTGCGCTGTCTTCGAACATAGACCATCCTCGGAACTCGGTCACCATGTACGCGCGGTTCGCCTTTCCCGCATCTTTGTCCAATGACTCGAAACGCCTGAAGACCGAGCGTGCTTCCTGACGGGTCAGGTCTCTAGTCCATTTCTCGGGGACGTGCCCTATTGCCGCCAGTGTCTTCTCTACTACCTCAGGACCAGTGGCCTTCACTGCAAGTATGCTCCAATGAAATCCCATCAGCTCACCCAGGGAGCGATTGGCGGCAGATCTGAAAATCGTTCGCTTGGGCTTTCTCCCTGGGCCAGTGGGGTCGCTAATTTGATGTGTGGGAGTGTATTTTAATCGTCTAACGAGAGCGAACCATTTTCTGTTCATCGCTACCCAAGTTGTTCTCGGACTTGGGATTGATAGGCAGCCCAGGCTTCGTTGACCCCTGTGAGATCAGGAGCTGTCCCATTGGCCAAGTACATGTTCATTGCACTCGTGAGTTCTCGATCAAGCCGCTTCAGAGAACCACTGATTCCAAGACTGCTTATTATGGAGTCGACTTTCTCGAATCTATCGCCCAACTCGTTCTCAGTTCTGTACAGTCTTGATTCCACAAGCAGCTTCGGAAGATTAGACTCGTTCAGTAGCACCATCTTCATTGCAAACCGTTGATGTGGCTTTTCTACGAGAAGTTCCTGCAGGTTCTTCTGGATTTGTTCTGGATTCATTCCCTTGACCGTACTTGACAGCAGGTTCAGGGCCGAATAGAATTCGCCCGGAGGCCGAATGAAGCCTAGATAGTCGATCGACGGCTCCTTCGACGTCAGTGTGCTTGCTCGTATTTCGTTGAAGAGGTATTCTCCACTTGTACGGTTGCCAAATCTACCGATGTCCCCCATCGCATGCTGCAATTCGTGAAACAGCACGACACGGAAACGGTGTTGGTCTTCCAGGGTGCTGCAACTTATTCGTATCACGCCTTCATCGGGATCCCAGGCACCCCCATCTAGACCGTCTGGGACAATTTCCACGACAGACAGGATGTCTCCATTCCCATTCTTGACCGTATGACTTTTCAATCCGGCAAGTCTCGCAACTTCTTTCGCGTCTTCTTCCAGACGATTCTGAAGGTCTGCGACCTTCACGCAGTCACGGACTACTTTGGCAGAAATACTGAGTTCGGTCATTCGCTTTTCTCCTCTGCGAATTCGACGCGGAGCCATATCTCTCTAGTCGATGAGACGGCACGAGACGTAATGACGATGAAGTAGGTTGCAGTCCGGTCAACGGTTACTATCTCAGCAACCTTTGGATAATCTCTGGATAGGAACAGTGCACCGCTCGTCGAGTTACTCTTGCGATAGGCTTTGAGATTTTCCGTATCCATCAGGAACATCGAGAAGTTGGAGCTGAGTAGCTCTTTCGCCTCGAGAGCGAGAATTGTCCCCCGCGTCAAAGTCCCGAGAGGTACCTCCTCGTATTCGTCTGGTCGCAACAAGATCGTTCGTTCGAGAAGTGGATGGTTGGAAGTCGGTGTCCTCTCCTCAGTTTGAACATCGGTAGACTTCGCTTCAAGCGATTCTTGAATTGTAACGTTCTTCTCTGACTTTCTGAGGATCCGCTTCCTGGCGACATGAAATGGCCCAATTCTGATACCTACTTCGCGTTGCTCTTCGGCGAGTTCGAGGTCGTCTTTCTTCTTTCCCATCCGGAGCGGCATTGCTCAAGCATTTGTGTCGTGGGATTTGAATATGCATGCAATGGAATGACACCGCGCGGGTCTAGAATCAGATTTGCACCTGAGAGAAGCGAACAGCAGGCTTGATGCCTTGGTTTAGCCCTGCCTTTTCAGCCACTGCAATCCTCTGGTCTTGGATTGACATGAAAGTTCACATCGTGGATGATCCGAAAGACACGTCCAATCCGTTTGTCCAGGACACAGACCCCGCAGGTCCTCTCCTCGCCTATCACGGTACAAGCAGCCTTTTCTCTCCAGATATCGAAAGGAACGGGTTCGCGCCCGGCAAGATTGCCTATGACATGAATGATGTTCAGGCAATCAACCGAGCATACGAAAAGGTGGGTTGGTTTGGAACCAACGCAGGGGGATACATCGTCTTGAAGCCGTTTACGACTGGCAATACAGGGTCCCACATCCAGAGCAAACCAATCTCCTTCACAATCCACTGCACGAGGGCGCGGGACTACTCTACGAACCGGGGGGGTGAGACGATATCGAACATCATCTTGGCTGTCGATGAGTTCGAGGACTTCTGCAATGGCCAGGACCTGAGAAGGAAACACATATCCGACCTTCAAAGGGAGTATGATCGTCTGCATGCCATGTTTGGACCAAGGGAAGAACAGGACCTATTGAACGCTGAACCTGGAGTGATTGCAGAATTCCGGAGGATGAAGGGCATCCCCGATCTCATAGCGAAATGCGAAGACGAGGCATTCTTGGCGGAGGCCCTGAAGGGACTCAAACCTCTAAGAGAGAAATATGGCCAAGTCGCACAATCACACAGGCCCGTATTGTACGCCATCCTCTACGACAAAGCGAGATTCGACGAGCGCTCGCGGGGTGACGACCTTCGGTTGACTAAGCCATATCTTCAATCGGAGATCATCGGCAAGGTGTCCTTTCCGAACGGCATCGATGCTAGTACTACTCGCCTGCCGATCAACGACGTCTTTGATGAGTGGCTAGCGATCGAGGAGCGGTTCAGCAACCAATGATGCCCTCGGAGGTTGGACCTGCGAGTAGTGTCCAGATAGTCCGAAATCCAAATCGTGTCCGATTTCGGGTTAGCCCCCTTCGAACATTCTATCTTTGTCCCTCAAGGGGGCAGGAGAGAAGAACATGGCATCAAAGCCCAGCCCGAACGACCAAAGGTCGAACTCGATGAATTCGAACAACAGCGCCTGCAAAGATTCAGCGGACAACAGAAGCAACCAGATG
>JBEKAR010000060.1:0-10306 GCA_050015815.1 Methanomassiliicoccales archaeon | reverse complement strand
GGCGGAGTTGCCCTCGAAGACCGTGTGGGCGCAGCCGATGGTTCTCAGGGCGTGCGAGTCGCTGCCCCCCATCCTCGCCCATCTTCCCGAACGGCTGTGCTCCGCTGCCTTCCTGTTCGCGAAACCTTCTACATGACCGGCGTTGATGACCTCAAGACCGTCAAGGTCCAACTTATCGACCTTCAGGCCAAGGGCCGAGACGTGCATGCTGAAGGGATGAGGCGCGATGGCCAGGCCTCCCTGGGCCCTGATCCGCTCAATCGTCTCCTCGGCCGAAAGGTCCCTTGGGATGTCCTCGTTCAGGAAAAGGCCGATGATCTCGCCGTCCCTCGTGCCCACCTCTTCGCCCACGACAACCTCGATGCCAGGGAACTCCTTCTCGAACGCCTTCGCCTTGACGCCGCCCTTGATAGTATTATGGTCAGTGACGCACACGACGCTCAAACCGCTGCCGCTCGCATGCTTGACGATGTCACGAGGTTCGCTGATCGACTCTGGAAACCTTACGAACAAAAGCCTGGCGAGGCCCGAGTATTTGCTGTGCACGTGGATGTCGGCCTTGCTCGGCATTGACCTGACCAAAAAGGATGCCACGTTAAAAAGATTGCCCGATGGGCCGCGGGATCGACGTTCGGCTCTACTCGCTCGAATAGTAGTACTCGCCGCGTTCCTTCTGCTCGCGGTCGAGCCTCGAGCCGGGCTTGTTGATGCGCGGTCGGTTCGTGTCGTTGTCGCGGCGGAAGGTGATGTCCACCGCCTCCAGAAACATGTTCATGCCCTGCCTCATCTCGAACGGCCCTCTGCCTAGCCCTTCCTTCCCCGGGGTTCCGGAGAAGACCATCATCGAGTCGGACACCATGTCAAGGAAGTAGATGTCGTGATCAACGACCAGAGCGCTCCTTCCGCGCTTCTCCATGACTCTTCTGATGGTCTTCGCCGCCTCCATACGTTGGTTTGAATCGAGGTAGGCAGAAGGCTCATCGAGGAGATAGACGTCGGCCTCGCGGGAAAGGCAGAGCGCGATCGCCACCCGCTGCAACTCCCCGCCGGACAGCTGGGTGACGTTCTTCTCGTAGAGCGTCTTGAGGGTCAGAGGGTGGGCGATCTCAGTCTCGAAGAACCCGGAGCTGAAGAAGTCCTTGACCGTGGTATAGAACAGCTCGCTGACTGTGCCCTCCGACTCGGGGTTGATATACTGCGGTTTATAACTCACCGCGATCTTGTTTGCGATGGAACCATTCGTCGGAGGGATCACGCCGGCGAGCATCTTGACGAAGGTCGTCTTTCCGATCGCGTTCGGCCCGACCACACCTACCGACTCGCCTATCCTGATGCTTCCTGGTTCGACCCGCAACTTGAACGAAGGGTATGCGCACTCCAGAGCTTCGTACTCCAGAAGGGCGACCGTCTGCCATTGGCTTCTCGGAGGTCGGTCCTCGAACTCGATAGGACTATCCCTGAACCTGATGTTCTCCTCCTTCATGTAGCCATCCAGGTAGGTGTTGATTGCTACCCTCACCTGCCTCGGCTGGGCATAAACTCCGAACGCTCCCTCGCTCCCGTATACGAGGTAGACGTTGTCGGCAAGGAAGTCCAGGACGGCGAGGTCGTGCTCGATGACCAGAACCTGCTTGTGCTCGCTCAGGGATTGGATCACCCTCGCGACCTTGATCCTCTGGTATATGTCGAGATAGGATGAGGGCTCATCGAAGAAGTAGACATCAGCATCCTTGACGACGGTCGCCGCGATCGCGACCCGCTGCAGCTCGCCCCCAGACAGCTCACCGAGAGGCCGGTCGATCACCTCGGTGAGCTCGAGCAGCTCGGCCGCCTCGCCCGCGCTCATCCTTTCAGCGACCTTGTCGAGCAGGTCGCTCACAACCCCCTTGTGCACACCCGGCAGCTTGTCGACGTACTGGGGCTTGAGGGCGGTGACGCTCTTCCCCTGGTATACCTTCTCCAGGAACTCCTTGAGTTCGGTGCCGGCATACCGGTCGAGCACATCCTCCTTCGTCGGAGGCGATTCGTACTTGCCGAGGTTCGGGATCTCTTGGCCCGAGAGTAGTCGGAACGAGGTAGATTTCCCGATTCCGTTCGGTCCGAGCACTCCCGTGACGAGGCCCTTCTTCGGTACCGGGAGCCTGTAGAGACGGAAGCCGTTCAACCCATACTGGTGGACGATTTCTCCTTCAAGCTCATCTGGCAGACCGATGATCTTGATGGCCTCGAACGGGCACTTGTGGACGCAGATGCCGCAGCCTGCGCAAAGCTCCTCAGCTATCTCGGGCTTGCCCTTCTCCCCGATGACGACGGTCTGGACACCCGTACGGACCTTGGGGCAGTAGTTGCGGCACTCGGTGTTGCACTTCTTCGGCTGGCACCTGTCCTTCAGGAGAACTGCGATGCGCATTTGGCTGAGCAATAATGACCCGCTTTAAAAAGGTGATGCAATGCGACCCTGGTCTCTTCGGGCCCTGGGAAGCGGCTCCAGCTGGCGTCAAGGGTTAAATCATAGCTGCGCCATTTGCAGCCCGATGCCGATGGAAAGGATACTGGTCTGCGTCGCCTGGCCTTACGCGAACGGTGCCCTACACCTGGGACACGTGGCCGGTTCGCTCTTGGCCCCGGACATCTTCGCCCGCTACCACCGGTTGAAAGGCGACGACGTATTGATGGTCTCAGGGTCAGACCAGCACGGGACGCCAGTCACCGTCAGAGCGGATAAGGAAGGCGTGAGCCCGGAGGTGGTCGCGGAGAGGTACCATGCGATCAACTCCAAGGCGATCGTCGATCTGAGGATCCATTTTGATCTTTTCACCAAGACGCACAACCCGAACCACTTCGAGGTGGTCCACGACGTCTTCCGTATCCTTCTCGACCATGGCTATCTCTACCGGAAAGGCGCCCTGCAGTACTACTGCCTCAACTGCGCCAAGTTCCTTCCAGACCGTTACGTCCAGGGAATCTGCGGTCGCTGCGGGAACGAGAGGGCCAGGGGCGACCAGTGCGAGAAGTGCGGCGCGACCTACGAGGTCGGAGAGCTCAAGGGCGTCAGGTGCACGGTCTGTGGCACCGAGCCCGAGCTACGCGAGACGGAGCATTTCTTCCTCAGGTTGAGCGTGTTCCAAGAGCCGCTCCTCAGGTGGATCGAGGACAAGAAGCACTGGAGGCCGAGCGTCAAGCTGTTCACCCAGAACTGGCTCGAAGCGGGGTTGAAGGACCGAGCGATTACCAGGGACATGGCCTGGGGTGTGCCAGTGCCGGTCGAGGGCTGGGAGGGAAAGGTCATCTACGTCTGGTTCGAGGCGGTCATCGGCTATCTATCGGCCTCAAAGGAGTGGGCGAAGCTCAGAGGAGAACCGGAGAGATGGAAGGACTTCTGGATGGATTCGGCGGCAAAAGGCTACTACTTCCTCGGGAAGGACAACATCCCGTTCCACACGATTATCTGGCCCTCGATACTGATGGGCTACGGCGGCCTCAACCTACCGTACGACGTGGCGGCGAACGAGTTCCTCACCTTCAAGGGAGAGGCGTTCTCGAAAAGCAGGGGAATCGGGATAGACGTGCCTTCGCTGGTCAGTCGCTTCGACGCCGATCTCATCCGCTACTACCTCGCATCGAACATGCCGGAGAATCGGGACACCGACTTCTCGTTGGACGACTTCGAGGCGAAGGTGAACAACGAGCTCGTGGCGACCCTGGGAAACTACTACTACCGCGTCCTGAGCTTCACCTACCGCAACTTCGGTAAGATTCCGGGCCTCGAGGGAATGGGGCCGGAGTGGCAGGAGGTGAGGGGCGCGATCCTGGAGTGCAGGAGGCAAGTAGACGCCACCTTGTCAACTTGTCAGTTCAAACCGGCTCTCAAGGCCGTGATGGACCTCGCCCAGTTCGGCAACCAATTCTTCGACAGGATGGCCCCATGGGCGCTGCTCAAGGTCGATAGGGTGAAGTGCGGCACGGCATTGAGGCTGAACCTGGAGCTCGTCAAGGCTCTCGCGATCATGAGCCATCCGTTCTTGCCGGGCTCGTCCGAGAAACTTTGGGCGCAGCTCGGGATGACGGAGGGCATCTACTCGAATGGCTGGGACTGGCTGGAGACGCAGCTCCAAGAAGGTGTCATCCTGCCCGAGCCGAAGCCCCTGTTCAGCAAGATGGTCATAGAGGGCAAGGTGGAGGAGTTCGATATGCTTGAGACCCTCAATCTCAAGGTCGGTCTGGTGTTGGACGTCAGGCCGCATCCGAACGCGGAGAAGCTGCTCGTGCTGGAGGTAGACGTGGGCAAGAAGATCAGTCTGGTCGCCGGACTGAAGGCCCACTATCCTGGTGAGGAACTGAGGGGGAAGAAGATCGTCGTCATCACGAACCTGCAACACGCGAAGCTGAGGGGCGTGGAGTCGATGGGAATGCTCCTGGCGGCGGAGGCGGATGGCAAGGTCAAAGTGCTCACCCCCGCAGGCGAATCGGAACCCGGGGACGCGGTCGACAGCGGCCTGCCGCAGAATGACAAGGAGATATCGATATCAGACTTCCGGAAGCTCACGCTCAGGGTGGGAAGCGCCTCGAACGGCAGGGTCAACATCGGCAGAGAAGTCGAGGTGAAATCCGCCGATAAGGGGGAGCTCAAGGGCAAGATCGCGGTCTTCCTTCCCTCGCTTGACGCAGACGTAGCACTGCCTCTCCGGACGAGCAGGGGTTCCCTGATCACAGTTGACGGCAGGGAGATTAGGGACGGAGCGCAGGTAAGATGAAGGCGGACCTGCACGTCCATTCCATGCACTCTGGCGACAACCATCAGTCGGTAAAGGGGATCCTGGAGGCTTGCAGGCACCGGGGGATAGGGGCGGTGGCGATCGCCGACCACAACTCGCTATCGGGGAGCCGCGAGGCGCTCGATATCGCGCCAGAGGGATTGATTGTCGTCCCGGCCATGGAGCTGTCAACGGAGGACGGCCACATGCTCGCCTACAACATCGCCGAGGAGGTCCAGCGAGACCTCTCCGTCGCGGAGGCGATAGACCAGATCCACTCCCAAGGCGGCATCGCGGTGGCGGCGCATCCCTTCCGCATGAGGACTGGGTTAGGCGAGGAAACAGTCAGGGCCAACCGCTTCGATGGCATCGAAGGCATGAACGCCCGCAGCACGTCCAACGGCAACGCCAAAGCGGTCGAGCTCGCAGGCTCTCTCGGTCTGCCGATAACTGGGGGCTCGGACGCTCATCGGGCCGACCAGGTGGGGCGCGGAATCACGATCACCAATCTGGACTGTTCCAGCGCGGAGGACGTCTTGCATTGCGTCGAGGATGGTTGTTCTACCGTTGAGGGAAGGAGTCGCGGCAAGAAGCAGAGCATTGCCTACGCGACGAAGGTAGTGGGCTACTGGGTGGGGCGCGGTTTCAAGAAGATATGATTACAGTTGCATATCCGTTTTGGAGAGAAGCTGTTGGATCGCCCTTACCATATTCTCCACTTCAGACCTACCGTCGGTCGTGATGGCCAGGATGTATCGATTGCTCGCAGCGACGAGGAGCAGATCCTTCTCGATGAGACGAACGTGGACATGCCGGAGATTGTCCTTCATCTCCGCCGCAGTCGTTTCCGCTGCCCCAATAATGATGCCAGACATCGCGGCGTACGTCTCCTGGTGCACTCCCCTTGGAGGATCGCCTAGAACGTACATGCCTCCCCGGGAAACGAGAGAAACGTCCTGCACGTGCTCTAGACGCTTAATCTCCTCGAGGACGTTCCTAGCCTGTGCGATCTCAGCCATCCAGCGCTCCTCCTGGCCTACCGAGCGATAATCATTGGTTCCGATTAAATAGGTTTTGACTTGATTGGCGAAACATGAGGCGTTCGATGGGTCACTTCCGTGGTGGAAAACGTTTTAGCGGGCGTATCACATTCATATCTGGCCAAGGGGTGCACAGGGACGGATTCTGTCGTCAAGGCCGAGGAGAGAAAGCGAAAGCGCATCGCACGGATAGACTCCTCCTTCAACCTCTTCCGACGCATGCCGATAGAACGGAAGCGGGCGGAGCGCCGGATAATCGAATTGGCCCGCGAGGAACCCTCGGAGGTCGTCATCGCGTTGCTGAAGCACATGTCCGAGGGGAATCGGAGTATGAAGGACGATGCTGCGAACCTCCTTCGCACGGTCATGGAGGATCGCAGCGGGATGCGGGCGGTAGTCGACGCCTCGATGCACCCGAAACAAGAGGTTCGCGTCCAGGCGGTGGAGTTGCTCCGTGAGAGGGTCGGGGCGCGGGCCGTCACCTATGCTTCGTTCTATCAGAACGCGTCGCTCCTCATTTCTATCGCTCGCAGCAAGGACGTTCCGGTCGCAGACATCGAGGCGCTAACCGAGAGTTCGAAGGACTCGTTCGTTGACGGGGAGATCATGGAGGCGCTGATGGACATCGGCACCTCGCTCGATTACCTAAAGCACCGGCTGCGCGCGGCGAACATGCTCAAGGGCTATTTGGCCGAGGTTCTAAGGATGGCGCCGGACCTGAGCCGAATGGGCGTCTATGACGAGAGGATCGAGGAGCCGTTGAAGCGGGCGATCCAGGCGAGCAAAGGCAGGCTTGTCGACGAGACGTCGGAGATAGTCGTTCGGCGAAAGCTCGAGGCTTCTATGAGGACGGATCTCGACGCTCTCTGCAAAGGCGCCACTAAGGGCCTTAAGACAAAACCATCGCTCGAGCCGACCCAGCTCGCCGGACCTGACGTATGGGCACTCTCTGGTCTTGGTTCCTACATCCAGGACGTCACCACGATGCTCGTCTCAGGGGCGACGCAAGCGGCGCTGGTCGAGATCGATTCTTTCGTCAAGGAGGATGCCGCCCCATACCTGCGGAGCTCGGAGGAGAGGAGGACAGCTGAGGACCAGTCGGCGATGCTCACAGCGTACATCCTCGCGCTCGTCGGACTGCGTCTCGCATCGGGAATCATGTCGCAGGGAGCCGAGGACATCTATCAGCGCTGCTTCCGTGCCTTCGAGAAAGAACCAAGTGTCCACATCGTCGCCTGGCCCGAGATAGTTCTCAAAGTGATGGGACAGACGGAGAGATAAATCCGATCGTGCCAGGAGTCGTGGGGAACTTACTGGCTCCGCGTAATATTTATATCCAGGGTTTGCGTTTCTGTAGCAGAGGGATGCACTCATGCCAAGTTCGTTGGTAAAGAATGCTCTAGCCAGCATTAAAGAGACACAGGAAAAGCAGGCGGCAACCCAGCAGGCGCCGGTCGTGAATTCGCCCGTCGATGACGAGCTGAGGAAGATCGCGTCGCAGCTCGATGTCTGCATCAAGATCGTTGGCTGCGGAGGCGGTGGATCGAACACTATCAACCGCTGCGTCGACGCCGGAATAAGCGGAGCGCAGCTCTGTGCCATCAACACAGACGCGAAGCATTTGCTCACGATTCGCGCCCCGAGGAAGATCCTCATCGGAAAGACCGCCACGCGTGGGCTCGGGGCCGGCGCGTTGCCGGAGGTCGGGGAGCAGGCGGAAAGAGAGAACGACATGGAGATCCGCGAGTTCCTCAACGGTGCCAACATCGTCTTTGTCACTGCGGGAATGGGCGGCGGCACTGGTACCGGTTCCGCGCACTATGTCGCGAGGATCGCCAAGGACCAGATACGCGCTCTGACCATTGGAGTGGTCACGCTTCCTTTCAAGGCAGAGGGGACTGTTCGTATGGAGAACGCGATGTCTGGGCTGGACAAGCTCCGGCACATCTGCGACACAACCATCGTCATCCCGAACGACAAGCTGCTCGAGCTCGTGCCGAAGCTGCCGGTCGACGCGGCCTTCAAGGTTGCGGACGAGGTTCTGATGCAAACGATCAAGGGCCTGACCGAGATTATCACCAAGCCCGGTCTGGTCAACCTGGATTACGCGGACATCATGACCGTCATGAACGAGGGCGGCGTCGCATTCGTCGGCATCGGCGAGGCGACAACGGACGATGACGACCGCGTCAAGACGGCCGTCAATGAGGCGCTGCACAGTCCGCTCCTTGGTGAGATCAATCTCAAGCAGGCCGCGGGCGCGCTGATACGCGTCGTCGGCGGACCGGACATGACGGTGGGCGAGGCACAGAAGGCGGCGGAGATCGTCACGGGAAGCGTTGCCGACAGGGCAAGGATAATCTGGGGATGCTCGATCGAACCCGAGATCGAGGGAACGATCAAGATACTCCTAATCCTGACTGGGGCGCAGTCCAAATACATGATGGGCAAGAACGACGGTGCCAGCAGGCTCGGAGGCATGGAACCGCCGAAGGCCAGGGTCGGGGCTGGACCGGCACCGGCGGGACGCAGGCCATCGGAGGACGAGGACGGCATAGACTTCGTGCGCTGAGCCCGATAGCAACCACCGGGACGCAGGGGGCGAACGAGGACGCCGGAGGTGGCGGCGATGGCTCTCCCATCGCGGTCACAAGTCAAATGCGGAATCGCCGAAGCTCAAGGCGGGGCACGGCTCCATGCATCTGCCACAGTGGATGCAGCGCGTCGTCATGACGCGAAGCCTGCCCCCCTCCAGCGTGAGTGCACCCTCATTGCATCGGGCGATACAGACACCGCAGCCGACGCACTCCTCGGCCTTAACCAGCGCCCGGCGGACATTTTCAACATTCTTTCTTATCTCTTCT
This sequence comes from Methanomassiliicoccales archaeon, assembly GCA_050015815.1. Lineage (GTDB taxonomy): Archaea > Thermoplasmatota > Thermoplasmata > Methanomassiliicoccales > UBA472 > JAJRAL01. Next base: position 1,648 of record JBEKAR010000060.1, on the reverse strand, counting down.
TCATCCTTTCCCTTTGCCACGATCGCGCCTTCTTCGTAGACGCGGACGTTCAGGGCGAGGCACCAGCCCTCTTCTTCATTCAGCTCGACCTTGTCTACCTGGCTAAGCATCTCGGCCGCCCTTCTCAGGTCGATCCGTCGGTTGAAGGCGCCCTCTGTGCTCAACCCGAGGATGCACGGGGAGTAGCCTTCCTGTAGTCGGAGCGAGAGCTTGCCTCCGTCCACTCTAGCAGTCGCTGCTCCCCTGACGGCATAGATGTCTATGCCGAGCGAGACCAGCTCCTTCTTGATTGAGTCGGGGAGTCTTCGCCATCTCCAGAGACCGTAGGTGACCCATTCGCGTGGGAAGCCGTTCTTCTCTCTGATGCGTTCGAGCTCGTCTCTCCACCTTCCAGTCGACGGCGAATCGCGCTCGACGATTTCGAGCTCCGCCAGGTCTGACGCTGGACAAAGATAGCAACCGATGCGGTCGAGCCCCCGGTCGTACCATTCGTTGTACGCTTCGCCCTTCATCATGATGTACAACCACACGTGCAGCGCGGTCCATTCCTGAATTGGTGACGCGCCGATCTGACCCGGTGTCCATGGATTGCGCCACACGCGTTGTTTGTCTGCCCTTGACTCCGACTCGTAGCGGCGCTGCCCGATGAACGACAGCACCCCGTTTGGGAATCTCTCAGTGATCGCCCTGACGGTGGGGCCGAGCTTGTTCGTTTTGCAGCACCAGCGGAAGTCTCTGCCTGGTGGTCCGAAATAGTCGAGGTTGCCGAAGAAGGCGTTCTCTGGAGCCCGTTCAATCATCAGCTCGAGCCCGTGCCTCTCGGCGACGTCATTGACATGCGCGAACGTCTCCGGGAACTCCAGTCCAGTATCGATGAACAGGACAGGTAGTCTTAGCCCGGCGTCGAGAGTGAGGAGGAGCGTCGCCAGCGAGTCCTTTCCGCCTGAGAAGGATACCATTGAGGGCAGATCGGTGGAGTCAATCATCTCTCGGATGAATGATGTCGCCTCGAAGATGCGTCTATCCATCACTCGTGAGTTCGCCTTGATCACGTCGTTCCAAGTGCGCCGCGGGAGGCTCACGGGGGTGTCCGAAGGCGGGGCAGACCAACGGCATTTGACCACCATGCCCTTCATTCCTGGAACAAAGTCGTCCGCTCCGATCCTCGCGGTCCCAGTGCAAACGGCTCGTCCTCTCGCGTCAAGCACGATGACCTCGTCGCCCGGACGCACGCCCTCTTGCATTTCCTTGACCCCGGGTGCGAGAAGATTCAGACCTTTGAGCAGGAACTCGAGCGCCCCATCCTCAGCAACGACGAACCCCTTCGTCAGCGCACTTTGCATGCGTTGTGCCGCGGAAGTCCTCACCAGGAGCGTGTACCCCTTGCCGATATCGTAGCGAAGAGTGGCCACGACCTCTCCGTCGACTACCACCTCCTCCATGCGATCGAGCGCGGGAATCTTGTTCATTACGACGATCTCGTCGTCCGGCAGCAGGGCGAGGCCAGTCCCAGGGCCGAACTCCCTGTCCGCCATCTCCCTGATCAAAGCAATGTCCGCCTTGGAGGCAGGTCTGATGTCACCCGGGGGCGTCACCTTGACCGGCGTCGTCGGCGACGAGCACCTCCCGCACGTCTCGTCCTCCAAGA
>JBEKAR010000059.1:0-10345 GCA_050015815.1 Methanomassiliicoccales archaeon | reverse complement strand
GCTGAATGATTCATTGTGTACTGATTCTTGATAGTTCTCTGCATCCATTATCAACAGGCTTCCATTGTTGCCTTGGACGGAGAAAGTGACAAGGGTGTCGGTTGTCCAGTTGTGGTCTCCTCCGAATGCAAACCGGTTCGTGCCATTATCGATCGTGCCGCTCCACGTTTCACCCCCGTGGTTCGTGTTCGTTTTGACGACATCGAGATTGACGACCACGTATGAGACCAGTAGCGAGGCTGTGACAATGATGATCGAAATGAACAGAGATTTCCGTCTGTTCCCCTCCATGCCAAATGAATGGTTCAATGTGAACATAATATTTGGTTAGGATCATGGATTGGGGGCTAGCCACGGCCCCTGACTTCCACTCCGAATCTCTCTCGTCGGAACGATTTGGAACGATAATGCAGAAACAATCGTTCCACTCTATCCATCTATCCGGGACCGCCTCCCCTTGGAACGATGCTCTCTCTAAAGAATCAGGAAAGAAAAAAGAAAGAAAGGTGAAGTGGTTTGAACGCTGGATGGCGCAAGAGTGCTCTAATGACGTTCAAGCCAGATGGGGATCTGACGAATCCCCCCTTGTCCACTCTCACATGTTATTCTGAAACCCCAGGACCTGGGCCTCATTGCAGCGCGAGCAATGGAAGAAGGCCTTGGGCTCACCTGCCCAAATGAGGCTTCTCCTTGATGCGGCCCCTGACCCCGTTCCCCTTTGCCATCTCGTTCCAATTGCGATTGGTGAAGTACACATACATCCACTTAGGGACGAAGGGGCGCTGCAGTCCCGCGATGACCTCATCAGGAATAGTCTCCTCATTCGCAAGGCATTCCGCCGCCCGGTCGAACAGGGCCAGGTGATTCTTCGCGTACTTGAACTCCTTCAATTCGAATTGGCCGAGCATCCCTCCTTCACCGATGGCCATGCCCCCTGCAAACTCCATGCCCATGCGTTCCGCGAAATGTCGGCAGTTCTGCAGCGCGATGTCGATCTGCGTTGCCTCTGGGAAACCAGATTGGCATTCCGCGGCAAGCATGCGTCGCTTGGGAGTGAGTTCGCCTCGGCGCTCATACAACATTTCCAGGGTCTCCAACAGCCCGGCCGGAAGGGTGTCGACATAGAGAGGGAAGCAGATTAGCGTCAGATCAGCACGGTCGAACGAGGCCAGGAGCTTCTTCTGGCCTTCCTCATCTCTGCTCGACCGATAAGCCTCGAGAACATCCACATCCATCCCCTTCTCCTTCAAACGTTCGGCCAGGTAGTTGCCGATGTTGGCGGAGGACCCCTTCGAACCCTTGGGACTTCCCAGCAGAACTAGCGCTCGCCTCGTTGTCATGACACCGCCTCCTTCGCTCGCGCCAGAATGGTCGTTGCGTCGGAGCGCTCCAGCTCGCGATCAGAAGCCAGGGTCTCACAGAACCGCGCTTGCATGTTGAGAGCGTTCCGGTGCACTAGCTGATCGAACGTCCCCGCCTCCGCTTCGCTGCCGGGCTTCAGCAGCCCGAATGCCACCAGCGCCTTCTTCTTGGGATAGCGTTGTGGGTGATGGGTCTCCCCGTCGAACTTCTTGAAGTACGGAAGGAGCACCGGGATTAGTCGATCGAGTTGCGTCTTTAGCCGGGGCGAGTAGCTGCCTAGGAATACTGGGGTGGAGTAGACCACCAGATCGGCCCTCGCCCATTCTTCAGGCAGCTTCCTGCCATCATCGTTCAGCGCACACACCCCTGGGGTCTTTACCCAACAGGAGAAGCATCCGATGCACTTCTTCACGTCCATATCTCTCAAGCGCAGCACCGCCACCTGCATCCCCAGGCCAGTGGCCGCCTCCTCGATCGCATCCGTCATCGCTCGTCGTTCCACCGGCATTGCATCTACTATCAAGGTCCTCATTCCCTCTTGCCTCCTTCTTCAAGTTCATGCGCACCGTTCATGGTTTCCAAGAATGACTGGCATTCGTGCCCCGGGGCGGCAATCGCCGTGCTAAAGAGGTCGAGCGTCTCGGCGACGAACCTCCTGCGTGGCATCTGCACCGATGAGAACATCGAGTCCTGGCTGTCCAAGGCTTGCAACACCCCCTGCATTGAGGAGGAGATGCAAAGTGCCGTGGTGGTGGGGTCGAGTTCTTTCCTGATGGAACCGTCCCTAATCCCTTGCTCTATGGCCCGCACCATCAGTCCTAGCACCTCAGAGGATGCCTGCTCGAAATCCAGGCGCCTCTTGCCAGGTTCCCGTGGGGACGAAACGAACGCACCGATGTTTAGGAGCCTGCGGGAGTCTTGGTGCTTCTCCCAGAATTCCGCGTACGCCAGTCCGATGCCGGCGAACTGCCTTAGCCCGATTCTTTCCCGCTCCACAGCCTCTCTGAACATCTTCGCCATCAGGACAAGGCTGGCCTTCGCAACCGCGTAGTAGAGCTCGTCCTTGCTGTCGAAGTATAGGTAGATCGTTCTCTTTGAGAGCTCGAGCTTCGCCGCGATCTTGTCAATCGATGCGCCTTCGTAGCCCTCCGAAATGAAGAGTTCCCGCGCAGCGGCCAGGATCGCTGCCTCCCTCGCCTCTCTTTCCCTTCTCCGGCGGTCTTGCACTCCCATGGTTGTCAAATCGATAATAACCAATGGTGCATAAGTAACTGTCGGTTACTAATTAACCTATAGTTAAGCCAAAATACAAGTCCGAGTGGAAGTGAAGATTATACAAATCGTGTGTTGAAAGAGGTGGGCGGATGAAAACCAAGTTCGGTTGGGTGGAGATCGGAGACAAGCGGTACGAGAAGGATGTGATCGTGCACGTGGACGGTAGAGTGAGCAAGAGGCACAAGAAGCTCTCGAAGGACCTCAAGGCCAAGTATGACCACACACCGCTCTCTGAGAAGGAGCTCGACTTCCTCGCCAAGGAGAAGCCTGAGGTCGTAATCGTGGGCACGGGCCACGAGGGGTCATTGCCGATCACTCCTTTGGCGGAAAAGATCCTTGATCACTATGCGTCTATCATCGACAAGACGCCCGCCGCACTCGAGACGATGTCGAAAGAGACGCGTCCGTTCGTCGCGATCCTTCATGTCACGTGTTGAGTTGCATTCTCCTCCGAGCCCGTGTGATCCAACGGCTTCATGCGACGCAAGACACCCCACCTTCCGCTAGTTTGGTAGTAGAGCTCTGCGGAGCCATCGATCAATTTGTTGGCAAGTCGGTTGAACGGATCCTCCAGCTTATGTCTTTGTCTTAACTTCACTCACCATGTTGCACTTAGTAAGGACCTGGAAACGAGTGATTGACTGTGGGATCAGTACAATTGCGCTCGACTTGATGGACATGACGGTTCGATCGAAAAGGTCCCAGTCGACGTCGTCCGCGAACTCCAGCTTCTTGATGCGGTGAAGCATGAGCTGCCCCTTCAGCGATTCCAGGTCCTTCCTAGTGATGACCAGCGAGGCGAGATCGCTGATGCGGTAGTTGGTCGTGCCTATTTCTTCGACCAGCGCGCGCATCACGATTGTGGTCAGCTCACCGATGGACAGCTCCCGCTTCTTCGCCTCGGCGGTGAATTTGGCGTAGACATCATCATCGATGCCCCTGATCGTCACGTCGGTCATGGGGGTCACCATTCCCTTCTCTTCAGGACCCTCCGCGTCACGATGGCCGCGGTGACGAAGAACCCTCCGATGAACATGAGGATCGCCGGGAAGATCGAGTACCACGGAACGGGATAGCCGAGTATTCCCAGGAACCAGAATCCCCCGAAGAGGAACAGGGCGGAGCCAATCACCCCACCGACCCATCTCAGGGCCCTGCCTTCGGCCGGGTCCATTTGCACCATCGGCACGTACGAGTCAGTCTGGTCGGGCGTTCCATTCGCATCTTTCGCCTGCAGCTGGCGTCTAAGGTTCTCCCTGAACGTCGGGTCCTGTCCAGGGTCTATCGGTGTTGACGAGCTTGCCGTGTCTGTCATCATATCACCATTGCACCAAAGCACCACATGCACCATGTAATACTAAAATGTTGCCATAGACATATTCATTTGAGAAAAATGGGGAAGAAGTCAATTCCACTCTGATTGAGGATAAAGAGGCGCTGTATGCTCAGTCAGGGTGCGAAGGGCACCCCCTGCACTACCGCATCGTCTACTCGGCTGAGATAAAGGGGGATTCCACAATTAACCCTCTCTATGAGAATAGACCAACCAATCGCCTGAATCGCTCACAGATAGGATAATATGCCGTTAGTCAATCTGCGGTCGTGGACATGCTGTCACAGCTCTGGACACAGGCCGTCGCGATGCTGGGGGCAGCGGCGATGCTGTTCGTCCTTGTCTTCCTGGTCTCGATGTTCTTCATCGGGATCATCGTGATCCTTTCGATAAAGCGCCACAAGTTCTACTTCCCCAGATTGCTCCTTGCCGGATTCGCGACCGCCGAGAGGGCAGTGAAGGGGATCTGCAAGCTGATGAACCTGAGGGAGAGCGAGCTCTCGACGTTCTTCGTAAGCCTGCACAATCGGATGAACGAGGATAAGTTCTCGAAGGTCGCCTTAGAGGACAGAGCCGTCTTCTTGCCTCACTGCCTCAGGTCGACGAAGTGCCCCGCAAACCTGACCCCGGAGGGATTGGCCTGCAGGCATTGCGGGAGATGCGATCTGGACCGAGAGACCACGGAGCTCGAGCGGATGGGATACAGGGTGTTCATCGTTCCGGGCTCCACCTTCGTCCAGCGCATGGCCATGAAATACAAGTATCGCGCCATAATTGGAGTGGGCTGCCCAAGGGAGATAAAGGACGGGCTCAGGTCGGCGGACAAGATGGGGCTGATCGCCATGGGAGTGGTCAACAAGACAGACGGGTGCATAGAGACCGTGGCGGATTGGCCCGAGCTGATGAAGGTCGCCTCGCTCGGGGCGCCGAAGGCAGGCCTATGAAGGCGCCCGCACGTTTCGCGAGGCTGGCCAGATTCTACGAAAAACGGGCGTTTTGGCGCGACCGGGGCGTTTTGCACATTCGAATTCACTCGTCGATACGATTCTCGATAGCGCGGGTTCAGGCGCGGTGGATGTAGCAATAATCCAGATGCATTCGATACTCGAAGAGTTGTTTGCGCAACCTATCCTCAGCATCCCAGCGCACAAGCGTCGCGAGAGAATCTGTTTAAGAACTCGTCATCGCGCGCGCTGAAGGAGTTCAACTAGTCTCCCACGGCTGCGGGTCGTGCGAGAGGACCTAGAGGTGTTTGCGGCCCAATTTGAGTATTCCGCCGCGCGGTCGGAGGAAGAAAACAACGAAAAAGGGTTTCGCTGTCTGAAGGCCGTTAAGTGCATTTTAGATTTAATTGAAACTTAAATATGTAAATCTGGATAAAGGTGGGTTCGTTTCCCGACGGGAGCACTTTCCTGTTCTCATTAACGTGATTGATTGTGCCCAAATTGAGACCGAATCGGATAGGCTCGCGCCTTGAACGTCGTGGGATCGGGGCACCGCCGCAACTTTGAATTACATAGCAGGTCTGCTGACTGACTAATACCGAAAGCGAGGTCGAGATGCGGGTCGTCGAGGTCAACGGCTACTACTTCCCTTATCACGGGGGCATTGAACAAAGGATCAACGAGATCTCGAAGAGGTTGGCCAGACGACACGAGGTCACGATAGTGACCAGTCGCCTTCCGGGGACATCGGCCGAGGAGGACATTGACGGCTGCCGCGTCATCAGGCTCGATTCGAAGTTCGTCAAGATTTACAATCCCCCGTACGTCGACACACCTGGCCTGATGCGTAGGCTGAACGAACTGAAGCCCGACGTGGTCGACTTCCACTACAGGTGGGGCCTGACCTACGCTGACGCGGTCAGGCGCTATGATGGCAAGAAGGTCTTCACCTACCACAACACCTTTGGCGAGGGGGCTGGTCCATCACGAGCGTTCTCCATTCTGAACGACGAGCTCTTCATGCGAAGCCTGCGATTCTGCGACCGCATCGTCTGCGTGAGCGAGTTCGTGATGCGGGACTTGAGCGGTCGGGGCATCAATCCGGCCAAGATTGTGGCGGTGCCGAACGGGGTCGAGCTCGCGGATCACGCGGATGACGGCGAAGACGACTTCATCCTATTCGTGGGCCGCCTGGTTTCGACCAAGGGCCTGGTCTATCTGATCAAGGCGATGAGGCAGATCGAGACGAAGCTAATCGTGTGCGGCGAGGGACCGGAGCTTGGACGCCTCAAGCGGCTCGTCGCCCGCTACGCATTGAACGAAAGGGTGACTTTCGCTGGCAGAGTGTCGTCCGAGCTCCGGGACAAGCTGATGTCGACGTGCAAGGTGTTCGTCATGCCCTCCGTCTTCGAGTCTTATGGCATCGCAGTGGCAGAGGCGATGTCGCATGGACGGCCGATTGTCGCCTGTCGCGTCGGAGGGCTCCCCGATGTCGTTCAGGACGCGGGTTTCCTCGTTCCACCGAAGGACGCGAACGCTCTGGCAGCCGGTGTCAATCGTTTGCTGTCGGATGCCGGCAAGAGGCGCGAGCTCGGCCATCGGGCGCAGCAACTATCGAGGGATTATTCCTGGGAGAAGGCCGCGGAAGATATGGAGCGGATCTACTCGGTGATTGCTGGTGTGGGCTGATCCCGCGAATCGCCCGCCCGGCTACCCGACACGGTCTTGGGTCGGATGACCTGACGGAAATCTCAGACGTCCGCGCAGGTCATCATGGGCGAGACCTGGATAAACAGGTTGGTGGTCATCTGCCCCTTCTTCTCGTCGACCAGAATGACCTCGCGGCCCGGTCTCGCCAGATTAGGAAACTCGAGCGGTCCAACCAGGTCCAGCAGCGTCATCCTAGATACAACACAGAAGCGATTGTCTTCTTCGACCACTCGTTCGGCATCCGCCTCTTCGCCTCCGGCCTATCGAGCCCCTACGACGGTCCGATAGCGGGAAGATAATAGAGTGCTCCCCAATCCGGGTAAGGGTCGAATACTTGCCGAAGCGGATGAGGGGCGTGATGATCCAGGGCACGAGCAGCGATGCGGGCAAGAGCTTCATCGTGACCGGGCTGTGCCGTGTGCTCTCCGACTTGGGGTTCAAAGTCGCGCCCTTTAAAAGCCAGAATATGTCCAACAATTCGTACGTGACATACGACGGGAAGGAGATTGGTCGGGCACAGGGAGTGCAGGCGGAGGCGGCGAGGGCGCTCCCGACGGTCTACATGAACCCAATCCTGCTCAAGCCGATGATGGACTGCCGTAGCGAGGTCATCCTCCTCGGTGAGGTCTTCAGACCGATGGACGGCTGGCAGTACCACAAGGGCTTCACGATGGAGAAAGGGCTCGAGGTCGTCAAATGGTCGATCGAGGAGCTCGCCAAGGAATACGACACGCTCGTCGTCGAGGGCGCAGGCTCTCCCGCCGAGATCAATCTCAACGACCGGGAGATCGTGAACATGCGCATCGCCAGGCTGCTAGACATCCCGGTCATCCTCGTCACCGACATCGACCGCGGAGGTTCTTTCGCCAGCCTGGTCGGGACGATCGAGCTCGTCGGGGAGGACAGGCGCTTCATCAAGGGCGTGATATTCAACAAGTTCAGAGGGGACATCGCGTTGCTCCAGGACGGTCTTGGTTGGTTCGAGAAATACACCGGGATTCCGGTGATTGGAGTGCTGCCGTACCTCGATGATGTGACCGTCGAAGCGGAGGACGCGCAGAGCACCCGCCGGCTGAACTGGTCCAAATCGATCGAGCCACTGGATATCGCCGTCATTGCCTTGAGCCGCGTCTCGAACAACACCGACGTCGAACCGTTCTTCTCGGAGGAGGACGCACGCTTGAGAATCGTGCACAACGCCAAGGAGTTCGGGACTCCGGACGCGGTCATCATACCAGGCACGAAGTCGACCATAGACGACCTCCAGGAGCTGCGCAGAAACGGTCTCGGAAAGGCGATCTGCGACTATGCGACAAACGGCGGCATCGTCTTCGGCATTTGCGGAGGATACCAGATCCTTGGGGAGTTGATCAAGGACCAGATCGGGGTCGACAGGGCTGGAACGAGCGAAGTTGAGGGGCTCGGAATCCTTCCGGTTGAGACGAACTTCGAGGCGGACAAGAGGGTCTGTCGGGTCGAGGGGCGCCTCGTCTCTTCCAGATTTGAAGGCATCCCCGTCAAAGGTTACGAGATCCATCTCGGACGAACGACAAGGACGGGCAAGGCGGAGGACTTCGCGCAGATCGAGGACCACCTCGACGGCGCGGCCCTCAACGACGGTCAGGTCATTGGGTGCTATCTGCACAACATCTTCCATAATGACCAGTTCCGGAATGTCTGGTTGAATATGGTGCGCGCCAAAGCCGGTCCACCACAGAGAGAACTGGTAGATACTCAAGGGGCGAAGGAGCGGTCCTTCGACAGGCTCGCGGATGCGTGTAGGAAGAACCTCGACATCGATGCGATACTCAGGATGATGGAACAGCCAATCGATTGAGCGGATCGTTCCCACACTGTCTCGCGGCTTCGACGGAGCCTTTGGCGACTGACCGCACGACCTCGCGCCGTGAATGGGGTGTGTCGCTTCAAAGGTGCCCCGTTCACGAACCTGTTTCGGTGTGTTCTCAGCGAGGCCCAGCCTCGGCGATACTGAAATATCAATGTGAGGCGTACAGGGGCCCCAATCATGGCTCCCGAGGCTCAGGAGACGACCGCGGCCATCGGCGTCGAACCGACGAAGACACGGCGCATGAGCTACGCCACTGTGGTTCTGTTGACGTCGACGATGGCCGTCTTGCTCATCAACTACGTCGAGACGATGGTCCTCCCGGGGATCCCGGACATCCAAAAGGAACTGAATACGAGCGCCGCCCTTGCCTCTTGGATTACCTCGGCGTTCCTCGTCGTTGGAGCCGCGGTGGCGCCGCTCTTCGGCAAGCTCGGCGACGTATATGGCAAGAAGAAGATGTTCCTCATCGTCCTCGGATTCTACATCGTCGGGGTCGGACTGGCCGGACTGTCGAACAACATCTACATGCTTCTCGTTGCTCGGGCGATCCAGGGCATCGGGTTCGCCACCCTGCCGCTCGCGATAGCAATGGTGACCGACGTCTTCCCGAAGGGGAGGGTGGCCGCGGCGCAAGGGGTGATCAGCGGGACCGTCGCTATCGGGACGACGCTCGGCCTAGTGCTCGGCGCTTACGTCGTCCAGGGCCTCGGGTGGCACTATGCATTCTACACCGCGCTCATACTCAGCATACTCCTGTTCATCGTCGCATTCATCGTCCTGAAGAAGGACACACCGGGCTGCAGGACGAAGATGGACTACGCCGGATCGGCGATCCTGATGGCCGGCATCACGCTTGTCCTGATCTACATCACCGAGGGTCCGACGCGCGGCTGGCTGTCCTTGGACAACCTCGCCTTCCTGATACCTGGCGTTATCCTGTCGGTATACTTCTTCGTCTTCGAGAGCAAGAGAAAGAGCCCGCTCATCGAGATGAAGCTGCTCAAGATCCGCAACGTCCTGATCGCGAACCTGGTGGGCATCATCTCCGGAGCCGGGCTGTTCCTTGCGTTCTTTGGTGTCGTGTACTATGCCGAGCTGCCGACGGCAGCAGGCGGCCTCGGCCTCGATGACATCTCGACCGGCCTTGCCCTCGCTCCGGCGTCGATTGTCATGATGGTCGTCGGCCCGCTCATCGGCAGGGTGATGCCGAAGGTCGGGCCCAGGCCAGTGATCATCCTCGGGTCCCTCGTGATGATGGCTGGATTCGCCATGTTCGCGTTCATGCGTGGCTCTGTCGTCGAGATCAGCCTCGATGCGACGGTCGCTTTCGTGGGCACGGTCATGGTCATGATCCCGATGGTCAACATGATCTCGACCGCTTTGCCCTGTGAGAGCATGACCGTGGGGCTCGGGGTCAACAGCATGCTGAGGAACTTAGGAGGGGCGATCGGGCCTGTCCTGGCGACGACCATCATGTCGACGTTCGTCATCACGGTATTCACGGTGACGGTGCCGTCGGCGACGGCGTTCAGCGTCATCTTCGGAGTGGGGATCGTCTTCTCACTGGCAACGTTGCTTATCAGCCTGGCTATCAGGAACTACGTGTTCAAGGACGGCGTGTGCGTAGAGAAGGGGTCACGCGATCGCAACCTGCCATAGGCAAGGATCCTCGATTCGTCACAAGGAGTAGGCGTGGCCTGCGTCGAAGTCAGACCCTTACCCATGAAGATGGGACCGTGTCCTTTTCCTCTAGGCCGCTTCCTTCTTTCAGCCATCTCGCCGGTGCTACGACGGCCTTGTCAGGGTTCTTGTTCAGATATGCCCCCCACCACGAGAACGTCGAGTTGGAGATGATGTTGTTCTCGCAGCAAG
>JBEKAR010000058.1:0-10482 GCA_050015815.1 Methanomassiliicoccales archaeon | reverse complement strand
GTCTCCCCAGGATCAGCGACGACCTTGCCGGCTAGGTCCTTCACGCTGTTGATGTTGAGGGCCACGACCAAGGCGGAACCTTCGCTGTTGGCGAGAGCCACTATCCTCACATTGAGCCTGTTGACGTCTCCATTGAGGTACTTAAGAATAGTCGGTGCGCATCCGAGATAAGCCATATCCGGCCTGCCCGAATCACCGGGATTGAGGGCCATTGCGGTCATGATATCACCGCCCACGCTGTATCCACCAGGATTGGGATCTTTAACGGTGACACCATACATCGCGAACAGGCTCTCGTTACCGAATAGAGTCTCGTTCGAGGCGACAATTCGAGCAAACTGATGCAGATCGCCTGTAAGGTAGCCAAGCTTGATCGTTCCTAGGCTTGCTGCGCTCGGGTTAACGGAAGCAGCATCGTTCAACAAGCTGGCATTGACGAATTTGGTAACGAAGTCCGAGATAGACGAGTACCCCTTGTCGGTCAACTTCGACATTTGGGTAAAGTTCGCGTTTATGTAGTCTTGGGTGAACATCTCAAGACCGGAGGTGACCGCCGGGGTGGTAACGTTATAGTCCAGGACTATGTCCGCGAGAGCTGCCTCAACGACCGATGTGTTCCTATTGCTGAAGGCCGCACCCATCTCAAGCAATTTTGTATAGTTGTCTGGGTTCGTGGCCTTGTTCGCCACCGTAGTGACTATCCATTTGTTCGCCGCGACGTCTGCTGCTAGCACGGCCTTGACTAGTGCAGGGTTGCTCTCAAGCAGACTGGTCTGGGCAACCAGAACGCAGCATGGATGATCCGGCCAGATATCCTTTGAATTGACGAGTATCTTGCCGGTCTTAGCAAGGACGGAGTCTGAGACATATGGCTCCCATCCTATCACTCCTGCGACCTGTCCACTTGCTAGCGCAGCGGCCATGTCCTTCGGGGCGTAGACCTTGTAATAGATTGTGTCGCTTCTCGCTGGAGAGTTGAATACGCCAAAGCTCCAAGCGGCACCAACTAATACTGCGACCACTGCGATCGCGATTACCGCAACCTTCCAGGATTTCATCCTGACACCTAGTACCTCCAGGTCCAGCTATATATAAAGTCCTTATTCATAACTAGGGAAACACTGTCCCAATTGTACACAAGCAGGTGGCAATCTGCCCTCAGAGTACCACGCCATCTTCATGCCGTTAATTCGAGTGGTCACCCCGCAATATCTGGACGATCCGACGAAAACAATATCACCTTTAAAAGCATCAATGTCGCGGATAAAATGTTCGAACTTCAGGTTGTCAGCAACACGCCGCTCACTCCGCTGGACGACGCAGACGATGTAGCGCTCCAGTTCCTGGTGATGATTGGCTACCTTCCGAAGGGTTACGATCCGAAGACCGAGGCGAAGAGCATCCAGGACAGCGTGCCCTACAGGATGTTCCTCGAGTGCTTCCTCGGCAGCATCAAGCGTTCCTGGACGGTGGAGGAACTCGCGGCGAAGCTCAAGACGACGAAGCCGACGATCTACCGGCACTTGAACAAGCTCAAGGGCATCGACCTGCTCGAGGAGGTCGACGTGGAGAAGGGCAAGGAGCGGAAGAAGGGCTACCGCATCCGCTACGGCGACCTCTCCAAGGCCTGGAACTTCACCGAGGCGAACGTGGAGATGGCGATGGACTCGTACCGCAAAACCGTTGACCACCTGCAGAAGCTGGTCGAGGAGGGATGAGCGTGGCGGAAGCGAAGAACCAGACTTCGGAAGAGACGAACCTGACGAAAGGGTCGAAGTACAAGGTGATCAGCCGGGGCAGCGGGCCAGAGCCCATCGTCACCGTCGGCACGTTCAAGGGCTACACTCAGTTCGGGAACGACTCCGCGCTCGCTATCGAGCTGGACCCGGAGAAGCCCGATGAGAAGAGCATGCTGAGGATCGTTCCCATCATGAGCGTCCTGGCGATAGACGTCCTCTCCTTCAAGCCGGAGGAGAAGGACAAGAAGAAGGGGCCGAACGAGCAGGACAAGTACATCGGTTGACCCCATGAGGAGGATACTCGGACTGAGCGAATGGCAGCTCTACGCGATCCTCAGCCTGGCGGCCGTGGTCATCGCCATCGTCGGCCTGACGTTCAACGTCGCCCTGCTCACGGGGGCGGGCATACTGGTCCTCCTCTTCAGCCTGGTCGGCATCGCTTACGGCATCGCGAAGGAGCGGTCCCTCTAGGCCGAGAATCGGCAGGATGATAAGCGGAGGTCGCATGGGCGGGAACGTGGACTTCCACGAGACGCTGCTCGCGGAGATAGCGAGCGGGAAGATCGCCGACAAGACGCAGCTGCAGAAGCGTAAGATACAGCTCTGCCGCGAGCTGCGAATGGAAACGCTCCCCCCGAACTCCGAGACGCTAGCGAAGGCGAGCGAAGAGCTGCGGCCTTTGGTCAGGGAGGTGTTGCGTCGCAAGCCGGTGCGCACGCTGAGCGGCGTCGCCGTCGTCGCGACCATGACCTCTCCCGCGCCATGTCCCCACGGCCGGTGCGCCTACTGCCCCGGCGGCGTCGAGAACTCCTCGCCCCAGTCGTACACCGGCAAAGAACCGGCGGCGAGACGGGCGATCTCGAACAACTTCGAGCCGCGCCTGCAGACGTCGAAGAGGATGGAGCAGCTCGAGGCGATCGGCCACGCGACCGACAAGATCGACCTGATCATCATGGGAGGGACGTTCACCTCCCGCCCTCTCGACTACCAGGAATGGTTCGTCAAGGGCTGTTTCGACGCGATGAACGAAGTTGATTCCGTCGAGCTCCATCAGGCGCACATGCTCAACGAGACGGCGCCGCACCGTTGCATCGGGCTGACCGTCGAGACTAGGCCGGACACCTTCGACGAGAGGATGGCGGACCACTGCATGTCCCTCGGCACGACACGCGTAGAGTTCGGGGTGCAGATCCTCGACGACGAGATCTTGAGGGGCGTATCGAGAGGTCATGGTGTCAAGGAGGTAGAGGCGGCGACGAGGGTGGCGAAGGAGAAAGGCCTGAAGGTATGCTACCACCTCATGCCAGGGCTTCCGGGCGCGGGGCCGGAGAAGGACATCGAGTCTTTCCGAACGGTCTTCGAGGACGAGCGCTTCCGCCCGGACATGCTCAAGATATATCCCACGCTCGTCGTCAAGGGCACCCCGCTCTACGAATCCTGGAAGCGTGGAGAGTACGAGCCGTACGACACGGAGAAGGCGACGCAGGTCGTCGCGGCGATGAAGTCGCTGACGCCGAAATGGGTTCGGATCCAGAGGATCCAGAGGGACATCCCGGTCCAGCTGATCGAGGCGGGGGTGGACAAGTCGCACCTGCGGGAGCTGGCGAAGGCGAGGCTCGGCGCTCAGGGAAAGAAATGCAATTGCATCCGCTGCCGCGAGGTCGGTCTGAACCGCGTGCCGCCGTCGAGGCTCAAGGACGCGGAGCTGAAGACGGACGTCTACCGCGCATCCGGCGGCGAGGAGAGGTTCATCGCCCTCGAGCTTCCGGAAGAGCTGCTGGGCGGATACGCTCGGCTCAGGATCAACGCCGACGGCGCTGAGGCGCATCTGCGTGAGCTCAAGGTCTTCGGTCTGGTGGCGCAGATCGGCAAGCCCGGCGGAGAATGGCAGCACCGCGGACTCGGGAAGAGTCTGGTCGCGGAGGCGGAGAGGCAGGCTGCCGCTAGCGGATGCGACGAGATCATGGTGACGAGCGGGGTCGGGGTGCGCATCTACTACGAATCGCTCGGATACGTGCGGAGCGGCGCATACATGGCCAAGCCCCTCCGAGCCAGATAATTACTTAATCGGACCCGCGCATCCTTCTCGCGAGGAAAATGGCCTGCGTGTCGTGCGGCGGGGAGACTAGGCCGGGGATACTGATGTGCGGCCGCTGCCTTCGCGACCTGGACGACCCGCTCGAGCTCGTCCCGCGGATGCAGGATGCGACCGCGGACCTGCGTCTCTTTCGTCGCGGCTCTCTTCTTCTCAGAATCGGGCCCGTCGTCGGAGAGGACGTCGAGATCGGCCGGGGCGTCGAGCCGGCCCTGCGCCTTCGTTCGCTTCTGGAGGAGAGCAATTCGGAAGGACTAGCCAGGTTCGTCGACAAGTACCTCGCCGGCGCCGGGATCGGGCTGCACCTCTGGGGCGACGAGAGGGTTCCTGGGAGGACCCTCGTTTGGAGCGTGGTCAAGGCCGCTGATTCGGCTCGCACCGAAGGAGAGGGATGGGACCGAGCCTGCCTCAGGGCAGCAAACGTCCATTCGTTGATCGTCAAGCACGCGTCGATCATCCCGGTCGACAGGAACTGGCTCAGCGCGTTCCTCGGCGCCCACGTCAAGGCCGCCGAGAAGGGCTATGAGCGATCAAGAACGACCGAGAATCTAAAGGTCGTCTCGGATTCGAATCTCGCTCTTCTCACGCTCTACTCTGGAAAGGGAGAGGAGGCCCTCAAGCTACTCGAGGGGCTGGGCGATTCCCCCGAGATCTCGATCAAGAGAGCGATCATCCTGGAACAACTGGGCAAGAAGGAAGATGCTATTGCGGCCCTGGACAGTCTGCCGCAGGAGCGTTTGGACGGTCGCGTTATGGCGCTTCGCCTCAGGTTGGAGGGCACTCAATGAGTCCTGAGGAGAGCGCCGAGAGCCGGTTCGACGCGCGCATCGTCAAGGCGATAAAGGACCTGGACGACGACTCGTACCGAGGATTGATCGTTCATCTGGTCGGGGAGATGGGGCTCAAGGTCACGGCGGCAGTCTCGGAGGACGGCCTGGCGACGATCGAGGCGGAGCGCGATGGGACGAAGTACCTCGTGCTCGCGTCGCGCGAGCTCTCCCACAGCGGGATCGAGGGGCTTAAGCTCACCAGGGACATGGCAGCGATGGAAGGGAGATCGCCCGTCCTGTTCGTCATCGGTACTATGGACGACGAAGCTCTCAAGGAAGCCGACCGGCTTGAGGTCTCGGTCGGCGACCGTCCTAGATTGTTGACGCTTCTGAAGAAGTTCCAGCTCACCGGCGGACTGCTGAAGGAGATCGACCGGAAGATCCTGGAGAAGGAAGGGAACCGCTTCCTCCCCTCGATCGGCAGGTTCGACGCGAGGATGCAGGCGGCGGAGGACGCGCTGAAGCAGGGAAGATATCAGGACGCGCTCGAGGAGCTGAACCGCGCTCTGGAGTTGAAACCGGAACACGATCTGGCGTGGAGGATGAAGGCGCAGGCGCACCTCGGGCTAGGTCAGAACGACAGGGCGCTCGAGGCGGTGCACCAGGCAATCAACATCCGCGACGGCGATCCTTGGTCCTGGTATCTGCTTGGAGTGATACTCGACGAGCTCGGACGGTACGCCGAAGAGGTCGGCGCGTACGACCGCGCGCTGAAGATCAACCCGAGGATGTCCGAGGCGATGCTGAACAAGGCGGCGACGCTCTTCGCGGCGAACCGCAAGGAGGAGGCGCTCAATGTCCTTGATAATATGATGCGGTATCATCCGGAGGACGAGAGGGCTTCGCTCAACCGCGGCATCGTACTGCGCTCGCTCGGCAGGACGAAGGAGGCGCTCGAGGCGTTCGAGAGCGTTTCCGCCAAGGACCCCGGGAACATCGATGCGCTCGTCCACCGCGCCTCGCTGCTCGAAGAGACAACCAGCCCGGGAGATGCCGCGGACGCCTGGAAGGAGGCAGTCCAGGCCGACCGGAGGAGAGCGGACCTGTGGCTCAAGCTAGGTGAAGCGCAGAAGGCGGCGGGACGGATCGACGAGGCGGCGAAGAGCTTCGGCGTCGCCGCGACCTTGGACCCGACGCTCGCCACTGCGGTGAGGCAGAGGGACGACGCGCTCCTCGCCACCGGGATGCTCAGGCCGGAGGGCGAGGTCGTGAGCAAAGAGGACGCGCTGCGCCGCAAGTACCTCGACTCGGCGCTCCTGCTCCAAGCGATCGGCAAGCCGGAGGAGGCGCTGCGCGAAGTGGAGCGCTGCATGTCTTTCGAGCCGCGCTCCGCGGAGGCGTTCGTCCGCAAGGCGAGCATCATGATGGACATGGGTCGGATCGAGGAAGCGATCGCGACGCTCACCGAGGCGGTGCTGGACAACGTCCGGGCGGAGGAGGTGCTCCTCGACCTGGAGGCGCTGACGGAGAGGATCGGCAGGAAAGAGGAGGCACTGAGGGTGCTCTCCTCCGCCCCGGCGTCGAGAGAGGTGTCCGTCAGGCGTTGCATCTCGAATCTCGATCTGAACCGGTCGGAGGCGGCACTTCAGGCCCTGCCCCAGGACGGAGACGAGCACTACATCACGTCGATGGCGAGGGCGCTGGCGCTGATGGCGCACGAACGGCACGAGGACGCCGTCGAGGCGTTCCGCGCTCTGGACGCAAGGTTCCCGACCTCGCCGCATCTGCTGAACGCTCTAGGTGCGGCGCTTAGGTTCGCTGGGCAGCTGGAGGAGGCCGAGACGGTTTTGCACAGGGCCGTCGAGCTCGAGCCTCATCATGCCGACGCATGGAACAACCTCGGCTGCGTGCACTATCTCGAGGGGGCGTTCGATGAATCGGAGCGGTGCCTGAGGGAAGCCGTGCTGATAGACCGGAGACCGCAGTTCCTCCTCAACCTGGCGATGTGCCAGCTGGGGAAGGACGAGATGACGGATGCGGAGGCTTCGTTCCAAGGAGCGGTGCAGCTCGATCCGAGCGCCGAGGCGCTGAACGGCCTGGGAGTGGTTGCGGAGAGAGAAAGGGAATACGCAAGGGCGCTCGAACTCTACGAGGCCGCGCTCAAGAGAACGCCTGAGTTCAGGGACGCACAGTACAACCGCGCCAGGGTCAAGAGCCTGCTCAAGATGTGATCCATAGCGGCGCTTGGACTTTCGGAAGAATCGTTTGCGGTGACGGCGAGCTTACTTCGCGATGCTCATGACGACTACGTCACGGACCGCGTTCATCTCGCTGAACGGCAGGATAAGCCGTCCCTGAGCATCGACCCGGAAGAGGCGCGTCTCGATCTCCTCTGCGGGCACGACGAGCACGTGCTGTATCTCGCCAGTAGTCGTGTCCACGACAAAATTCTCAATCATCCCTAGGATCTGACCGTCGTTGGTCATCACGGTCTTGCCCTTCAATTCGGTGATGAACTTCCTCATGAGCGCGTCCCTCCAGCAACCTCGGCTGTCTGGGATTGTGAACGGTTTGTCCGTATTAGAATATTTCCAATAGGCTTGCCAGTACCCGAATCCGAGCCGCCTTCATAGCGAAGGCGTTTGTCGTCGTTCCTCCGCAGAAGGCAAGATTGAAATACGACATCGGTGCATACGATGATTATGGTGATAGATATGCTAACGATGCAGAGAGAAAGGCGGAGTGCGGTCTGGGCGGCCTTGTCCAGGCTGTTTAGGGCAGGAACGAAGAACGTCAAAGCAAGGTCAGGAGCCGGAGGGCGTGAGAAGAAGAAAGGCTCGGAAAGATCGGCCCCCATGCATCAACCAGAGGTCAGGATCCCTTACGATTTCAGTGGGCTGAGGGGCTCGGGCGGGATGCGGTGAATCGTGACGATTGAGGAGATCCTCGCGGGTGCACGTGTCGACAACAACAATAATGGTGCGAAGCGTGATACTAACGAGTGCGGCCCGAACGCGGGCTCTAGGAAGGCCTCAGGCATGACCGACGTGACGATCCGGGGAATCGAGGACGATGTCTACTCGAACTTCGCCGCGGAAGCGAAGAAGAGGGGAATCCCGATAGGCGAGCTCACCACCAAGGTCATGAAGGACTTCGTGGAGGGGTCGTCCGGCAAGGCGGTCTACCACATCTGCGACCTGGCGCAGCTGACCGTCTCGAAGAACGATCTCGAATCGACCGACGGCACCGTGTCCCTCTCGGACATAGAGATGCTAGAGTTCGCCGACGATGTGGATTGGGAGACGTTCAGGACGAGGGTCGACAAGATCCAGGACGTGGAGCTCATCGTCATTCCGAAGTCCCTCTCGAAGTTCCAGGTGCTGACGAAAGCCCGCGACGTCCAAATGATCAGGAACAAGAAGTGATCCCTGCAAGGGCGGGATGCCTCACCGGTACATCCCGAGGTCCTCGCCGGCCTGCGCCCTTCCCAGGACCTTCCCCATGCTCTCGTACTGCTTCATCACGTTCTTGTCGACAGACGGGGTGACGGTCTTCAGGGCCGCCTCGAAGTGCCTCATCTCGACGATGTCCGCCTCCTTGTTCTCGCGCAGCGCGATCATCGCCGCCTCGCGGCATAGGTTCATGATGTCGGCGCCGACGAAACCCTCCGTCCTCGAGGCGAGGACGTTGATGTCGACGTTGCGCAGCGGCATGCCCTTGGTATGAACTCCCAGGATGCTCAGCCTCGCAGTCTCGTCCGGCACGGCTATCAGCACGAGGCTGTCGAACCTCCCCGGCCTGAGCAGCGCCGGGTCGACCATGTCGGGACGGTTCGTCGCCGCTATTACCGTCACCTTCTCGAGAGTCTCCAGCCCGTCCATCGATGTGAGGAGCTGGTTTACGACACGCTCCGTCACGTTCGTGTCGCCTCCGGAACCGCGTCTCGGGGCGATGGCGTCGATCTCGTCGAGGAAGACGATCGCGGGCGCCACCTGCTTCGCCTTCTTGAACGCCTGGCGCACAGCCTTCTCCGATTCGCCGACCCACTTGCTCATGATCTCTGGGCCCTTGATCGAGATGAAGTTCGCGCGCGATTCGTTCGCGACGGCCTTGGCGACCAGCGTCTTGCCCGTTCCGGGCGGCCCGTAGAGCAACACACCCCTCGCCGGCTTGATGCCCATGCGCTTGAACGCCGCCATGTTCTCAATCGGCATCTCGATCATCTCGTGCAGTTGCAGTCGTACAGCGTCGAGCCCGCCGACGTCGTCCCAGGTGACGTGGGGGATCTCCACGAGAACCTCACGCATCGCGCTCGGCTCCAGCTCGCGGAGCGCGTCCGAGAAGTCCTCGGCGGTCACCCTGACCCTTTCCAGGATCTCTCCCGGAATGGGCTTTCCGAGGTCCAGCTCCGGCATGAAGCGCGACAGGCACTTCATCGCCGCCTCCCGCGCCAGGGCCATCAGGTCCGCCCCGACGAAGCCGTGGGTGGTCGAGGCGAGCGCGTCCAGCGAGACATCCTCCGCCAGTGGCATGCCCCTGGTGTGTATCTCGAGGATCTCCTTCCTTCCCTCCCTCGTCGGCACGCCGATCTCAATCTCGCGGTCGAACCGGCCTGGCCTTCTCAGCGCCGGGTCCATCGCGTCCTCGCGGTTCGTCGCGCCGATGACGATGACCTGCCCCCTTCCGCTGAGGCCGTCCATCAAAGTGAGGAGCTGGGCCACGACCCTACGCTCGACCTCGCCGTGCACGTCCTCCCTCTTCGGCGCTATCGAATCGATCTCATCGATGAACATGATCGAAGGAGCGTTCTTCTCCGCCTCCTCGAACTTCTCCCTCAGCTTTTCCTCGCTCTGACCGTAGTACTTCGAGATGATCTCCGGACCCTGGATGGAGAAGAACTGCGCTCCCGCCTCGTTCGCCACCGCCTTCGCGATCAGCGTCTTTCCGGTGCCAGGTGGACCGTACAGCAGCACTCCCTTCGGCGGGTCGATGCCGAGCCTGTCGAACAGCTCTGGATGCTTGAGCGGCAGCTCGATCATCTCGCGGACGCGCTGCAGCTCCTCCTCCAGGCCGCCGACGTCATCGTACGTGACCGACGGGGCGACCATCTCCTTCGCGTCCATCGCCTCGGTCTTGACGTTGAGCTCGGTCAGGTCGCCGACGAGCACGACGCCGTTGGGCTGCGTCGCTATGACCACGAAGGGCAGGAACCCGCCCATCAGCGCGATGTTCGGGATGAAGAACTCGTCCCCCTTGACCAGTGGCCGGTTAGTCAGACCCTTCTTGAAAAGCTCCTCCACGCCCGCGCCGAACCGGAGATGCTTGCCCTGCGGTATCTTCGGCGCCACGCTGATCTTCAGAGCAGGCTGCGGCTCCGCCTTGACCACCGAGACCTTCTCGCCGATGCTGACGCCGGCGTTCGAGCGGATCATGCCATCAATGCGGATGATGCCCTTGCTCTCATCCTCCTGGGCCGCGCGAAAGACCTTCGCCGCGGTCGAGCGTTTGCCGACGATCTCGATCACGTCGCCGACCTCCACCCCTAGGTCCTTGCGTGTCTTCGTGTCGATCCTCGCCCTCCCGAAGCCGACCTCGGACTGATGCTGGGCCCTCGCTACCCTCAAAGTGATGGATTCGGCCATACGCTCGCCGGAAAAGCGCCTGGCAGGTGCATAAAGCTTTGCTGGACCAATAAGGGCGGTTCCTCGTAGGAATCCTCCGCTGCACGATACTCTCATCGACCCGCACGCTACGGAAACGCGGCATCGTTAAGTCGATGCACGCGATACAATCGGCAGTGCGGTTCTCTGCCGAATGCGTCCCGTGCCTCTTGAATCGCGTGTTGTACGAAGTGAACCTGGTCGCCCCAGACAAGGCG
>JBEKAR010000057.1:0-10720 GCA_050015815.1 Methanomassiliicoccales archaeon | reverse complement strand
CGACACGATGGATGTCTACGCCTTCTCCGAAGGCAACATGAGGTCGATGGCGGAAGGAGGGCCCTTCGCGTACGACATCGAGTTGACGAGAACGGGGCTTTCGAACCAGTCGGTGGACGCCCTGATTCCGCCGGGAGTGTTCGCCGTCTTGGTGTTCGATCCGAACGGGACGAGTGGAGGGTGGCTTCAACTCACCGTGGTCTGAGGAATTGGACTGGATTGTGATATATGTCAAGGCGACCAACAACATGCCGGGAAGAGCGCGGCGATGCGTTTCCAGGTCCTTGGACGGCATGATGGGATCTCCCAGGCTAGCCAATTGCCCGAGCCAAAAGACTAAGACGACCAGCGGCCTAGCTCTCGATGAGGAGAACCACATGGCGTATTCGAATCCAGCTCTCAATAACAATGACTTGGTGCTCAGAAAGAAGATACTGTCATTGCGCGAGCATTATGATCTGCTCGACTTGGCCGGGACAAAGCTCGGTGAGGCGGATGGCAACCTCGTTCAATTCCCTCCCAAGTTCGTTGTGGTAGACACGAACGGTCAGGAACTGATGCGCCTCGGAGGGAAGGTCCTCTCGGTCCATCGCCAATTCACCATTTTTGACAATCTCGGGGTCGAGCTTGGAACCATCAGGAAGAAGATCGTCAAGCTCATCGGGGAAGAATACTGGATCGAGAAGGATGGTAACGAGTTGATGCGCATCTTCGGCAACTTCACCGAGCACGACTACCAGATGCAGAGCAACGGCGCTCAGGTCGCCTTGGTCCACAAGAAGTGGTTCACCGTGAGAGACCAGCTCGGGGTTTCGATAACCGGCAACGTGGACCATCGACTCGCGATCGGGGCCGTCATCGTGATCGAGCATGTGGAAGTTACCGAAAGAGAAAAGTAGGAAACGGATCCAGAGGCACCTCTTCCCGCGAGAATGGAATTGGTGGCCTTGCGGGCTTAGGTAGTAATCAGACGACTTGAAAAGGCCGGAAGGTCGGCGAACGAGACAAATCGGAAAGTACAATTTCACTTCATGGCTATGACGCACTTCTCAGGTCCCGCGCTTTCGTGCGAGGAGGATCAACGAGACGACGAACACAACCGCCATCGAGATCGACACGCACACAAGGATGAGACCAAGGACCGAATCCGTGTTTCCGGTGTCCTTGGTGTGAAGGGGCGAGGGTGAGTCCGTGCTTCGAAATTCGAAGAAGGCAAGCGGGAGCAAGTCTGGCACGGACAATCAATCGTTGAAATTGGCCTCTTTCCCACACAAAACTGCCAGAAAACCCACTTTCCATCGGAAGATAGAGCGCGAAGGGGGGAACCCGCGCTATGCTGGCTAGATTCTACGAGAATCGCGGTGAATTGGGACGACCGAGCCACTTTTCCCATCTGTTTCTCGCCCTGCGCTTCGAGGTTCGACAAAGCGGGTTCACCTGTAGGAGAAGACGAGAATCGGAAGGAACTCTGATCCTCGAATTCTGCGTTCGAGTGTCACAACTCATGATCACAAGGACGGGAGAGAGGATAGGCCCGGAATCGCCTCACCTGGGAACGCTCGGGAAGGAATTGTCGTCATGGACATCCGATTTTCTCGCTCTCAAGACGAACAATGCCCCGGTAACAGACAACATGATGGCTCCAATTGATACCACCAACGCCCCTGTAGCCCCTATGCGCGCCAGAGTCGTCATCAGGTCAGCGGTATAGGCGCCGTTCATCAGTGAGGTGTCGTAGGCAGCTGCATACGACAAATATGCAATTTCACCCGCAGCGAACAATATGACCCCAAGAACAAGGAGCCGCCTTTGCCCAGTCGTCGCCCTGGGCAGCGGCCCCTTTTGCGCGAACAAGAAGAGTACGATGCCAATAACGAATAGCGTTCCCCCGTACCCGACGAACGCCTGAATCAAGTTGGTCGTGGTGTACCATTGGCCACTCCACGAGAGAACTCCCCACAGTATCAGGGAGGTGACGATGCCTAGGACTAGCGAGATCACGCTAAGCGCAATTCCGACGAGGATGAGCAAAGCAGAGGCCCGAAGCCAACTCGAATGGCCGATGTCCGATTCTTCCTTTGGCCTTTCCTTCTCATCCCTCTCTTCCTGCTTGTTCATCGCTTCCTCGTTATCCAGCTTGGCGTGCATCGGCCAGGCTGTCCACCGGCCTCCGCTAGAGTCTGGTATGAAGTGGCCAGCCTTAAACCAAGCAGTTGACTTTCTACGAAGCAAGACCAGAGTCGCTGCAGCTCGAACACTGAAGGAGGCACCGAGGCGCCCGCACCAAGCGATCATCTTCACACTTTTTCTTACGCCCAAATCCTGCAGGAAATGGGTATTAGGCTCGATCGGGGCGTTTTGCACCATCAGAATTCGCTCGCCGATTCGAAGTTCGATAGAGCAGGTTCAGGAGAGGCATGATGACCAAGGGCGACGAGACGTGCCATTGGACAGTGAAGAAGCGGACCTGTTGATAAGTAGGTGAGGCCTCCTGAATCACCGCAGGACGACTCGTTGGGTTGTTGAGATGATGCAGGTGATGCCATGAGGTTCGGACCGTGAGAAACCGTATATATATTTCAGCAGACAACTCTAGTCCTTGGGGGGAAATCGTGAGCGGCCAGGCAAATCAGGATAAGGAAGATGCGGTCAGAATGGGGAAGGCGTCGGGGCAGGACGCCATCTATACCAGTGTTCACAATCTTACCATATTTGAGTGTTCCGTGAATGTGTTCAGAGCCTCGATGAAGGAGGTAGGGCCAGTCAAAGCCCTCGCGGCTGTCAAGCCATACATGAACTTCGCGGGCAAGTGGTATGCAGGCGCGGCCACGCAGAGATTCGGCAAGCAAGGGAATGACGTGGAGGCGGTCGCCATGCCCTATTATTGGGTCCATTACGGCACTTCTTGCGGCCACTGTAAACCCATGGAGATCAGGGATGGAAAGGCGATAATCGAGTTGTACGCTTGCCCCACCACAGTCGTTGGAGCGCCGCCTGAGATATGCATTGCCATGTCGCACTATCTTGCAGAGGGGTTGTGCGAAGCGATCAACCCAGCCTACGAATTTGTCTTTACGCATCACCTCGCGAATGGTGACGACCGCTGTCGCTACGTCGTGAAGAAGAAGTCCGACAAGTTCAGCTTGGACAACCCTGGAAGGCTGGAAAAGACCATCCCCCTCGATTTATCACAAGGAGAGGTGGATACGCTCATGGAAAGTGTGGCATTCGGCGGATTGGAGCAGTTCATATTCGCATCGATTGACGCGATTGGCTCCCAGCGCACATTGGAGCTTGTTGTACCAGCCGCGAGAAACACGGGGCTCAGGCTCGGCACGAAGTTGATGCGAGATGCTGGTGGAAAGAAAGACCTCCTTGCGCTCAGAGACGGCCTGGATTGTATTTGTTCTCCTCTCAGCCAAATTGCGAGCTCTGCGCTTGTTACAGAATCGGGAATAGAGAAAGAGATTACTGAATGCCCATTCAAGCAATGGTTCCCTCCCAACTGGCAAAGTGCCGCACCCCAACCAGAGATCTGCGCGCAAATGGAGGCGGTATTGAGTGGCGTCTGTGAGGCCATGAACCCAGACTATGAGTTCGCCTTCGACCGCATGATGTCCAAAGGCGACAAGACCTGTCATTGGGTCGTAAGGAAGAAGGCTGTTGGTAAGGGAACGGGGCAACAGGAACCAATGAGCGACGACTCGCTAGGCTACTGAGGCTAGGGCCTAGAGAAGCGGTGAGGTTCGGGCCGTGAGATGAGCTGAAACCCCTTACCTTTCCTCTTTACTCCTTGATATTCTCTATCACCCAGCGACAGTACTTGTCCCCCTTCAGGAGACCGTGAGTCTGGTGGTACATGTATCCCGGGGCAATCACCGATCCCGCGCCCTTCAAGCTGCAGGCCAGTAGGTCGCACATCACTTGCTGTCCCCCGCCTTCTGCAAGTGGGCATTTGGTGTTGACCTTCACCACCCGCTCTGGACTTGCTTCTTCGATTCGGCCCTCAACGCCGAGCAGCTCCTCCCATGAATTGGTCCAGGCTGCGAAGCCGAGTGCATTGTTTTCCAAAGGAGGCATCATCCTTAGCATGGACTCAGCCTTTGAGATACCAATGTTCACCATCATCGGCCCCATGACCTGCATCGACTCCTCGGTTCCGGCCTGCTTGATGAACGTTAACACCGTGCTAAGCCAGAATGTCGCAAGCATCTGCTGGACGAGTGGGCCTTTCATCTCGTCCGGAATGGGCAACCTGGGTTCTTGTACAACTGCCACGTTCCTCACCTGATGCATTCTAGAACGTCTGGCTATTTACGACTTGTGCGGTGGCCCTGGCCACATTTGATGGTGGGTCTGTCCGGGCTGGAAACATCGCCTATCAAGATGGTCACATCCCGAAGTCAATAACGCCCTTTCGTGCGTTCATTGAGCTGAAACTACTTCCGTCTGACCAATTCCGATTCTCTCTGACAACACGTCCTACGAAAGCGTGTACAGGTATTGGCCTTGGGCCGCACCGTGTGAACTCATCAGGACGACGAACAGGCCAGCCGGGACTAATGCCTCGCCCGTCTCGTTGGCAGCCCCAATTCTAGACGCGTCTGAGTCGTACGCGAACGGTCCGCCTTCTGCCATTGACCGAATGTTGCCTTCGGTGAACGCATAGACGTCGCCCTTGTCGCTCGTAATGTTGAAGGAGATATGGCATCCGTTCTCCAGGTAGAACCCCTCATACTGCGTTACCCCCGGGTATAGGGTGCCCCCACCTTCATGCGGCAACGAGACTCCGGCATCTGTGTTGTGCCATGGGATAGAATCCGTGTTGCCCGACTCGACGCGAGTATTGTTCGTTTGGTTCAGAGTCAGCAATAAGTGGAATGCCGGCGAATTTACAATGAACCCGTAAGCGACGTTTGGATCGACGCCGACGTAGGCAATCGTTGTCACGCCGACCCCGCCGCCGATGAAGCTGCATGTGAACGTGTACACGACGTTCTTGACGCCAAAGGGCGTCATGAACTGGCAGACACCGACCGGGAGCCCTCTGGCGGGCAGTCCAAGCCATCCACTCAGATTCTCATCGAGCTCGCGGATGTTCGTGATAGCTGGCCAAATGGTCCAGGATGAGAATCCTGCCGACCCCGCCTCGAAGCTAGTGTTGAACACGCCGAAGACCGCGCTGCCATTGAAGGTCCCAGTCACGGAATAGGAGAGCGAGTCGCCGGCGTTTAGCCCAGCGCTGGTATTGATAGCCAGGCTAGAGGCCGGAGGCGGAGCGAAGGTGACCGCAATAATGGTCACCACGACCAGCACCACGATGGCGAGGACTATGATCTTCTGCGCTAGCGGCATTCTCCTCACCATGCCGTTCAGATAAGTAGCTCGATGCTTAATAGTCTCGGGATCCCAGAGCTCGCCTGTCCCCCAAACCTCATTCCCTTTCCTTCTCACACTGCGAGATGGCAGTCAGTCTTCTCGAGCTGAAGTGACCCGATTTCGACCACAACATACTTGTACTGCGACAGTGGGCCTGGACCGATGGGACTGGGATAGACCGAAACCTCGCACAGGATGTTTCCACGCACAGACTCTAGCACGGGATAACCAGTGTTGGTTAGGTTGCCCTTGCTGGTTTTCATTCTGACCATCCGATTCCGTGGCAGACGACCGATTCTCGGGAAGCTGTCTCCGAAGTCAACTTTTAAATTCGCGCATGTCGAAGCGCGGATTGTGAGAGTGAAAGGACCTCGAAGACCGAGTCGAGAAGAAGACTCAGCAGATCACACGAACTTGCGAGTCCTAGCCTGCATACTGAGCATTTGCCTTCTTTCGACTGTCGTGATCCCTTCTCAGGTCCTTGCCTCATCTCCCCAGGGATGGGCGGCATCGGCGACGCGCATCGACATTGGAATCAATTCCTCGTGGGGAAATGGGAATCCCCACGTCGCGATGGGTGGCGAAGGCAACGCGACCGCCGTCTGGGAAGGAGTCACTTTTCCTTTCAGAATGGTCTATGCAAATCGGTATTCCGCAGGGCCTTGGGGGACGCCAAGTACTCTCTTCCAAGAATACTTCAACTCAACTGGAGCATTCTTCCCACAGGTCGCGATAGACGCCAAAGGGGACGCCATCGCCGTCTGGCCAGGAGGAACCCCAAACGGAACCTCGGGTCAAATCAACATCTACGCAAGCCTGACCATCCAGGGGGGCTGGAGCGACCCGGTGCCAATAAGTCGATGGACAAGCCCTTGGTTGAGCAGCTATTGCCGATTTCCGTTCGTCGCAATGAACCCCGCCGGCGAAGCCATGGTCGTCTGGCAGCAGGACAACGGTACTGTTTCGAGCGTCTGCGCCAATCGGTACGCTGGAGGGACTTGGGGGTCCCCCATAATAATCGCGAGCCAAACGGAGAACAACTCGGTGTTTATGGATCCGCAGGTAGCCATGGACGCGAGCGGAAATGCAATCGTCGTCTGGGATGAGATCATCAATTCTACCCCGTACGTCGATGCCTCCAGGTTCTTGGCGGGCCAGTGGAGCGCGGCGACCGTCATAGGTGGCGGGCCCGACGAAGATGCGTATCTTCAGCCCCAGATCGCGATGGACAATGGAGGCGATGCCGTCGTGGCCTGGACCCAGCTAGAGGCTCCCGCAACCGCAAACGCATCGTTCCATTACGGCGTTCATGTCAACGCGTTCTTGGCTGGAACATGGGGAATGGCGTCGCGGATTGATGCCTTGAGCACGGCGGACGACGAACTCCCCCGCGTCGCCGTCGACGGCAACGGCAACGCCTTCTTGGTGTGGCAGCGTTCTAGCGAAGGCAACTCGAGCGTGTGCGCTTCTCGCTTATCGACGGGGACCTGGAGCGGGACGAAGACCTTGTCGTCCACGCCCCCGGGCTATTCTGGGGTGCCAATGATTGCGGCGAGCGGAGATGGCGACGCCATGGCAGTATGGAATGATGGAGACAACATCTCCGCCAATCGGTTCACCGGTGGCACTTGGGGAACAGCGGTCGCCATATTAGCTAACTCGAGCGGGATTTACGAGCCCCCGCAGATCGCGATGGACGAGTCTGGAAACGCAGTCGTGGTCTGGGTGGGCGGCGGTGGGGTCTATGCGACAAGCTACACCGCGCCCGGCGTTGCGGGAAGTGACACCACTGCCTTCGCAATCGTCGCCGTGGTCCTGGTCGCAGCCGCGCTCGCGGTCGGACTGATTCTGGCGAAAAGGAAGAGGTAGGATTCCATCCAAGTCGCGTTACGCAGGAGGGGGCCATCAACCGACATCAGCGCAGATCTATTGCTTGGTTTAGGCCAGATGGTCACATACCGAAGTCAATAACGACCTTTCGGGTGTTCAATTAGCACGTAAAGCAGTGTGGTGAGTCCGGCCCCCAGGAGGACCTTCGGATCGGGTGTGGTTCTTGTTTCCGTTCTGGACAGGCTAGCTTCATGGCCCATCGTCGGCACCGGGTCCTCATCCATCGCTTGTACCAGTAACCCGCCCCCTTATCTTTGGATGGCCATCTCTGGTTGTACTGAACAGACGGTTCGACATTAGAGATCTCTACAAAAGTGCCCTTCATGCTGACCCGGTCCATTTCAAACAAAGGCGATCTGCATTAGCACCCGTACTGTCGAAAACCAGGCCCTGTATCAGAACGAGAACATCTCGTTCGGGCCTAATACGCTCACCTGGGTCTCTCCGATCTTTTCGACCTTGTTCTTGAACTCCATGGGGTCCGCCTTCTTCATATGCATCGGCACGACCATCATGGGTCGGATCCTCTTCACCGCCTCAACGGCCTCGTCCACACCCATTGTGACTTTGCCGCCTATAGGTAGCAAGGCCAGGTCGACCGGCCCTAGATCGCTCATCTCATCTATCAGACCCGTATCTCCAGCATGATAGACCCACCTTCCATCGATCATGATCACATACCCGACACAAGCCCCTTTCTTGTGATACGTGAGCTTGTACCGTTGCTTTGGATTGTATGCGTCCACCACCTGGACCTCGGTTCCCTTGACGTCGATATGGTCCCCAGGTTTGACAACCTGAGCGTTCTTTCCCAACTTTCTTCTGCATTTCATTGGTCCGACCTTGGACGTCCAATCATCGGCCAAGAGACTCACCGACCCTTTGAGCAGATGATCGAAATGATGGTGACTTACAAGGATCATGTCGGCCCTCTGCAGAGGCTCTGAGGTGTTTAAGAATCCGGGGTCGAAATAGACAGAAAGATCGGTCGTTCTTAGCCAGAAGCATGATTGCGATAGCCATTTGACAATGAGGGTCATCTTGTTCCGATTGGGATGTACCATTATTGTGATAATGATTGTCCAAGGAGGATGCGGTTCTGGGACTTATAAGAAGACCTTCATCGAGAGCTCTGAGGCCCCCTCTTCCTAGGCGTACCCAGTCAAGTCCACCCTCGTCTCCTTCGGCGCATTCTGAGAGTTCGTCCACGCATTCTCTACGTCACTTATCGCCCTGTCACAATACCTGAGGCATGTTGGACGCCACCAACGTATCCGTCTCTGTGAGGTATCCCAACTGATGCGTTACCGGGTCCATCCCGGCATGCCTTATCGTCAGCTTGACCGCTATTCCGTTCCTCAGCCAGATGTCCTCGGCGTACAGCTTTCCAGGATTGACGACGTAGTGGTCGACTCCTCTCAAACCCCAGGGGAATGCAATAGCCTCATAACCCACATAAGTGACGTTGGTGAGACGTGGATCGTGCACATCGGGGGCGAAGACCGTGTTGTTCGCCGTCTGATTGAAGAAATCCTGGTACGCCAATGATCCATTGATGAAGGTCGTCGATGTGTAGTTTATCCAGTCCCCGGAAACGCTCACGATCTTGTTATCTACGAGCATGATCTGACTGATCCCTTCTCTAGCATCACTATACTCCAGGAAGTCCCCGGCCTTCAGTGAGAAAGTGTTGTTCTCATGTCCTGTCGTAAAAACAATCATTAGGAAGGACGAAGCAACGACGACGACTGCCAGGATGGCTAGCATCGTTTCCGAGGTCGCACTCACGGCATTATTGGAGGATCGGCGTCCGTCGTCGGCGATTCGCGAGAGTCGCAAATCAACGCACCAAGACCCCTTCGACATCCCCGTATATGGGTTTCTCGGTTCCGCATCAACATTGAAGAATGCGCCGATCGACCGCCTGACCAAAAAGCAGAGACCGGTAATTCACTGATGAAGGGAGCTTCCTCAGGCGTACCCAGTCAAGTCCGCCTTCGTCTCCTTCGGCATCTCAGGGCCGCTCTTCCAAGCCTTCTCTATATCACTGATCGCCCAATCGTTCGAAATCGGCCCACTGAATCGGGCCAATACCCCACAAATACCCAGAGAGAATTGGCGCGAAGGGGGGCTCATCTCACTTCGTTAGGCCATTCAGCCATCTAGTCTCTTTCAAGGGTCTTTTGCATAAACCCTTTCCCATTTCTTTTTCTGATAGAGTTGGAACTCTTCTTAGGGATCACTCTGAGAAAGAAGTGACTCGTTCTTTGGGGGCGATAGCCTGATCGAGAGCGGGCTTGTCGATTCTCCCAGCTCGTCGTTCGAGTCTTCACTTGATACGTCTAGAATATCTGAACAGTCGTGTCTACCCAGAGAGCACAGGAAACTCACTTTCTTTTGCAGTAACTGCGGGAGGAAGTGGGTTCACCCGGTCGACTGCGGGGATCGTCTTTGCGTTGACTGTAATCGCCAAAGGAGTTTTCGTATTGTCTCTCGATATGGGACCGTTCTCGCGTCTATCAAGGAACCTAAATTGCTAACTCTGACTCTTAAACCTCAACCACTGACGCGAGTGGCGGTCACAAAGCTGAGGACCTATTTTCGGCGGTTACGTCACCATAAGGTCTGGGATTCCTCTGCAAGGGGCATCTATTGTATCGAAGTTGGAGAGATCGATGACCTCGGTTGCTCCACCCTCCATATTCATGCTTTCATAGATTCCGGCTTCATGGAGCAGAAGAAACTCTCTCGGACCTGGAAAGTCGTAACGGGAGGCTCATACATCGTCGATATCCGTGCGGTGAATCGTACCGCTGGTGATTCCCGATCCGTCATGGAGTATGTGACGAAGTACTTGGCAAAGATTCCTCATGGTGTTCCAGAATGGAAAGCGAGGCTCTACAACGATACGTTCCACGGAACCCGCCTTATTCAAGTCTTCGGTTTTCCTCATGGCGGATACCAGCTAGATGTTCGCCAGCCGGTCTGCCCCTATTGCGGGAGCGTGGATGTCTATTGCCTCGATTTCGAGCCCAATCGCGAGGATCTGATGGTGTCGGTGGTCGGAAATGAATCGGAATAGCGATAGCTCTCGTTTGGTGTGGAATTGCCTTGCTGGGGCGTCCTGCGAGTGTCCGGACTCATCTAATGGGATTCATGTATCGTAGCCCTGCCACTCCCCACATTCGTCAATCTGGCCGAAGGTCATGGTGTATGGCTGAATGGCCTTAACGGCATCTAAGTATGACAGACCTGCCACTCAACGATATATTGATGGTCCGAACGCGCTGTATTCTCATTGGGGGAGTGCCGTTGGCAACTTCTAGTGAAGCCCTCGAGGCGTTGCGAGGTCACATGGACAACGCCATGGCGGATCTCGCCAAGCAGGGTTTTCAAGCGTTGGTTGATGCGTTTGGCGTGCCGGATGCCATAGCAGCGGTGAAGCCCTACA
>JBEKAR010000056.1:0-10765 GCA_050015815.1 Methanomassiliicoccales archaeon | reverse complement strand
CCCATCTCGAATAAGTGCCTCGCCGCGGGGAGTATCGCTGGTTTGTCCGCGTCGGCGATCGTCATGTAGACGCTGCCCGTCAAAGGAAGTTTCTGCCCGGCGGCGCGCAGGGCCTTGTAGACCGCCGCCGCGTAGTCCTTGTCGATGCCCATGACCTCGCCGGTGGAGCGCATCTCCGGTCCGAGGATGGAGTCGACTCCAGGCAGCTTGAGGAATGGGAATACGCTCTCCTTCACCGCGACGCTGTCGAACCGCGCCACGCCGACGTGACCCTGTTGCTTCAGCGACTTGCCCAGCATGACCTTGGTCGCGACCTTCGCCAGCGGTATGCCGATCGCCTTCGAGACGTAAGGCACGGTCCTCGAGGCGCGGGGGTTCGCCTCGATCATGTAGACCTCGCCATCCTTGATCGCCAGCTGCAGGTTCATCAGACCTACGACCTCGATCGCCTTGGCGGTCTTCTTGGTGATGTCGATTACTCTCTGGATAAGCAGCTTGGAGAGCGTCTGCGGCGGCAACACCATCATCGCATCGCCAGAGTGCACGCCTGCCTCTTCGATGTGTTCCATGATTCCGCCGATGAAGACGTCCTCGCCGTCCGCCACCACGTCGACATCGATTTCTATCGCATGAGAGAGATACTTGTCGATGAGCACGGGGTGGTTCTTCGAGACTTTGACCGCGGTGTGAACATAGGTCAGGAGTTCGTCCTCGTTGTAGACTATCTCCATGCCCCTGCCGCCGAGCACGTAGGATGGGCGCAGGAGCACGGGATAGCCGATCCTCTTCGCTACCTCCTTCACCTCCTCGGAGGAGTGGCCCGTGCCAGACTGGGGCTGCTTGATATCGAGCTCCCGCATCAGCTGCGTCCAGCGCTTCCGGTCCTCGGCCATATCGATCATGTCCGGGCTCGTCCCTAGGATCTTGCACTTGTGCCCCTTGAGCGCGACTTCGAGCGGTACCGCGAGATTGACCGAGGTCTGCCCGCCGTACTGCACTATCACTCCGTCCGCGTCCTCGCGCTCGATGACGTTGAGAACGTCCTCGAGTGTTAGCGGCTCGAAGTAGAGGCGGTCCGAGATGTCATAGTCGGTCGACACGGTCTCGGGATTGTTGTTTATCACGATCGCGTCGACGCCCTCTTCCTGGAGCGCCATCACGCCGTGCACGCAACAGTAATCGAACTCGATGCCCTGGCCTATTCGGATTGGCCCTGCCCCGACGATCACGACCTTCTTGTTGTCGGAGGGCTTGGCCTCGCAGCTCGACTCGTAGGTCGAATAAAAGTACGGCGTCTCGGCCTCGAACTCCGCGGCGCAGGTGTCGACCATCTTGTATGTCGGGGTGATGCCGGCGAGCTTCCTTCCTTCTCGGATGTGCTCTGGCGGTACTTTGGCCAATAGCGCGAGCGACTCGTCGGGGAATCCCATGCGCTTCGCCTTGCGGAGGAGCTTCGGATCCAGCGTTTCCGATTCGCGGAGGAAGTGTTCCATGTCCACCAGGTTCTTGATCTTGAGGACGAAGAACGCGTCCCACTTCGTCAGCGAGACGATGTTCTCGACGCTCAGGCCGCGGCGCAGCGCCTCGGCGATGGCGAAGAGGCGCTTGTCAGTCGGGGTGCGGAGCTCGTTCGTCAGCTCTTCGTCGCTCCACGGCTCTGGCTCCAGGTCGATCTTGTCGATCTCGAGAGAGCGGATCGCCTTCATCACCGATTCCTCGATGGTGCGTCCAATCGCCATCACCTCGCCGGTCGACTTCATCTGCGTGCCGAGGCGCTTGTCCACAGTGCGGAACTTGTCGAAGGGCCAGCGGGGGATCTTGAGCACTACGTAGTCCAGGGTCGGCTCGAAGGCGGCGAAGGTCTTGCCGGTGATCCGGTTCGGTATCTCGTCTAGCGTCTTGCCGATCGCTATCTTCGCCGCGACTCTGGCTATCGGATATCCGGTCGCCTTCGAGGCGAGGGCGGAGGATCGAGACACTCTCGGGTTGACCTCGATCACCCTGTACTCTCTCGTTTCTTGATTGAGGGCGAACTGGACGTTGCACCCGCCTTCGATCTTCAGCGCTCTGATGATCTTGATGGAAGCGGTACGAAGCCTCTGGTGGTCGACGTCGTTCAGTGTCTGTGAAGGCGCGATGACGATCGACTCGCCGGTGTGGATGCCCATCGGGTCGAGGTTCTCCATGTTGCAGATGATGACGCAGTTGTCGTTCCGGTCGCGCATCACCTCGTACTCGTACTCCTTCCAGCCGAGGACGCTCTCCTCGATGAGCACCTGGTGGATGCGAGAGTAGATCAGACCGCGGCCGCAAATCTCCTCGAGCTCTTCCTCGCTGTATGCTATGCCGCCGCCCGTGCCTCCGAGCGTGTAGCCTGGGCGCACGAGAACGGGATACTGGCCGATCTCCTTCACCGCGAGCTTCGCCTCATCGATCGAGTGGACCGCCCGGCTCTTCGGGATCGGTTCTCCGATCTTGATCATGGTCTGCTTGAACAGCTCCCTGTCCTCGGAGAGGGCGATCGCTTCCGGCTGCGTTCCCAGAAGAGTGATGCCTAGCCGATCGAGCGTGCCGCGGTCGGCGAGCTCTGAGCATAGGTTGAGGGCGGTCTGCCCTCCCATTCCGGAGAGGATGCCGTAGACCTTCTCCTTCTTGACGATCTCCGTTATCGTCTCGACATCGAGCGGCTCGATGTACACTATATCTGCCGTGCTGAGGTCCGTTTGGATCGTCGCCGGGTTGGAGTTCACTAGGACCGTCTGGTAGCCTTCCTCCTTGAGCGAGCGGCAAGCTTGGGATCCTGAGAAGTCGAACTCCGCGGCCTGACCGATGACAATCGGGCCGGAGCCGATCACCATCAGCTTGGCGCCCTTGGGCGGGAAGGTCACTTGCGCGCCTCCATCTTCCGGGCGAATTCGTCGAAGAGGAAGGACGTGTCCTTCGGTCCGGGTGATGCTTCGGGATGGAACTGCGAGCTGAAGATCGGGAGCTCTTTGTGCCTTAGTCCTTCGACCGTGCCGTCGTTCACGTTCTTCATGCTGACCTCGAGCTCGTCGGGCAGCGTGGTCGGATCGACCGCGAATCCGTGATTCTGCGAGGTGATGAAGACCTTGCCCTCGTACTTCACCGGCTGGTTGACCCCTCTGTGACCGAACTTGAGCTTATAGGTGCTCCCGCCGAAGGCATGCGCAATCAGCTGGTTTCCGAAGCATACGCCGAGGATAGGATGGTCCTCGCGGATGGCCCTGAGCGTCTTCACCGTTGTATCCTGGATGATCGGATGGGCCGGATCGCCGGGGCCGTTTGAGATTACCACCCCGTCCACTTCCCTGTCCCTGAACCAAGAAGCGGGTGTGTCGTAAGGCACGATGGTGAGCGAGAACCTCTTCACTAGCTCGCGCACGATGTTCAGTTTCGTGCCGCAGTCAATCAGCACGACCTCCCTCGCTCCCTCCTTGGGATACGCCAGGACCTTCTTCGTGCTGCACTCATCGACGAGGTTCGACTCCGAAGGGAAGGGCATCGTCTGCACTTTCTTCAGCACCTTGTCCAGGTCGTCCTCCTCGAAGCATATCGCCCCTCTGGGCGTGCCCTTCTCCCTGATCTGGATGATGAGCGCCCTGGTATCGAGCTCGGAGATGCCCGGTACGTGCCTCCTCTTCAGAAATGAGTCGAGCTTCTCGCCGCCGTACATCCCGCTAGGCTCGCCGCACTTCTCACGAACGGCGTAGCCTGTGACCTGCACCTTGTCCGACTCGAAGTCGGTGTGGTTCACGCCGTAGTTTCCGATGAGCGGATACGCCATGATGAGTATCTGTCCGCGATACGATGGGTCGGTCAGGCCCTCTTGGTAGCCTGTCATGCCAGTGTTGAAGACGACCTCGCCAAAAACCGTGTGCTCAGAACCGAATCCCGTGCCCTCGACGATGGTCCCGTCTTCGAGCACCAGGAAGCACTTAGTCATTCAGGTCCGATGGAATAGGCACGGAATACTTAACCCTTCTTGCGGACGGCAAGACATGGGTTACTTTCCTTTGTCGGAACCAGGACAAGTGAGCAACGGAGATTACCGAGAACCGAACGGTCTCCAGATTTGGATGAATCCCAGGATCCAAAGCCCAGGGGTCAGAGGAAAGGTGAATACGTTATCGTACAAAAGGGCTCCAGATATCATGAGAGCCAACCCCGCAACTACAAGGACTGCGCCGTAGATCCGGAGCCTTGAGCGAACGAGGTCCTCAGACAACGGATGGGTGATTCGATCTCTATGCGCAAGCGCCCCAAGGAAACCAGTGAGCAGGAAGACTCCCGTCCACTGGGCGGCGAGCATCGTCCATTGTTCAGAGGGGCTGAGGAATACGAGACCGAACCCGATTAGATAGAATATGACAAGAACAGCGACCTGTGACCGCCAGCTGATTGGTTCCGTCGCTCCTGTCCTTTGGATTGTCTCCGACATATCCGACACCCTCACTGAGAATTCGTAGCAACCAAGCACATATGCCCTTACAGACAGTAAAATAGCCACCGCCGCATCTCGACCTCTAGAATGCGCGTCCTCCATCAGGACACCAGGACCGGCGAGATCAAGCTCCTCGCCGACAACATGGACGACCTCTGGCACCTGTACAACATAATCGAGAAGGGCGACCTGGTGCTGGCTGTCACCTACCGTAGGGAAGAGGCGAAGTCGGACAAGGTTCGCGCCGAGCGTGGCGAAAAGAAGCGCGTCTTCCTCGGAATCCGCGTGGATAAGGTTGAGTTCCACGAGTTCGAATCGAGGTTGAGGATCACCGGAGTAATCGAACAGGGGCCGCAAGATCTGGGCGCGTTCCACACGCTGAACCTTGAGCTTGGAGACAACATCTCGATCATCAAAGAACATTGGAGGGACTCGACGCTGGAGCGCATCAAGCGCGCCATCGACGACTCCAAGCGGCCGACAATCGTCTTCGTCTCCATCGAGAACGACGAGGCGACTATCGCTGTGCTCAGGCAGTATGGCATCCAGAACGTCGCAACGATCTATGGCCCCTCGTCCGGCAAGCAGTACGAGCAGAAGGAGGACCTGACCTTCTTCGACGAGGTCATCGACAAGGTCAAGCAGATAGTGACCGGCGACGTCCCCCTCGTCATCCTCGGCCCCGGCTTCGCCAAGGAAGAACTCCTTTCGAAAGGGAAGGAGAAAGCGCCGGAGCAGTTCAGAAGGGCGTTCATCTACCATACTGGCCAGGCAGGGATGGCCGGCATCCACGAGCTGATGAAGGAAGGTCTCGGGGCGGAAGTTCTCGAGGGATCGAGGGTCGCGCAGGAGACGAACGCGGTCGAGAAGGTCCTTGAGGAGATCGCCAAGGACGGCCCGGTCGCCTACGGTCCGAAGGAGGTCGAGGAGGCGGCCGAGGCTGGGGCGATCGAATCGCTCTTGGTGCTCGACGTCCTGATCAGGGAGAAGGACATGGACCCGTTGCTGAAGAAGGTCGAGAGCGCGAGGGGCACCGTCATGGTCGTCTCCGAACATCATGAGGCTGGCAAGAAGCTGGAGGCCCTCGGCGGCATGGCGGCGCTGCTCCGATACCGCATGGTTTCGACCTAGGTCGTTCGGCGAAATACTTTTGTAGGAATCCCCTCATCATCTCTCGCTCCCTCCAGAGGGGCGAGGTTCCTCGAAGGCATTCCCTTGTCGCGAAGGCGACGGGTGCCCCGTGCAACTGTCTGCCATGGAGCGGACCGGGCATATATCCGGAGATTGTGCGAGTTCGTGGCGCCGCGACTCGGACCGAGGTGAGCGAGCGTCAGCGATGAAGAAAGGAGAAATCGGATGAAGGATAGCCAAAAGGTCCTTGCCAAGCTCAGCAAGAACACGGTGAACGTCTGCGATACGACTCTGAGGGACGGGGAGCAGGCGGCAGGGATCGTCTTCGCCAACATCGAGAAGGTCCGGATAGCGCGGATGCTCGACGAGATCGGCGTGCCCCAGATCGAGGCGGGCATACCAGCAATGGGCGGCGAGGAGAAGGAGGCGGTCAAGGAGATCGCCAAGCTCGGGCTGAGCGCCTCAATCCTCGGTTGGAACCGGGCCAGCAAGGAGGACATCCAGCACAGCATCGACTGCGACGTCGACTCCGTCGCTATTTCGATGTCGTCCTCCGACATCCACATCGAGCACAAGCTGATGAAGTCCCGAGAGTGGGTGCTCGAGAAGATCACTGAGTCCGTCAGCTTCGCCAAGGAGCACGGCCTTTATGTATCATGCAACGCTGAGGACGCGTCGCGCGCCGACCGCGAGTTCCTCAGACAGTTCGCCCGGACGGCCAAGGAGGCCGGGGCGGACCGCGTAAGGTTCTGCGACACGCTCGGGATCATGGGTCCGCTGCAGACCTACGATGTCGTCAAGGATTTGATTGACACGGTGAAGATCCCAGTGGAGATGCACACCCACAACGACTTCGGCATGGCGACCGCGAACGCCATCGCGGGGGTGCAGGCCGGGGCGACGTTCCTTAGCACTACGATAATGGGCATCGGGGAGAGGACGGGCAACGCGCCGCTGGAGGAGGTCGTGATGGCCGCGCGGTACGTTCTCAACCTGGAGACTGGTATTGAGACGGCGAGGTTCCGCGAGATAGCGGAGTACGTCGCCCGCGCTTCCGGGAGAACCATCCCGGAATGGAAGCCGATCGTCGGAACGAACTGCTTCGTGCACGAAGCTGGCATTCACACCGACGGAGTGATAAAGTGCGCCGCGAACTACGAGGCATTCTCTCCCGAATCGGTCGGCCTGGAGAGGCGCATATCGATCGGCAAGCATTCCGGGCGTCACACGATCAAGAGCGTCCTGGCGAAGCACGGCATCGAGGTCGACGACGACGCTGCGGGCAAGGTTTTGGAGATGGTCCGCTCGAGCTCGATCGCCCTGAAACGCTCGCTCACGGAGAAGGAGCTCGTCTACGTCTACCAGGACTGGAAGGACGAGGCACAGAGGCTGGAATGACATGGGCACGATAGCGGAGAACATCCTCAGTAGGCACGTGGGAAAGGAAGTCGTGGCGGGAGACATAGTCATCGTTCCGGTCGACTTCATGATGAGCCAGGACGGCACGACCCCTCTCACGATCAAGGCGTTCCGGGAGATGAACGGAGAGGCGATCTTCGATCCGTCCCGCTACGCGATAGTGATCGACCACAACGCGCCGTCGCCGCTCGAGTCGGTCTCGAACATTCACAAAGAGATGAGGGCGTTCGCGCGTGAGAAAGGGGTCAAGCTTTACGACGTCGGCGAAGGGGTGTGCCATGTTCTCGTCCCCGAATCCGGCCAGGCCCTCCCGGGCAGCGTGATCATCGGCGCGGACTCGCACACGACGACGTACGGCGCGCTCAACGCTTTCGCCACCGGCGTGGGATCGACCGACCTCGCCGCGGCGCTAATCTCCGGCAAGACCTGGATGAAGGTCCCCTCGACGATCAAGGTGCGGTTCGACGGTGAGTTGCCGAAAGGGGTCTTCTCCAAGGATATCGCGTTGAGGATGTGCGGCAAGCTGACCGCGAACGGCGCCACGTACAAATCGCTGGAGATATGCGGCGAGGCGATCGACGCCCTCTCCGTCGAATCGAGGATGACGATATCGAACCTCGCCGTAGAGACTGGAGCGAAGGTAGGATTGATGGAGTGCGATGCGAAGGTCGACGCATACCTCGAGGGAAGGGCGCAGCGCTCGTACCGGCCGGTCAAGGCGGACGACGACGCGAAATACGAGC
Source organism: Methanomassiliicoccales archaeon (assembly GCA_050015815.1). GTDB lineage: Archaea > Thermoplasmatota > Thermoplasmata > Methanomassiliicoccales > UBA472 > JAJRAL01. Next base: position 3,010 of record JBEKAR010000056.1, on the reverse strand, counting down.
GAGTGATCGCAGAGGACGTCTCCGATCTCTCCCCGCAGGTCGCCTGCCCTCCTGACGTCGACAACGTCGTCCCGATTGAGAAGGTCGAGGGTAAGGAGCTTGACCAGATATACATCGGCACCTGCACCAACGGCAGGATCGAGGACCTGATGGTCGCCGCGGCAATGCTCGACGGTCAGAAGGTGGCCGAGGGAGTGAGGCTGATCGTCGCCCCTGCGTCGAAGGCTGTCATGTCCTCGGCGATGGATTGCGGCGCGCTCCAGATCCTGCAAAAGGCCGGCGCGGCAATCATCACGCCGTCCTGCGGTCCGTGTGTCGGTACTTGCGGAGGCATTCCGGCGGACGACGAGGTGGTGCTCTCCACCGCCAACCGCAACTTCAAGGGACGGATGGGAAACACCAAGGCGGCGGTGTATCTCGCCTCGCCCGCGACCGCGGCGTACTCCGCGGTCAAGGGATACATCGCGGACCCGAGGGAGGTGCTGGGATGAAGGACCTGTTCGGAAGGGCGCACACCTTCGGCGATAACGTGAACACGGACTACATCATCGCCGGGAAGTACAAGTTTAAGTCGCTCGACATGAACGACATGGCGAAGCACCTGATGGAGGACCTCAGGCCCGGCTTCTACGATGAGATCGAGGAGGGCGACTTCATCGTCGGAGGGGAGAACTTCGGCATGGGCTCGTCGAGGGAGCAGGCGCCCCTGGTGATCAAGGCCGCCGGCATCAGCGCGGTGGTTGCGAAGTCGTTCGCACGAATATTCTACCGCAACTGCATCAACGTCGGGCTGCCGGTGATCGAGTGCGATTCCTCTTCGATCGACGAAGGCGACGAACTGCGTATCGACCTCGAACGGGGCTATGTCTTCAACGTCACCAAGGACAAGAGGATCAAGGCGACGCCTATGCCGCCGGTGATGGTCCATATCCTCAACGACGGCGGTCTTGCGGAGCACTTCAAGAAGCACGGCGGCTTCAATCTGGAGTGATACTATTGGCGAGAGCGACCGACTCTGCGGTTGCGGCGGCTGAGAAGCATTTCGGCAAGCTTGTCGAAGAGCAGCTCGCACGGCTCGAGCGGATGAAAGGGACGCAGGAATGGGTCGACTACTCGAAGAAGAGCAAGATCGTGATCGGTGTCGTGGGCGGTGACGGCATCGGGCCGTACATCACGGGGCATGCGAAGCGCGTTCTCGAGAACCTTCTCGAGGAAGAGGTCAGTAACGGCAAGGTCGAGATCCGCGAGATCGGAGGGCTGACGCTCGAGGAGCGCGTCAAGGCGATGAAGCCGATCCCGGAGGAGGTCCTGGTCAAGCTGAAGGCGTGCGACGTCATCCTGAAGGGTCCGACGACGACGCCGAAGAAGGGAGACAAGGTCCCGAACATCGAGAGCGCGAACGTGGCGATGAGGAGGGAGCTGGACCTTTTCGCCAACGTCAGACCGGTCCGGATCCCGAACCAAGGAATCGATTGGATATTCTTCAGGGAGAACACCGAAGGCTCCTACATCCTCGGCAGCAGGGGCCTGAACGTTACGCCCGAGCTGTCGTTCGATTTCTGCGTCTCCACCACCCCCGGATGCGAGCGGATCATCCGCCTCGGCTTCGAACATGCGAAGCGGAACGGCATCGATTACGTCACGATCGTCACGAAGGCCAATGTCATCAAGACCACGGACGGCAAGTTCCTGCAGGTCGCGGAGAAGGTGGCGATTGATTACCCAGGCATCAAGTGGGACGACTGGTTCATCGACATCATGACGGCGAAGCTGCTCGACCCGAGTCGTCGCAGCGAGTTTAGGGTCATCATCCTGCCGAACCTCTACGGTGACATCATCACCGACGAGGCGGCGCAGATCCAGGGCGGGGTGGGAACGGCGGGCAGCGCCAACATCGGTACCAGGCACGCCATGTTCGAGGCGATACATGGCTCGGCACCACGCATGGTCGAGGAGGGCAGGGCGGAGTACGCCGACCCCTCTAGCATTATCAAGGCGGCCTCGATGCTCCTTGACCACATCGGATACACGGAGAGGTCGAAGCGGCTCGACATGGCGATCGACGTCTGCACGCTTTTCGAGAAGAAGGCGGTCGTGACGGGACGGCAGACCGGGGCGAAGGGCTCCGAGTTCGCTGACGATCTCTTAGAGAAGCTCCGCGACCCTGTTCTGGAAAGGAGATGGCTCAACCTTTCGCGGACCTCCAAGTATGACTTCACCGAGTGATCGAGTCTTCTCTCATCGCCGCGTTGATCGCAACCTCGGCGATGTCCATCGCGTACATCGTCGTCCTTGCTATGGAATCAAGCACGGAAGCAAGGCTGACGGCCGCCGCATTGCCCGGCGCCCGAAGGTCGTTCATCCTGTTCTGGCAATCCTGCGCCAGCACCTGAGCGTCGTCTATCAGTACGTTCGCCGACCTGATGTCCTTCTTGAAGAAAGCGTCCATCGCGCGGTCAAGCGACGATAGAGAACGCGCCGAGAGCTCGCTGATGTCGGTCGTCTTCCCGAGCTTGGTCTTGTTCTCCACCGCGAGCACCACGTTGGTCGCGATCTTCTCCGCGTGGTCCCCGATGCGCTCAACCGATCGTGCGGCCAGCATCAAGGCGGTGCTTCCGAAGATGTCGACTCCGATGCTCTCCGAGAGCTTGCGGTTGCTCATGATCAGGTTGTGCTGCTTCAATGCCATCCAGTAGAGTCGGTCAACGTCCGCATCGCGGTCTATCACATCATCCGCGAGCGCCTCGTCCATCTCCTCGAGGGCGATTATGGCGTCCTTGTGCATCGAGCCGACGATAAGGTGCATCCTCCTGACGCACTTCTCCTGCGGGAGCTCGACCGGGTCCGACAGGTCGTGGAGGACGACGGTGTTGCTCGTCTCCTCTATCACCTCAGGACCGATGACCATGCGCGATATCTCCTTGACGGCGCGTTTGATGTCGAGACTGAGGCGCTCTTTGCCTCTCACCTCGACGATGCTGTAGCCCGCGAGGTAGGCGCCGATGAGCTT
>JBEKAR010000055.1:0-11015 GCA_050015815.1 Methanomassiliicoccales archaeon | reverse complement strand
GTCTTCGGCTCGAGGCTGAGCGACTTGAGCATCTGCAGTCGCTGCCGATTCGCGATCGGCTCGACGAACCCTCTGACGACCTCCTTCTCTGGGATCTCGTCAATCTCCCGCCTCTTGTCCGAATCGGTCGAGTAGATTCTAATCGAACGCATCAGCCGGACCTGCTTCCCGAACAACCTCGAGACCTCCTGGAAGCACTTCTCGCACTTGTCATAGGGTGCGGTGGCCTTGAGGCGGTCGAGCTCGTTCTGGTTCGTCAGGATAATCTCCTCGCGGACGGTTTCCTGCTCCAGCAGCGAAGCATTCTTCTGGAGGAATGTCGCGAAAGTCGCCCGGCAGGGCTCTCGCATGTCGCACCTTCTCACCAGGTTCCTCGCCAATCCTTCCTCGACATCCTCCATCGCCTGAGACACAACGACCTCAAGCAGCCCACTCCTCCGCCTCGGGAGTTGCGAGCGACCGACGTCCGCTCCTATCCCACTCATCTTCATCAGGACCGATTGCATCGACTCGACCGTCTCCCTCAGGCCGGTCACCTCACGATGCAAAGTGGCAATCTCAGTTGGCATCGTCCCGGCTATCGGGCGGGCGTCTAATAAGGTTTGTCACCCGACCTTCTCGGTCACCTCACTAACCGTAGGTGCGACGGCATTCGCTTTCACATGAAAAATCAGAAGATGGAAGGGGTTTGATGAATCAGGGAATTCGTGCTTAGCCCTTAACGAGCTGGGCCGCGACCTTGACCGCTTCGATGGCGTCGTATGCCCAGGCGTCCGCACCGATCTGGGCCGCGAACTCCTTGGATGTTGCTCCACCGCCGATCATGGTCTTCATGGCTGGCTTCATGTTGCCCTCGCGCAACATCTTCTCGACTTCCTTCATGCCCGCCAGGGTAGGCGTCATGAGGGTGGAGGTCGCGACGATGTTGACGCTCTCGGCCTTCGCCTTCTCCACGATGTTCTTGATCGGGACATCGCGGCCGAGGTCGAAGATGGTCATGCCGGCGCCGGTGAGCATCGCCTTGACGATGTTCTTGCCGATGTCGTGCACGTCGCCCTCGACGACGCAGATGACGCACTTGCCCGCTGCTCCGGCCTGTCCGACCTTGAGCTTCGGGAGCGCTACGTCCAGCGCTGCATACATCGTCTGCGCCGAGAGCAGGACCTGCGGCAGGTAGTACTCTTTCTTCTCGTACTTCTGTCCTACCACTTCCATGCCCTTGGAGAGGCCATTGAAGATGATCTCCTGCGCGGTCACTCCGTTCGCCAAAGCCTGCTCTGCCAGCGGCTTGGCTTCTTTTATCTTACCCTTCACTACCACTTCAGCAAGCTGTGCGAGATAGTCTACCAAACTTCACTCCCTCCTTGGGAATTGTGCTGCGGATTACTGTGGTCAATATTAAAGGCTTGGATGGATGGATATAACATCCAGATACACCATTTGTACAGTATTCTAACCATAACGATTGATTACTGAATACCTCGGACGGGTCGGACGGCAAGACGCCTTAACGCTATCAACCCTCGAGCACTATCGAAGCCTTTCTACCGCATCCCGGGCATAGGCCCTCCTTGAGGAAGACCGCGACCTCGGAATAGGTCGGGCAGTAGCGGCTAATCCTCTCCCCTAGGACGAACGTCGGTTCGATCGGCTCTTTGCTAGACCTCTTGACGAGCAGCGCTCCGCAAGACGGGCAATAAGTGTCCTGCCTGATATCGCCGGCGACTCCGCCGACGTATACGTACTCGAGACGCTTCGCCTTGGCGATGCCGTAGGAGCGGTCGACAACCTTCATCTCCTCCGGGGGCAGGTTGCTCATCTTGTACGAAGGCTGGAAGCGATAGAGGTGCACCGGCACGTCATCACCGAGCTCCCTGACGACCCAAGAGGCGAACTTGCCTACTTCCTCGGCCGAGTCGTTCAGTCCGGGGATCAGCAGATACGTGAGCTCGACATGGACCCCGGCAAGGCGGGCGGCGAAGCAGTTCTCGAGCACTGGACCGAGCCTGCCCTTGCAATTCTTGACATAGAAACGGTCGCTCATTCCCTTCACGTCGATGTTCGCCACCTCGACCATGTCGTAGAGGTCGTCCGCGACCCAGGATTCGATGAAGCCGTTGGTGTTGAGAACCGTGAAGAGTCCCGCCTGCCGAAGGAGGGCGGCGACGTCGAGTATGAACTCGATCCAGACGGTCGGTTCATTGTAAGTGAAAGCCACGCCCTTCGCGCCGCTTGCGACCGCCGCGCTGACCACCTCCTCCGGTTCCATCATGACGTATGGGGCCCGTGACGCCTGCAGCCTGGCGAGGGTGGAGTTCTGGCAATTGCCGCAGTCCAGGTTGCAGCCGAACGTGCCGATCGAGTAGAGCTTCGAACCCGGGCGGTAGTGGAATATCGGCTTCTTCTCGATCGGGTCGGTTGCCGAGACGCACACCTTGCCATAGTTGAGCGCGATCATTCCGCCAGCGATGTTGGAGCGGGTGCCGCAGAATCCGATCTCATCCGGGCCGACGAGGCATCGTTGGGGGCAAAGGTCGCATCGTAGGAGAGCGCCCTCCAGATGCCAGTAGGCAGCGGAGGCGCCGCCATCCCTGGTCCGCCCTTCCCTCAATAATCGTCCTCCTCGAATTGGGAGGCGCCGCAAACGGGACACTTCGCCTGGTTCTTCTTCAAAACACACCCGCAGACGATGCACTCGGGCAAGCGAGATCCCCACGGAGGTATTCGTTCAGTGAGAATTATATGTTTCTAGCTATGCGCTTGGCCTGCGCCGGGAGAGCTTCGAGAGCGGACCGAGGCTTAGGAGGCCGATGTCGGTGCAAGCGTAAGCCGTCGCGTCGCCCATGTCGCTCGACTGAAGGACCGGAGAGAACGTTTCGGCGCTCGTCGCCCCGGTAAGGTCCGTGCCAGGAGCGAGGGGACTGAACGCGGGCATGACGAGGATCTGTTCCATAGGCAGGTGCATGAAGCACGGCACCTTCACGAACCCCCCGACATCGTCGCAAAGGCGGACCGAAGGATGCTCGTGACCGATCACGAGTGGCCGTTCTTCACAAGGCTCGTGCCCGTGGGCGAACGTCATCCCGGCGAGGTGGTACTCATTCACAATCTCGACGCCGAGCTTCGAAGCGATGGTCGCGAGGTAATTGTCATGGTTGCCCCGGATGACGACGACCTCCGCCTTCTCCTGCAGCACGGCGAGCAGTCGTCGAACTTCATCCCATTCCTGAGAAAGGTTGCGGGAGAACTCGTGCTTCAGGTCGCCGAGTATGATGAAACGCGCCGGCGAGCGGAGTTCGACGATCCTCTCCAGGTCCTCCATCATCCTCGCCGTCTGGATGCGGGGCAGGTGCAGGCCCGAGTCCTCGAGCACCGATTCGTATCCGATGTGCAGATCAGAGACGACGACGGTCGATTGGTGCGGGAGGAAGGCGCAGAGCTCGTTGCTGATGAACAACCCTGGCATCACCTCGAGTTCCTTCATTGGCCTCGGGCGTCCATCGCGCAGCGCTCTATTTCAACGTTCCCGACCTTCGCCTACTTTCGTTGGGCCGGGCGAAAACGCTTTCATATCAGCGCCGCACTCACTGGACGTGATCACTCGGACCTTCCTCATGTTGTCTTCCGTCGGCAGAGCGACCGAGAGGAAGCTTTGGCGCGACGGACTGGTCGACTGGGACTGCTTCCTTGGGACGAACTCTGTGAGGGGTATGTCGTCGAAGAGGAAGGAGAGGCTCGACGTCGGCCTGCGGACTGCGGAATCGTTCATGAGGAACGGCGAGACGTCCTACTTCTGCAGACTGCTCCCTCGCAACGAGCACTGGCGCCTGTTCGAGGATGTGCGCGACGGCGTCGCCTACCTCGACATCGAGACGGACGGCCTAGGTCCCTCAGCGGTGACGACCATCGTCGGAATCCACAGATCATCCGGAACGACCACGCTCGTTCGCGGCATCGACCTCAATACGGAGAACATCGCGAAGGCGCTCTATGGCTCGTCGCTGCTCGTGACTTTCAACGGCTCGTCCTTCGACCTGCCGTTCCTAGAGATGGAGTATCCGTTCTCCATACCGCTTGTACCGCACTTCGACCTAAGGCACGGCTGTGCCAGAATCGGGTTGACCGGCGGGCTCAAGAGAATCGAGAGAGCGATGGGCATCATCCGTGACAGGGACCTCGAATACATGACCGGGGAAGAGGCGGTCTGGCTCTGGCATCTCTGGGAGAAGAACCGAAATGAGAACGCCCTCGATACCCTGATCCGTTACAACACCGCGGATATCATGAACCTCGTGCCAATCGCGGAACACGTCTGCGAACGCCTCAAGCGTGAGACCCTGGACTTGGGTGAGTCATCATGACGCCGGGTCATGACCATCCCGACATCGCAGGATTCGAGGCGGCGGCGAAGAGTGCCGCCGAGGGACTGCTTATGGCGAAGTCCGCCACCGTCATAGCGCACATCGACGCGGACGGGGTTTCGGCCGCTTCAATCGCCACGAGCGCGCTGGAGCGCGCCGGGATTGATTCGAAGGCCAGGTTCATAAAGAAGCTCGACCAGGACGAGGTGAAGAGGATCAATTCGGAGCCGACAGAGGCGGTGTGGCTCGTCGATCTCGGTTCTTCCTTCTTCTCGAAACTCGAGCATCCAGTGGTCTGCGTCACCGATCACCACATACCTGAATCGCCTCGAACGGCACGTCGCCCAGGCCAGAACGATCTCGGGAGCTTCACGGACGCGGGGCTCCACGTCAACCCGCATCTATTCGGCATAGACGGTTCGACGGACATCAGTGGCGCGGGGACGACGTACGCGGTCGCGAAGCATCTGACCGATAGGAATATCGACCTGTTGCCGCTCGCCATCGTCGGCGCGGTCGGCGACCTGCAGGACTCCGCCGCCTGCCGTCTCAAGGGGCTCAACCGCTCTCTCGTCGAAAAGGGCGAGTCGGAAAGCGTGCTCCGGGCGGCGAGGGACATCAGGATCTTCGGGAGGGAGACGCGGCCAGTCGCGAGAATGCTGCAGTATTCGACCGACCCGGTTCTTCCCGGGCTGACGAACTCGGAGGACGCGTGCAACTCATTCCTTCTCGAGCTGGGGATCGACCTGAAGGAGGGGGACAAGTGGAGGTGTTGGATCGATCTCTCTAAGGAGGAAAGGAGAACCGTGTGCTCGGCGCTGGGCGAGCTCCTCCTCGACAACAGGATGGGCCCATCATCGATCAGACGCCTCATCGGGGACGTCTACATCCTCGAGAAGGAGAAGCCAGGAACGGAACTGCACGACGCGAAGGAATACTCGACCCTGCTCAACGCATGCGGCCGCTACATGAAGGCGGAGATCGGCCTTGACATCTGCCACGGCGACCGGGGCGACTCCTACGCGGCTGGCAAGACCCTGTTGGCGAACCACCGCGGCAACCTCGCGGAGGCGATCTCCCTGGTTCGAGACCTTGGAGTGCAGAGGAGGAAGCACCTGCAGTGGTTCCACGGACGGGATGAGATACTGGACAGCATCGTCGGCATCGTGGCGGGAATGGTGCTCGGTTCCGGCGAGGTCGTGCCGGACGTTCCGATCATCGCCTTCGCCTACTCCGAGGACGAGAAAGTGAAGGTCTCGGCACGAGGGTCAAGGTGGATGGTGGACTCGGGTCTGGATCTCGCCTCGGCGATCAAGCAGGCCTCGGAGAAAGTCGGCGGCACCGGTGGTGGGCACAACATCGCGGCCGGCGCGACGATCGGGATGGGGAAGGAAGAGGAATTCCTCGAAGCCATCGAGGCGATCATCCAGACGCAGATGGCGCCTAGCGGATGAGCATCAGCAGGACCGCTTTCTCGGTGTGCAAACGGTTCTCCGCCTGCTCGAACACGACCGACCGCGGCCCGTCGATCACGTCCGCGGTGATCTCCATGCCCCGGTGCGCCGGCAGGCAGTGCATCACGATCGCGTCCTCCTCCGCCTTCTCGAGCAGCTCGGAGTTGATCTGGTAGGGCTTGAAGAGCTTCTCCCGCGCCTTCGCCTCCTCCTCCTGCCCCATCGAGACCCATACGTCAGTATAGAGCACGTCAGCCCCGCTCGCAGCGACGGCGGGTTGCTGCACGACGCGCACCTCGCTTCCCGTCTTCTTCGCGAGCTTCTTCGCCTCGGTCACGTACGTCGGTTTCGGTTCGTATCCCTTCGGGCAGGCGGCCGTGAAGTCCATCCCCACGATTGCCGAGCCGAGCATCAATGAGTTGCAGACGTTGTTGCCGTCCCCGACGTAGGCGAGCTTCAGCCCCTCGAACTTGTCCTTCTGCTCCTTGATCGTCATCAGGTCGGCTAGAGTCTGGCAGGGGTGCTCAACGTTGTCCAAGCCATTGATGACAGGTATGGTAGCGGTCGCCGCGAGCTCCTTCATTAACTCGTGGTTGAAGGCGCGGTACATGATCGCGTCCACGTAGCGCGAGAGCACCTTCGCCGTGTCGCCTATTGTCTCGCCCCGGCCCATTTGCATCTCCTTCGGGCTGAGGTTGAGGGCATGGCCGCCGAGCTGTGACATCCCCGCCTCGAAGGAGACGCGGGTGCGCGTGCTCGACTTCTCGAAGATCATTGCCAGGGTCTTGCCCTTCAGCGGTTCGCGCGACTTCAGCGCTCCGCCTTTCAGGCGCATCGCGGAGTCGAGGAGGTCCTCAAGGTCGTCCTTGACGTCTAGGATTGAGATCAGGTCTAGCTTCATAGCAATCAGTTGAAAATGTCACGTCATATCCTTATATTGTGCCGTGTCGGACAGGTCCGACGGTCGTCCATGAACGTCCGACATCCTAGCTAGGGAACGAGAGGGAGGGTGGGGGCGATAGTCCCGGTCCGTCACGCTGCGATGCCTGGACCCAGCCGAGCGGACCTACGAGCGACACAGAGCATTTAGCTTGATGGCGCTATCCATGGGTCAATCGGATGGCACGCAAGTCGATGATCGTGATCGGGGCGGGCATCGCCGGCCTCTCCACTGGATGCTACGGGAGGATGAACGGCTACGATGTCGAGCTTTTCGAGAGGCACGACAAGCCGGGGGGCTCGTGTACCTCCTGGAGCAGGAAGGGATACGCCTTCGACTACTGCATCCACAACCTGAGCGGCACGCTGCCATCCAACCCGATACACAGCATCTGGAGTGAGCTAGGCGGGCTCAGGGGGACTTCGGTTCTCACGTTCAATGAGATCGTTCAGCTCGAGGACCAGAGGGGTCACCGAACTGACATCCTCTCGGACCTCGACGCCCTCGAGAACGAGATGAATCGCGTTTCGCCGATGGATGCCAAGCTCATCCACGAATACGTCTCAGCGGCGAAGAAGCTGGTCGGGTTCGACGTGATGGCGTTCATCGTCGGCGGCGGAAGGCTCTCGATGCTCAAGATGCTGCCCAAACTCGGCCTCGTTCGCAAGTGGGGGTCGGTCACGGCGGCGCAGTTCTCGGACCGATTCCAGGACGACTTCCTGAAGCGGTCGTTCCGGAACGTGCAGTACGGGATGCCTTCGACGCCGATGCTCGTTCACCTAGGGATGCTCGCGAACGTCTCGCGGGGCGACGCGGGCTGGCCCGTCGGCGGATCGATGACGCTTGTGAGGAACATCGAGAGGAGACTGGTCGAGCTCGGTGGTAAGGTGCACTATCGTTCGCCGGTCGACAAGGTGCTCACGAAGGAGAACCGAGCGATCGGGGTCAGACTCCAGGACGGCACGGAACATCTCTCTGACCTGGTCGTCTCCGCAGCGGATGGGTACAACACAATCTACGGGATGCTCGATGGAAGGTACACGAACGACATCATCCGCTCGTACTATCACGACTGGGTGACCGCCGAGCAGGACCTCGGGCTTGAGGTGTTCTTCGGAGTGGCCAGGGACATCGACGCCGAGCCGCATGCGCTCTGCATCCTCCTCGATGAGCCTTTGGCCATAGAGGGGAGGGAAGCCGGCAAGCTGGACGTTGAGCTCTTCTCCTCTCCGATGGGGGTGGCGCCGAAGGGCAAGGGAGTGATAAAGGTCACCTTCGCCGGGACCTACGACTACTGGAAGGCGCTCCGGGAGAGGGGAAAGGACGCCTACGACGCGGAGAAGGCGAAGGTCGTGGATGCCACGCTCGGACAACTTGAAAGGCGCTTCCCTGGTCTAGGGATGCAGGTGGAGGCGATGGATGTCATCACCCCGGTCACGGCGGAACGGTTCCTCGGGGCGTATCGGGGGCTGCAGGCCTGGCCGGCCAGGATATCGCTGGGGCAGCTGCTCAAGGATGGCATCTCGCCGACGCTTCCTGGGCTGGGCGATTTCTACATGGTGGGCCAGTACGCCCAGGGCATGATCGGGCTGATCACTGTCGCTGCCGGCGGAAGGAAGCTCGTGAAGCGCATCTGCAAGGAGGACGGGAAGCGCTTCCAGACGAGCAAGGTGGCCTGAGCCACTTCGTCCCGCCGGAGAAGGTTTTATTACCCGCGAAGCGTTCAGACCATCCCCACATGGCCGGGATGGGGTAGCCTGGTTATCCTGTGGGACTGTGGATCCCTAGACCCGAGTTCAAATCTCGGTCCCGGCCCCTTTCCCTGGCCCAACGACATCGAACTCGCGTTCGAACATCGACAGGTAGCGCTCCGTGATCGTGTCGGGGTCGATTGAGATCAGCAGCGATGCGCCGATCGTAATGGCCTCGTCCCTCAGCGACTGGACGAGCTTCACCACCCTGTCGGCCTCATTGTTCTCGAAAAGGTACTCGAGGCCATCCATCAAAACCACCGTGCTCGGGTTGTTCCTGAGAAACTCCCGGATCGTATGGTGCAGGATGGAGAGGTTCGTAGGGTCGAGGCGGTTCTCGCCCACCTGAGTGGAGATGGTGAGCACAGTTATCCCCTCATGGCGCAACCCCTCCACATCCAGGTCTGGAACCATCCGCGTGACCAGAAGGCCTGGTGAGCTCGATGAGACGAGGCCGTGGAACAGCTCATGCGCTCCTTCCGATTTCTTGTCCTCTATGAGGATCAACCGGCCCTTCATCTCATCGACCTGACGAGTATCTGTGTGGAAGACCGTCTCCTTCTTCGGCTTGATGTCAGCAGTGAACGTGCGGTAGCGCATGACCGCGTAAGCGAAGGCCAAGATCAGAAACAGGACGCCAGGCGAGTAGGTGTTCGGGACAGCGGCGCCTCCGACGAGCAACACCGAGATCACGATCGCGTAGATGTAAGGGAACGCGATCCCGAAAGACAGAATGGTCGCCTGCCGGCGAACGACCTTGTCGTTGGTCGAAAGGCAGGTGACCGTGAGCATGTATATCCCGGCGAGCGCGAAGCTCACCATCACGACCATCCAGATGTAGAATCCCTCGCTCATGGGGAAACCCCAGCCGAAGTCGTACTGTGTCACCGTGTTAGGGGCGTACGCTCCGATGAAAGCGGCGAGCAAAGAGATCACCACGTACTCACGGCGGGAGCGAGAGAACCATCCCGCGAACCGTTCGTATGGCAGGAGCGAGGCGAGATAGACGATGCTGGCGAACGCGAGGACAATGACGAAGAGGCCGATCCGACCCCAGAGGAGCGCCGAACCCGCGTCTGGTGCGGTCATGAACGCGTAATCTATCGGGCCATAGGCGAAGAAGAAGAACATGACGATTAAGAACATTCTGCTGGACGGCAAGAAGGGGTTCTTCCGATAGACATAGAGCCCTACGAGCAGCCCGACCAGGCCCACCACGATCGGGATCGCGAGAACCGCTTGGAACTCATACGACATTCTTGCACGCCGGAAATGAACTTTGGCGTTTAAACCCCTAGTGCCCTTTTTTCAACCGTGGTCAGAACCGGTTCAGCTGCAAAATCATTATAGCAGTACAGGGCGTGCGTTCACCGATACGATGAGCTGGAATGGCCCCCTCAACCAGATTGACGATTACCGGTGGGAGATCCCACGCACGTACAAGGATTGCATGCGCACCAGCGCCGTCATCTACGCCAGCAAATCGATGATCCAGCACATCCGCGAGGACAACGCTCCGGAGCAGGCGGCGAACGTGGCCTGCCTTCCGGGCATCGTCGGCAAGTCGCTCGCCATGCCCGATATCCATTGGGGATATGGCTTCCCGATAGGGGGCGTGGCGGCGATGGACTACGAGACCGGAGTGATCTCGCCAGGGGGCATTGGATTCGACATAAACTGCGGCGTGAGGCTGATCCGCACCGACCTGAGCGTCGAGGACGTCAGGCCAAGCATCAAGGACCTCGTCAACCTCCTATTTCGGAACGTCCCCGCGGGCGTCGGCTCGGAGGGCGTCACGGACATAGCGGCCGGGCAGATCGACGACATCCTGCTCCGAGGAGCGGAGTGGGCCGTCGAGAACGGCTATGGCTGGAAGGAGGACCTTGAGACGGCGGAGGCGGGCGGCAGGCTCAAGGAGGCCGACCCGTCGAAGGTAAGCCGCAAGGCGAAGGAAAGGGGCATCCCGCAGGTCGGCTCGCTCGGCTCCGGCAACCATTTCCTCGAGATCGATCAGGTCGACGAGATCTTCGAGCCCGAGGCGGCGAAGGCGTTCGGCATCGACCGCAAGGGACAGATCACCGTCACGGTGCATTGCGGCTCGAGGGGCTGCGGACACCAGATCGCCACGGACTACCTGCAGGTGATGGAGCGCTACATCCGCGACAAGGGCCTGAACCTGCCGGACAGACAGCTGGCCTGCGCCGATATCCATTCGCAGCCCGGACAAGATTACTTTGCGGCGATGTGCGCCGGGGCGAACTTTGCCTGGGCGAACCGCCAGATGATCCTACATTGGGTGCGCGAGAGCTTCGAGCAGCACTTCAAGCGCTCCGCGGGGGACCTTGGCATGCACCAGGTGTACGATGTCGCGCACAACATCGCCAAGGTAGAGGAGTATGAGGTCGAGGGCAAGATGACCAAGGTCATGGTGCACCGCAAGGGAGCGACCCGCTCGTTCCCGAAGTGGCATCCCGAAGTCCCGGCGAAGTACCGCGCCGTCGGACAGCCG
>JBEKAR010000054.1:0-11046 GCA_050015815.1 Methanomassiliicoccales archaeon | reverse complement strand
AGGGGCGCGTGGACTCGCCGCCGACGTCGATGATATCGGCGCCCTCGTCCGCCATCTTGAACGCCTGTCGAACCGCGTCGTCCTTGTTGGAGAACCTGCCGCCGTCGGAGAACGAATCCGGCGTGACGTTCAGCACCCCCATGATCAGCGTGCCATTGGAACTGAGCCTGCCCGCCGGCAGCGGGACATCGATTCCTCCCCTCTCGTGGTAGGAGTTGAGCGCCTGCGAGATCTCATTCATCGATGACGATATGCCAACGGCGCAAGAGAGCGACCGGAGCAGTCCCGACTCGAAGTAGAGGAGGAGCCTCCTCACGTTCTCTGAGCCACAGGGAACCGCCGTCCCTCCCATCTCCTCGGTTAGGAACGCGGCATCCTCGATCTCTTTCGCATCGTCGCCCTCGGCGAACATGAACACTCCCTGCCAGAGGTCGTCCGGCCCCTCGATCTGGCTCTCCGCTCCGAGACGCCGCCACTCCGCCTGTGCCTCGAGCATGCTGACGTACTCCCTGACCCTGACTATCATCTCGCGACCACCAATCTAGCGAGTAGCTCTGAGAGGTCAACGATTTCAACTTTGCTGCCGAACTCCTCTCTGCCGGCTTGAAGGTTGGAGACGCAGAAAGGGCAGCTCGTGACCAGCACGTCCGCGAACGAGGCCTCGGCGACCCGCCTTGAGGCTATCTTCCGGGAAAGATCGGGGAAGGCGGAGCGGACGCCGCCCCCTCCGCCGCAGCAGGACGCCGTCTCCTTGCGACGTGGCATCTCCCTGAACTCGATCTCAGGGATCATGGAGAGCAGCTTCCTCGGTTCGTCGTACACACCGGCATGGCGGCCGAGGTGGCAGGGATCATGGTATGTGACCTTCTTCGACAGCGGACGGAACTCTAGAGCGCTCTCAGCCAGGAACTGGGAGACATGTCTCACCTCGAAGCCCACCTCGACGTGCTTCGGATATTCCTCCTTGAACATCCGATAGCAGCCGGCGCAGGAGAGCACGATCTCTTCGACGCCCTGCGCCTCGATCGCCCGGACGTTGCGGAGCATGAGGCCCTCTACCTCCTCCTCGGGCCGGCCGATGCGCTGGAGGACCGAGCCGCAACAGACCTCGTCGACGATCGTGTGGTCCGCCCCGACCGCCTCGAGAAGTCTCATTGTGGAATTGGCGATGGCTCGGTCCCGATAGCCCGCCGTGCACCCAGCGAAGTATCCCACCTTCGCCCTTCCCTTCTTGAGACCGAGCGACCGTGCGACGCTGATTGCTTCGCCGTACGGGTTCCCGTTTGTGGCGATGCTCTCCGCTAGGCGCCTGTGCTGCGGCAGCGCCACTCCCGCGGAGACGAGGTCCCTCCTACACCGCTCCACCACGTCGACGACCTCGATTCCCGAGGGACAGCGCCGCTCGCAGTCCTTGCAAGTCGTGCACTGATAGATGTAGCGGGCGACGCTCTCCTCGGGTGCGACATCACCGCGAAGCAGGCCGTAGGCGAGGATCATCCTTCCCCTCGCCACGCTCCCTTCCCAACCGATGCTCTCGAACGAGGGGCAGACGGACTTACAGAACCCGCAATAGGTGCAGGTGTTTAGCGTCTGCATCATGGGACGCAGGTTCGACGCTTCGAAAGCGCTAGCCATCGTGCACCAGCCTGGGGACGACTATGCTCCCTTCGTACATCACCATCACCTTCGCGTCAGGCTTCTCCCCCAAGGCGGCGTCTAACGCCTCCTGGACGACCGAGAACGGCTGGATGCTGATCCTCTTCAGCTCGTCGGGCGGGAGCGACGTCACCCCGCCTATCCTGACGTGCTTCGCTATTTCCGCCATCTTCGCCGCCTTATGATGCCCTAGGCGGTACTCGCTCTCAAGGTTGCGCATTATCTCATCGGGATCGGTGGAGCGCGCGAGCTGATCATAGAACACCCTGTCGCCGATCCCGTCGCGACACTTCGAGACAAATATCAGCCTGCCGCCCCGCTTCAGCGCCCACTTGGCGTTGTCCATCGCCTTCTGCGATTGGTAGAGGTCTATGTCCATCGGGTGCGGGGCGACGGATATGACTACGTCGACCTTCTCCTTGATCGGAACGCAGAAGACCTCGTTCGCGTGCACGACCGCCTTCTCGAACGAGGGCTGGAGCGCGCCCGCCTCGACCCGATAGACGTTATGATGACGGTCGAGGACCGTCTGGATGGCGAATATCCTGATGTCCTTGAGGCGGGAGATCGCATCGATCATATCCTCGTGGACCGGGTTCCCGCCGAGCCTCAGGACCTGCGCTTCCTTGCTCATGGCGAAGCGATGGTTCTCCTCGATCGTGCTGTACGCCGCCACTCCTGGAAGCAGCGACTTGCGCCCGCCGGTATACCCTGCGAAGTAATGCGGCTCGACGCTCGTGACGATGACTATCCTCTTCGCCTTCGCGGCGATGGCGTTGATGAACATCCTCGTCCCGGCGCGAGAGCTGCCGAGGTCTGTCATCTCGTCCTTGCGGCAGTCATGAACATGGACCTGCTTCTTCAGCGGTTCGGCCCAGCGACCGAAGATCGCGTTGTACTCCTCCTGGGTCGGGGCACGGTGCGCCCCTGTTGCCACGAGGTATCTGAATCTCTTCAGGTCGGCTACCTCGGAGACAGCGTCGAGTACCATCGATGTCGGCGTCGGCCTCGTGCCGTCGTTGACGATGAAAACAGTGTCCCCCTCGCCCTCGAGGAACTTCTTCAGGGGAGGGCTCTTGAGCGGATGGGCCAGCGCCTTCCTGATCTCCTCCAGCGGATCGCCGCACTCGACCTCGTTCGGCCTCAGGATCGCCGAGATGTTCTCGTCTGGGACCACCAGGACCTGATGGTCGTCCTTCCCGTAGGGTATCTCCAACCTCATGAGCTAGAGCCGATTGAAGATTGGTCGGGCTATAAACCTTCGCAGAGAGAGATTCGAGTCGACGCGTGGAAAGAGTAATCATCCCGGAGAGACAGATTGCCTGCCGATGAAGCTGAGCGACATCGGGGAGAAGGAGGCGATCAAGCGCATCATCGCCCAGGCGACGGAGAAACCGTCCTCGACGAACATCGGACCGGGGGACGACGCCGCCGCGATCGACATGGGCCTGGTGTATCTGGTCGCGAGCACCGACCAGGTCGCTCAGAGCACGCACTTCCTGCCCGGGATGACCCACAAGCAGATGGGCTGGACCTGCGCAGCGGTCAACTTCAGCGACGTCGCCGCGATGGGCGCCAAGCCGATTGGGATCCTCCTCTCCATGGGCCTTCCCCCGAATCTCGAGTCAGCGCTTCTGGATGAGATAATCGAAGGGGTGCTTGACTGCTGCGATTTCGTCGGCGGTGAGCTTCTCGGGGGGGACACCAAGGAATCGCCCGAAATCGTGCTTTCAGGGACGGCGCTTGGGACCGTGGCGAAGAAGAACATCCTATTGCGCAAAGGGGCTAGACCGGGCGACCTGCTTGGGGTGACGGGGAACCTTGGTCTGGCGGCTGCCGGATACCATTCGATCACGAAGGGATTGGGGGAGCGAAAGGCGGAGAAGGCGATAAAGGAGCCGACACCGAGGACGAAGGAGGGGATGATCCTCTCCGCCGCTGGCTCGGTAACCTCCTGCATGGACGTCTCCGACGGACTTGCCCTCACCGTTCACGGCATATCCGAGGCGAGCGGGGTCGGCTTCGATGTCGACTATGAGGCAGTCCCGGTCGAGAGGGAAGTGTACGATGTGGCGAAGAAGAGCGCTGTCCAAACGGAGGAGCTGGTGCTTTACTACGGTGGCGACTATCAGCTGTTGTTCACCTTCTCGCCGAAAGGTCTCAACTCGCTTCGCAACAAGCTCGGGAAGGACCTCTCCGTGATCGGCAAGGCTGTCGCGGGCAACGAGTGCACTCTCGTCAAGAACGGAAGGCGGACGCCTCTGGAGAAGCGGGGTTATGAGCATTTCAGGTGAGCAAGGCAGGCATGAGGCCAGGTTCTGGAAGGTCGAGGGCGATCGGGCGGCATGCTACCTCTGCCCTCATCATTGCAAGATCGCCGACGGGAAGGTCGGGGTCTGCGGCGTGAGGCAGAATGTCGGTGGCAAGCTCTACTCGCTGATCTATGGGCGGGTATCCTCGATCCACATCGACCCAATCGAGAAGAAGCCATTGTTCCACTTCCTTCCGGGAGAAGGGATCCTATCCCTGGGGAGCGTCGGCTGCAACCTCCACTGCCAACACTGCCAGAACTTCACCATCTCCCAGGCGAAAACGCAGGAGTCGTTCCTCGAGTCGATCTCGCCGGAGGATGTCTCGCGCCTCGCGACGTCGAACAGCGTCCGCGCCATCGCCTTCACCTATAACGAGCCGACAATCTGGCATGAGTTCACTTACGACACTTGCAAGGTCGCGAAGGAGAAGGGGCAGTTCACCGTCTACGTGACGAACGGCTTCATCGAGCTCGATCCCTTGCGGGAGATCGCCCCGTACCTCGACGCGATGAACATCGATATCAAGGGATTCAAGGAAGAGTTCTACAAGGACGTGTGCAGGGCGCGCCTCGACCCTGTGCTCAAGGCGACGAAGCTGGCTCATGATCTGAACATCCACATCGAGCTCACCTACCTCGTCATCACAGGGAAGAACGACAGCGAAGAAGAGATGCGGGCGTTCGCAAGATGGGTGGCGAAGGACCTCTCGACGTACGTCCCGGTCCACTTCACCCGCTTCCACCCGGACTACATGATGACCGACGTGCCTCCGACGCCGATCGCCACGATGGAGTTGGCGCAGAGGATCGGCAAGGAGGAGAGGCTGAAGTTCGTCTACGGCGGCAACTACGATTCGAAGGACGGGGAGAACACGAGGTGCCCGAAGTGCGGCACACTGATCGTCAGTCGGAACGGCTACCAAGTGCACCGGACCAACCTCAAGGGGCCGGACTGCCCAAAGTGCGGCGAGCACCTCTACTTCGTTCTATGACTACTCAATGCAGGAATAGCATGACTATGTTGCCGATGACGGCGGAGAATACGATACCGATGGTGATGGGAATCAGGAACGGGATCTTCGGCGTGACCCAGATCCTTCCCGCCCCCGCCTGCTTCAGTTCCTCCAGGATTTTCTTCTCGTCGTCATCCTCCTTGGGGAAGTAGCGGAGCCTCTTGTCATTCCCCGCCCTCTCCATCGGCCAGACGAACTTCCTCAAGGCCTCGTCCACCGAAGTGCGGTACCCTACCATCATCGCGGGGAACTTGACGTCGCCCCTCGCCAGATTGTACAGAAAGAGGCCAACGGGAATGGAGATCGAGAGGAGCGCGGCGTTGAAGAGTATTAGGAGCGAGAACGGGAACACCGCGGATGCGAGCTCCGTCGGGATATGGATGAGCGGAAGGCCACCGATGATCGGGTAGAAAGGGAAGACGATCGAGAGCGCGATGAGCGCCTTCGCATCGGCACCGCCCTTGATCACGTTGAGCCAGTAGAGCAGCGCGAAGAACGCGAACATCACGATGACCGCGGTCAGCTGCCAGGTTAGTATCTCGTTTCCTCGAAGGAAGATCATGGTGCCTATCGTCAGGATGCTCAGGGCGTAGAGGACGATCGGCAGAGGATGGACCCCGTCCTCGAACATCTCCTTCCGGTCCCAGAAGAAATCGAGGAAGACGAAGCCGATCGGGAAGAGGAAAAGATAGTAGAGCGGATCGGCTCCTCTCGCGGCGAGGTCGATCGCGATGAACACCAACCCCGCCGCACCGAGCACGATCCAGTGGAGGTCCGAGGCCTCGCGCCTCTTCCAGTCGCTGTAGGAGGCCAGGCTGCACACCACCAGCGCCATCGCCAGCCGCGTGATGTCCAGGAGCTCCATCGCATTCGCATCGAGATGGCCGGATATCAATGATTCTATGCTCTCTGGCGAGCCTGTTCCTGGGTAATCTTTTTAGGGAGGCGGCACGTTCAGCGGAGCCCGAGATGCACACCAGTCACATTGACCGTCCGCAGCGCGTGGTTCATCTGGTGGACGACAAGAAGAAGAGCGCGAAGGCCTAGACCAGGATGAGCTTGAGCTTCCTCGCCAGGGCGATGGCCTCTTCGTAATCCCCCCTGGGGACCATGGACCTGAGCTCTGAGAACTCTGCGGCACGATGCATGGGGCGGTACTGATCCATAACGTTGACGAGCGCACCGGGCAGAGTGTTCGCGAGCCAACGAAGCACCGGCTTCGTGCAGCACTCCAGATGCCCAGGCAGCATGAGGTGCCGAACGATCATGTCGGCGCTCTTCGCAGCGAGTTGGTGGTTGCGCGAGACGATGGAGAAGTAATGGTCGACGCCTGAGAGCCGCCTCGCGCACTCGTCGTTGCCGTACTTGAAGTCCGAGAGATACACGTCGACCACGCCGTCAAGCAGCCTCATGCAGTCCTCGGACATGTACATGTTCGAGTTCCAGACCTGGGGAATGTTCGCCTTGCATTCCTCAAGCACCAGTAGCACGAACTCGATGTTCGGCGTCGGTTCTCCCCCGACCCAGTTGACGTTGCGCGCTTTCTCGCCCCAATCGCTGACGAGGCTGACGTGGAAGCCCGCCTGCCCCACGTCGGTCAGGTTCTCGATGCGCCTTGCCAGGCTCTCCGGTGGCACCTCCCTGCCAGCGCCCGGGTCGGTCGAGATGTCGAAGTTCTGGCAGAAGGCGCAATCAAGGTTGCAACCGGAGAAGAAGACGGTGAACGAAGGCACGAGGGGCGCCTCCTCACCGTGGTGGAGGAACATGCTCGCGATCTTCGCCGGGCCGACGCCGCATTCTCCCTTCTCGCCCTTCGATCTGTCGACCCCGCACCGGTTCTCGCAGAGCTCGCAGTTCTTCAGCATTCGCCTGGTCAGGAGAAGCTTCAACGACGGCAGATCGCCCTTCCCCTCACCCTCTCGTCCCGGGGCGGAGACGGCGCTGTCGTGCAGCTTCCATAGCTGCCTGTCGCTCATCTTCGAGGAAAAATCGACCCCCCGCGCTTTCGCCTTGATGTACGCTGGCGACTCGGTCCCCTTGAGGATCGACCAGTAGCGGCGGAGCGGTTCCATTCTGGGTTCCCTTATCCTTCTATTGACTAAACGCTTTGCCCCGCGCAAAGGGCTTTCTACCGGGGGCGGCAATACGAAAGGGCGCAGAGGATTCTGCACCTGGGGGGAATTGATCTGGACGTTTCCACGGCAGTGCGAAAGCGCCGAAGCATCAGGAAGTACAAAGACAAGGAGATACCCCGCGATCTCCTAGACGATATACTGGAAATGGCGCGGCTCGCGCCCTCCGGGGCGAACAAACAGCCATGGCAGCTTGTGGTCGTGACGGATCCCAAGACGAAGATGGGGCTCGTGCCGATATGCAAGGAGCAGAAGTTCGTCGGGGAGTGCTCCGCCTTCATCGCGGCGATCGACGATTCAGGCCAGAAGTGGGTAAAGGTGGATGTCGCGATCGCCCTCGAGCACATAGCCCTGGCGGCGGTCGAGCACGGACTCGGCACCTGCTGGATCGGGGCATTCGACCCTGAGAAGATGGCCTCCTATCTGGGCGTTCCGAGCGGAAAGCAGGTGACAGTCTGCATGACCCTCGGCTATCCGGACGAGGATCCGGTGGCGAGGCCCCGGAAAGAAATGAAGAAGCTCGTGAACTGGAACAAGTTCGGGAAACATTGAAAGGAGCGATCCAAACCGGACGGAGGGACGGACCTGCTCATCGGCGCACTAGGCGACGTTCATGGGAAGGAGAACCTCCCGTTCGTGGAGAAGGACGCCGAGCGCCTGAGGTCGTGCGACATCTTGCTTCTTGCAGGAGACGTCACGGACTCGAACGACATCGAATCATATGGACTGGTGGTTTCAAGGCTACGGGAGCTCTCCGACGCCGAGCTCATCGCGGTCTTCGGAAACGAGGAGTATGATGAGCAACACAACGAATACCGCAGGAGATTCCCCGTCAGTTTCTTGGAGGAAGAGACGAAGGACATCCAGGTCGACGATATCAGGCTCCGCGTCGTCGGCTCGACCGGCTGCCTGGACCGACCAACCTGGTGGCAGAGGACAAACATCCCGGGAGCGTGGGAACGCTACCGGGAGAGGATAGGCGAGATATCGGAGCTGTTGGTGAAGGACAACGCGGACATCTTGGTGCTCCTTACGCACTACGCCCCAACACATGCGACGCTCGTTGGCGAGAGAGAGAACGCGTTCCCGGAGATGGGGTCGCTCGCAATGGAGAAGGTCATCATCGAAAAGAGGCCTGATCTTGTGCTGCACGCTCATGCGCATCGCGGAAGGACTTCTCGGCGACGAGCAGCGAGGTCACGGTGAGCAATGTCTCGCTACCGGCCAGGGGAGGAGCGGCGTTCTTCGACATCAGGAGGGAAGAGAACGGGCTCTACATCCGAGAGTTGCGGTGACGACGTCGACCTCATCGAAAGGATACTCTCCGCGGTCAGAGAGATACCTGAGGGCCGTGTCTCGACCTACGGCGAGGTCGCGAAGGCGCTCGGGGACGTGAGGGCGGCAAGGGCGGTCGGAGCGATACTAGCGACATACGCCTCACCCGTCAGCGTGCCCTGCCATAGAGTGGTCTACGGCGATGGATGCGTCGGCTGGTACGGCGGATCGGGAAAGGGCTCGAATCGAAAGGTCGAGGTGCTTGAGGGCGAGGGCATCCAGGTCGAGAAAGGGATTATCGCCAACTTCGACACTCGCCTCTTCCGCGAGTTCGATGTAGAACCTGTCCTGAAGATGCTGGCCGATGAGCAGTCGCGCTGGAGGAGCGAAGTCATCGACTCCGACGATTTCGGCAAGCTGACGAAGGTCGCCGGGCTCGACGTGGCATATGACGGGGACATAGGTTACGCGGCGATGGTGGTGGTCGACGCCGACTCCGAAAGGGTGCTTGAGAACAAGACTTGCACATGCAAGTCGCGCTTCCCTTACGTCCCGAGCTACCTCGGGTTCAGGGAGACCCCGATGGTCCGGCCGCTCATCAAGGACAAGAAGGACATCGTATACCTCGTGGATGGGCACGGTGTTCTCCATCCTCGTGGGTTCGGCGTCGCCTGCCAGATCGGGGTCAGACTGGACATAGCGACGGTCGGAGCGGCGAAGTCGCTGCTTGAGGGCAAGGTCGTCCGTCTCACCGCTGAAAGGGACAAGGTAGAGATCGACGGGCAATTGAAAGGCTACGCCATCGGGCGAAAGGGTAAGAGGACCACTTATGTTTCGGTCGGCCATCGGGTCTCGCTCGAGACCGCGACGGAGATATGCGAGAGGATGATGCATTACAGCGTGCCAGAGCCACTGCGCCTCGCCCATGTGCTAGCGAACGAGGAGAAGCGGAAGGCGATGAACAAGGAAGGCGGGTCATGAGGATCATCGTGTTGGGTGCGGGAGCCTTGGGGAGCGTGGTGGGCGGGCTGTTGACCCGCAGGCACGAGGTGACCCTGGTAGGGCGAGAGGCGCACATGAAGGCGATCGAGGAGAGCGGCCTGTCTCTGAGCGGAGTCGTCGAGGGGGTGTTCCTGCCTCGTGCGACCACGGAACTGAACGGATCCGAGGAGGCTGACATAGTCATCGTCACGGTCAAGGCGAAGGACCTCGGGACGGCCTTGGCGTCGGTCAAGCCCATCGTCGAGAAGGGTGCCAGGCTCGTGGTGATACAGAACGGGCTGAGCGTGCTAAGGACGGCCGCGAAGGAGCCGGGCATGATCTTCGGAACGACGACGCTCGGAGCGATGTACGCCTCGCCGGGAAAGGTGGTGTATTCAGGAGAAGGGGAGACCTACTTCGGAACGACCGGTGGCGACACCGAAGATGCGGACGCGGTCGCCGAGGCTTTCAATTCCGTCGGCCTGGACTCACTCGTCACCGAGGACATAGTGAAGGAGGTCTGGATGAAGGCGGTCATCAGTGCCTCGGCCAATCCCCTTACGGCTATTGCACGCTGCAAGAACGGCGAGCTGATCAAGGACGAGAACCTGACACTTCTCTGGAGAGACCTCTGCCTTGAGGCGGTGGCGGTGGCCCAGGGCTGCGGCATCGACATCAGGCCGGAGGAAGCGCTCGACCGGATCGAAATGATCCTGAGGAGGACGGCGGCGAACAAGTCGAGCATGCTCCAGGACGTCGAACGGGGAAGGAGGACGGAGATCGACGAAATCACCGGTGAAATCGTGCGCAGCGCCCGGGAGAAGGGGATCGAGGCGAGGATGAACTTGGCTATGTACCTCCTGGTGAAGAACATCGATCGCGGACGGGGCAGGTAGAGTCACACTCTCCTGGTCCAGGAAGAAAATGGAAAGGTTGATTACGCCCGCGCTCCGCCATCGCCACATCGCCGCGGCGGCGAATGATTCGTCCAGCGGAGCGTGAACGATGATCAACGACGCCTTCGATGCGGACCAGTCGCCCCTGAGCGAGTCAGATAGGGCGAGGATCATAAGCCGCCTCCATTCCATCCTCTATTGGCTCGGCAAGTTCGTCCCCTAGGAGGAGCTGCTAGAGGGCGAGAAGGTGAAGCTCAGAGAAGTCATCTACGCCTACATCACCAATCCAAACCCATCTCCCGAAGAGGTCGAGGGAGCTCGATCGCTGGCCGACGCTCTTAGCAAGAAAGCGAGAGAGTTGGAGGAGGACCTCAGGGTTAAGGAGCTTAGCAAGGGGCAGGCCCACGTCCTGCTCGACGAGATTTGCGGGATCCTCCGGGCGGTGGAAGGGATAAGAGGGGCGAAGGGGCCGGACGCCCAGTTCAAGGCGGTGACGTTGATGTCGAAGATAAAGGATGAGCGCCGTTGGCTGATGTTCGTGAAACAGGTCAACGGATGAGCTAGAGATGGTCTCGGCGACTAAACGGGCTATCCTCAGTTTTCGGAATTGTTATATAGGATTCCTCCGTTTACGTTAAAAACGGTACGAAAATCCGCAAAGATGGGCATCACAAGAGGGGAACACGATGATTGACAACTTGGACGAGAGAATCATCGAGATACTGAAGAAGGATTCGCGCAAGCCATTCGTCGAGATCGCGGACGAGCTCAAGGTCTCGGAG
>JBEKAR010000053.1:0-11113 GCA_050015815.1 Methanomassiliicoccales archaeon | reverse complement strand
AGAAGGCGATAGGGACGCTCAGGCGCCTCTTCCCCAGAAGGGAGATCGTCCCCATCTTCGCCGCTGATCTCGTCTATGGATACGGCGGGATTCACTGCATCACGCAGCAGGAACCGGCCTGAATGCTCACTCTGACGGGATTTCCGTCTGCCTTTTCTCCCTCTGTCTTCTCCCGAACCCCCAGAATAGCGCGACGATCGGTGCGAGAATCCAGAGGATGAACCGGAGCTTCGTCCCACTTATGCCGAACTCCCAGAACACGGGCAGCATCGACACGATGAAGACCGAGGCCTGGAATACGAACACTTGGCGCTTCTGGCGGTACATCTTGCGGACGTGGGGTGAGTTGTTTCCGGCCCCGCCAATTATCTTCTGCGCGAAGAACGCGAGGACGACCATCAGGCTAGCGAGATCGGCCGCGTATAGCATCGACGCGATCTCGTCGACGTTCGAGGCGACGGTATGCTGAGTGACGAGATTGAAGAGATACGGCTCGAGGGCGACTAGGAAGAGGAGAATGTAGGTGACCCTCAACATCCCCGTGGTCTCGACCTTGAAGAGGATCATCTCCTTGGTCACCTCCTCCCAGATAAAGACGAGGATGATGAACCCGTAGGTGAAGGCCAGCAGATCCTGGAGAATCTCCTCGGAGTCCTTTGGCACAGTGTTAATCAGAATGAGGGCACCGATCGAGAGCGCGAGACCGAATATGAGGTCGACGAGGCCCTCTATCTCCGGAAGGATGTCCCTCCGCTCTCTGCGTTCAATATCCACGCCATTTGAATGCGCTGGATGATATAAATCACTTCTCGCCAGAATGGTCGTGCTGGCAGCCGACCTCTCCTCGCCGCACGCAAATGGGTAAATAGGGCCTGCTCCAAAGCGAAAACACGGACTTGAGGTAATCACATGGCTGAGAAGAAGTTCTACGTACTGGCACCGCTATCGTACGACTACAACGCACTGGCACCGGTCATCTCGCAGGAGCTTTTGACGCTGCATCACGACAAGCACCACGCTGGCTACGTAAAGGGCCTGAACACCCTCCTGGAGAAGCTCGACAAGGCGAGGAAGGAGGGCACCGACCTGGACATGAAGGCGGTGGCGAAGGAGTTCTCGTTCCACTTCGGCGGCAACATGCTTCACGAAAAGTTCTGGACGAACATGGCGCCGAGCGGAAAGGCCGGAGGCAAGCCAGGCGGCAGGATTGGCACCGTAATCGACAACGAGTTCGGCTCGTTCGACCGCTTCAAGAAGGAGTTCTCGGCCGTGGCGAACAGCGTCGAGGGCAGCGGCTGGGCCGCGCTCGGGTTCTGCCGTCATACCGACCGACCGATATTGTTCCAGAT
Organism: Methanomassiliicoccales archaeon; assembly: GCA_050015815.1. Classification (GTDB taxonomy): domain Archaea; phylum Thermoplasmatota; class Thermoplasmata; order Methanomassiliicoccales; family UBA472; genus JAJRAL01. The sequence continues at coordinate 9,764 of JBEKAR010000053.1, read as the reverse complement.
CGAGAAGCACAATGTCAACGTGAACCCGGCGATGAGCCTCCTGCTCGTGCTCGACGTCTGGGAGCACGCCTATTATGTCGACTACAAGAACGACCGGGCCAAGTTCGTCGAGAACTGGTGGAACCTGGTCAACTGGCCAGAGGTCGAGAGGCGCCTGCCCATCTGATTCGTTCCGGACGAACCCCTATTTCCTCCTCACGATTAGCAATAGCACCACTCCGACGCAGATCATCCCCACGATCAGGACGTCTATCATCACCCCGTAGGGCCCGGTCGGACTGAGCGGGCTCGTGTCCACCGTGACCGTCGTCGAGCTCTGCGCCCGATTCCCCGCCACGTCGGTGCCTACGACTGTGATATTGTGAGCGCCGTCGCTGAGCCCCCTCACCTCGACCACCCCACCGTTGGGAAGCGGTGATCCGTAGTTGGTGCCGTCCACGAACAGTTCGGTGCTCGCCATTCCTGAGCATGAATCGGAAGCGTTCCACGCTATCTGAGATGTGCCGTCGGTCGAGTGGTCCGGACTGGCCGTCACGACTGACATCGTTGGCGCCGTCGAGTCAACCCAGACGCCCAGCATGTGGATGTTCTCCACGTTTCCCGCCTCATCCTCGGACCGGTACTCCATAGTGTGTTGGCCCTCGGCAGCAATCACCACCGAAGTGATGTATGGCATCCAGCCTCCGCCGTCGACCCTGTACGTCGTGGCCATGACTGCTCCCCCGTCATCCGTCGCCGATAGGGTCACCGCGACGGCCCCGACGTACCATCCGTTCGCCCCATGGTCCCCCGCGACAACCGCTGTCGTGCTTGGCTTGCTGGTATCGATGGTGAAGGTGATCGAGGTCGTGTTCCCCCATCTTCCGGAAACGTCGAAGGCGAAGAACTCTAGGACGTGCGTGCCGTTGGCCCGAATGGTCAGGGCATCCGTGTAATTCGACCAAGCGCCTCCATCTAGACGATAGGTGATGTTCTTGACTCCGCTGCCTTGGTCGTTCGCGTGAAGCGTAACGTTGACCGTGCCTCTGTACCAGCCAGGCGCCCCCTCGGGTCCGGTTAGAGATGGGGTGACGGTGGGCGCCGCTGAATCGATATTGATCGTGAGGCTCTTCTCCGCCTCGACGTTGCCCGCGACGTCGACCGAATAGTATCGGAGAATGTGAGTTCCTTCGGCGGACACGTTGACATCCGCGGAGATCGAAAGCCAAGTCTCCCCATCAAGGGAAACGCAGGTCGCGTGCACCCCGCTCTGCTCATCGACCGCGGTGAACCCGACGTCGACCGGCGAAACGAACCAACCGTTCATCCCAACCCTGCCGTTCATCGAAGCGGTCGTCTCCGGCGCGATGTCGTCGATCTTGAAGGTCACCTGTGCGACCGATGAGGGATTGCCAGCAGCGTCCAGTGCGTAGTAGCTCATTGTGTGCAAGCCACCAGTCGTCACATCGAGACTCGATGATGTGAATGGTGCACCATCTACGCTCATGAATCCTTGGCCCGCCCCGCTGCAGACGTCAATGATGTCGAGATCGGCCTTGACGGAGCTGACGAACCAGCCGTCAGCGCCCATCTCTCCAGTCAGCAAGGGGATCACGTCCGGCGGGGTTACGTCCACCTTGAAGTGAAGCTCGACGACGGATGAAGGATTCCCTGCCACATCGGTGGCGGAGAGGTTGACAAAGTGCTCGCCCTCGCCCCCGACCTCGAAGGCCCCAGAACAAGCCAGGTACGGCCCCGAGTCGATGGAGCAGGACACGATCCCAACCCCGCTCGCCGAGTCCGAGGCGCTCGGGTCTATCGTCACGATGGAGGTGTACCAGCTACCGTTGCCCTCATCGCCTGTGACTATCGGAGCCAGGATCGGCCCGGTGGTATCGATCTTTATCGTCGCCTGCCTTGTCGTCTCCGTGTTTGAGGCGTAGTCGACCGAGTAGTAACTCAGGGCGTGGACCCCCTGAGTCGCGACGGTGAACGGGGCGCTATACTCGACCCATGATCCTCCGTCGAGCGAGTAGTACGTCCCCAATACGGGTCCTTCATCGTCCGTCGCCGTCAGGCTCACGCTCACCGTCGACACGAACCAGCCACCCGATCCGTGCGTGCCCGACAGTCCGATGACGGTCGAAGGTGGGGATGTGTCCGGAGCTATCGCGGTGATTGAAATTGCATCGCACGGGACCCAGAGTTGCTCGTAGCTCGGACCGATCAGCCAGATGACCTCGGTCCTTCCCTGGGTCTGAGCGTCGTTGATCTGGGCCGGGGTGAACGCCGCTATGTCGTTCCCGTCTCCCCACGCCGGAGCTCCGTTCGATGAGGATGTCGCCGACGCGACGTACGCGGCCGAGGTCTCGTTCCTGAAGCATGCGATGATGTAATAAGTGCCGGCGTTTGACGGGACGACGAGCGAGATGCTCGTGGTCACCGTCGAAGTTCCGTTGGCTATCGATGGTACGACCGTCACGTAGCTTGTCGAGGGAGGTCCCCAGCTGGGAACCAGGACCAGCGGGACCGTCGCGGAGACGGGCCACGGGTTGTTGCATTGGATTGTGATGTTGCCGCTCAGCGTATCGCCGCAGTCGACAGCGATCTGCTCGTTCGAGCTCGACAGATTCCCGAACGAAAGGGTGCCTCCGATGATCGACACTGAGCCTAATATCCCCAGGTCGCTTGTCACGAGCGGCGTGGCGACCTCCATGTCGTAGACGTTCGTGTCTCCGTTCCGCCCCTTGATTGCGATGAAGTAATCGCCCGATGCGCTTGCGACCGCGCTCACGGACTCGACGTTCGCACTCGTCTGAGAGGAATCGAGGAGGGTCGTCCCATCGGTCGCGTAGAGGAACAGGTCGAGGTTGCCGTCGCTGTTGATGAACGTGATGTTCGCGTATATCCCGTACCCTGCCCCCACGCTCACCTTGTACCAGTCGTCGTCGTTGCAGACCAACCCTGGGTACGTACCCGGGGTGATCCTCGCTGCGGTCGAGACGTTGTTGTTCTTCTCGAACCGGTCGTCCGCCGGGAGCTGTCTCAGGCGGTCGACGTAGCCGGCGTCCTCTCCGACGCTGTTTGCCGAGTCCTTGGCGTAGCTCCATTTCACGAGGTGGTGACCGGCGGGAACGGTGAACGTCTGCTGCCTCCATTCCACCGCCCCCGAGATCGATGCGACGTTCGAACCGTCGACGCTCAACTTCAGGAAGTCCTTGCCGCTCTCCGAGGACACACGCCAATAGAAGCCATAGGTCGCTAGTCCGGTGACATCGACGGTGAGGCTTGACTCGCCTGAGTCCGCCGTGTCACCCGACTCGATGGCGCTCCCGCCGTAGTGGGAGATGTGATCTATGCCGACCCAGCGGGACACGGATGAAGAAGTATAGACATGCGACGAGGTATCGAGAGCCGCGTCGTAGTTGATCTTGGCTTCGAGAGGCAGGACCACGCTCGCGGTGACCGGGTTCTGGAGGGGCAGACCGCTCGACTGCGGAGAGATCTGGTCCGCCGCCCCGGGCACGTATCCGCCTTCGTACCTCTCCACCCTGAACGATGACAGCGTCCCTCTCGTGCTAGAACTGCCAAGATCGATGTGGAACGATGTGTTGCCGGAGACGTACTGCGATTCGAAGTCGGTCATGTCGGCGCACATGAACGCCGGCATGCGATGTGCCGTGTTGACGGTGTCATGAACGTAGTACAGGGTCCGTTCCACCGCAGCGGACCCGGTTCCGATCCCTAGGGTGATGTCCCCGTCGCGGCCCATGCCCGAGTTGAAGTGCCAAACACCTAGGAGCGTAGGAACGTAGTCGATCCGGTCCTCGATGTAGCACATCCCGACGTCGAAGCCTACGATGTTCAGCAGCTTCTCCAGCGCCGCATAGGTGAACCAATAGTAGCCATGGTCGGTGTGGTCGCTCCCGCTCGAGCCCCAGGAGTTGACGACCCGGAACGCGCCGACATCGCCGTCCTCGGAGATGCTGTCGTTGTACCCCACGATCGTCTGCGCATGGTCCATCTTCAGACTGCCGGTCAGTTCGGCCGCCGAGAAGATGTCGTTGTCGAGCAGCCCGTAGTCAAAGACCTTGCTGTGATCGATTGCGAATGTCACCGGGGTCCCGAGTGACAGGAGTGTCTTGACCTGGTCGATCGTCCAGTCAGTACCGTTGCAGGGCATCGCAACGGTCGCAAGGCCTCGGTGGAGCGGAGCCTCGCGGAACGCCGCCGCCGACCCCCAACTGAGGGCGTCCTGGTCGTTGTAAGGCATCGTCTTCATCGAGGCGCAACCCCAGTCGCAGATGACCTCCATGTTCTGCGTCATCCATGAACCGAGGTCGCCGCCGCCGTCGACCTTGTTGTAGGTCCAGGCTGGGCTCATCAGATGCGAGACGTTCCCCAGGCTCGCGTCGGTCCAGCCGTTGTCCTTCGCCTCAAGGTAGCCGTAGCAGTAATAGGTCGCGGCCCATGCCGCGCACGAACCCTGGGACTGCTGGTTCCCGACAATCGGGAAGCAGGGGTCGGTAGATAGGTCCAGCGAAGGAGCGAGAGAAACGGAAGGAAGGGAATCGAGCATCAGCAACTTGCCCTTGAGCGCCTGCCAGCCCTCGACGGTCGGTGGGGCGAGACCGGTAGCGGAGCCCGGCGTGCCGTCCGCCCTGACTCCGACCTCCATCATCATCTGTTCCATCTCCGAATCCGTCATGACATGATACGATGCGCCGAGAGAGGACGCAATGGCGGTAGTCACATTGGGACTGGCGTGGAGAACATCGGTGGCGACCGCATCGGATGATATCAGGAACCCGAGCGAGGGCGCCGCTAGGACAAGCATGATGCCTATCGCGGCTATGCGACCGAGGACCTTCCCTCGCCTGGCCGAGAGCACGGGACCGGGAATCGTCTGGCGGGGTTATGTTGCTTTCCTGCCGATTCTCTTGCCGCGATGAAGCATCATTTCTCTTCGAGCTCGTGCGAACTGTAAGACATCGGCCCCGGGCATCTGTCCGAACGAAGCTCTTCCTTGCGCTTCTTCGCGTCCATCCTCTCCCCGGTGACCATGTACACCACCCTTTCACCGATGTTGCAGGAGTGGTCGGCCACCCTTTCCAGGTACCTCGCCACGAGTATCCAGTTCGTCCCGGCAGTGATCTTCCTCGGGTCCTCCATCATATACGTCAGGACGTTGCGGAAGTTGACCCTATAGAGGCAGTCGACCTCATCGTCGCGCTCGTAGAGCCTGCTTGCGCTGCTGGCGTCCCTGGTAGTGAACGCCTTTACGGAGTCGGATACCATGCCGACCACCAGCGCGGCCATCTGCGATATCTCGACGTTCTGCCTCAGGACGTCGTCCTGCTCGAGCTCGTCATAGACCTCGACGATGTCAGAAGCGTACCGGCCGATGCGGTCAAGGTCGGTGATCATCTTCAGGCAGGTGGAGATCGTGCGAAGGTCGACCGCAACTGGCGCGTGCAGCGCAATCACGTCGAGGCAGCGCGTCTCGATTTCCTGCCCTAGCGAGTACATTTCGGCATCAGTCCTCTCGACCTCCGGTCTTCGTGAGGCGTCACGCTCCACGATGCACTCCACCGCGCTCTCGATCGCACGGGTCGCCAGATCGCCCATTCTCGTCGCGTCCTCGTTCAGCCGGTCCAGCTCTTGTTGGAACACTACCCTCGATGTCATCTCAACCCATCCTCCCCGTGATGTATTTCTCCGTCAGTTTCTCCTTCGGGCCCTCGAACACCTGCTTCGTCACATCGTACTCGATAAGCTCGCCTAGGTAAAAGAACGCCGTCTTGTCGGCCACCCTTGCCGCCTGCTGCATGTTGTGCGTCACGATGACAACAGTGTAGTCCTTCTTCAGGTCGATCAGAAGATCCTCGATCTTCGCTGTAGCGATCGGATCGAGGGCGGAGCATGGCTCGTCGAACAGAATGATTTCCGGCTTGATCGCGAGAGCGCGGGCGATGCAGAGCCTCTGTTGCTGCCCACCCGAGAGAGTGTAGGCGGACTTGCTCAACCGGTCGCTGACCTCGTCCCATAGCGCCGCTCTCTTGATGGACCACTCGACCGAAGCGGACAGCTCGGCTTTCGACGCCCTATGTATGCCGCCTTTATTGTCCTCCACTCCATGGATCCTTCTTGCGTAGGCAACGTTCTCGAAGATCGACTTGGGGAACGGATTGGGCTTCTGGAAGACCATGCCGATGCGTTTCCTGACGTCCTCGACGTCGACGCCCTTGGCATAGATGTCCTGCCCGTCGACCATCACCTTGCCCTCGAGCTTGCACTCCGGGATCAGGTCGTTCATGCGGTTGATGCACCTAATGAAGGTCGACTTCCCGCACCCCGACGGACCGATGATGGCCGTGATCTCGTTCTCCTCGATGTGCATGGTCACGTCCTTCAGGGCCATCTTCGTGTCGAAGTGAACGCTGAGTTTGTCGATCTCTATCTTTGACATTCACTACCACCTGTACTTCTTCCTGTATTTGTTTCTCATCCAGATCGCGACCATATTGAGGCCGATTATGAACGCGATCAGCGCGAGCGCCGCGGCGTAGGCCATTGGATAAGCCTGAGCCGAGTCCGATGTCTGGGTCGCGTTGAAATAGATGTAGTATGGCAAAGCCTGGAACTGATCCGTGAGCGCCCCGGGTATGGCGGCGTTTATCGCCACGCCGGTCAACAGGATGGGGGCTGTCTCCCCTCCGGCCCTTGACAACGAGAGGATGATGCCGGTCAGGATCCCCGATGCCGAATAGGGAAGCACGTGGTGACGAATAGTCTGCCACTTTGTGGCCCCGAGCGAAATCGACGCCTCACGCATCGAGCTCGGCACTGCCTCCATGGCCTCTTTGGTGGCGACCATGATCAGCGGCAGCACCAGCAGGCTCAGAGTGATCCCGGCGGCGATCAGGCTTAGGCCGAAATTGAGATAGTACACGAACAAGGCGACCCCGAGCAATCCCCAGACGATCGAAGGCACTCCGGCGAGGTTGTTCACCACGATCCACCAGACCCTCGAGACTCGCGTGTTCCCCCAGTACTCCGAGAGGAACACGGCGGCGAGGACCCCGATCGGTATGGCGATCACAAAAACCAACGCCATGAGCATCAAGGTGCCGACGAGAGGGCTCAGTATCCCGCCCTCAACGAGAGCGCCGTGGATGTTCGGCGCCGGGTTCTGGGTGAAGAACTGAATGCTCCACTTTCCGATTCCGTTGATGAATACATAGCCGAGGATGATGACTAGAGAGGCGACGACGATGACCGCGCATGCACGGAACAGCCCGAAGAAGAGGGCCTCTTTCGTACGGCGCTTCACTTGTACGCCTCCCTGTACCTTGCCATGACATAGTCAGCGATGATGTTGATCGCAAATGTGATGACGAAGAGCAGCAGCCCGACGGCGAAGAGGGCGTAATATTCCTGGGAGCCGTTGGTCGCCTCCGGAACGTCGATAGCGAGCGTCGCGGTCATCGTCCGCACTGAGGCGAGGATGTTCGTTGTGAATTGCGTTGAGTTGCCCGTCGCCATGATTACCGCCATCGTCTCCCCGACCGCCCTGCCTATTGACAGGACGATCGCCGCAACTATGCCCGGCAACGCGGCTGGAATTATCGTCCTGCGAATGGTCTCCCAACGGTTCGCGCCCAGGGCGAGCGACGCCTCCTTTAGATGCCGCGGGACGGAGTTCATCGCCTCCTCCGAGATCGAGACCAGGATCGGGATTATCATAACTGCGAGGATGATCGCCCCATTGAGCGCGTTCAGCCTGGTCACCGGATTGAAGATCGCCTTCAGCCATTCAGAAAGCACAAGAGCGGCAAAAAGCCCATAGACAACGGACGGAATGCTCGCGAGGACCTCGATAGCTGGTTTCAACCACTTCTTGACCCCTGGGCTTGCTATCTCAGACAGGTAGATCGTGCATCCGATTCCTATGGGGATCGCGATGAGGGCGGCGACGAAACTGACCATGATTGTACCCATAAGTAGGGGTAGGACCCCATAGCTCGGATAGGGGGGAACTGGCATCCAGACCGTACCGGTCAGGAAGGACCACAGACTGTAGCTGCCGAAGAACGGGAGAGCGTTGCCCACAAGATAGGCGAACACCAGAATGAGGACGGCGACGGACACGAGGGCGCAGACGAGGAGTGCAGCGGCGATCCCCGATTCCAGGAAGGCTCTCAGTAGCTTCCTCCTCTTGACAGCTACCTTCGTCGCCATGCATCTCCCCCCTCGACGTTGTCGATGAAATGGGAATTGGTAAAGGGTTTGGGAATAGGCTCTATAGGTCGTCTCCTGCGGCAGCCATGACCATCGCCATGGAGATCATCGCCGCGGTGCTCGACGTGCCGGCTACCTCCTTAGCGTAACCGATGCCTACGTAGCCCACGCCTCCTGCGTCGTTCTCAACCTCGGGCAGGATCAAGGCGTTCGCGTTGGCCTGAAGCATCGACTGGGAGTAGTTCTCCTTGTTCTTCAGAACCAAGTCCTTGAACGAGGACCACGTGCCTGAGTTGTAATCACGGCCGTAGAGTGTGACCGGCGTGTTCGTGCCTCCGACCTGCTGCCAGTTCGTGAAGGTCCCGTTGAACAGGCCCTCGAGCTGGGAGATCGTCAACGTCGTCACGGTGTTCGCGTTGTTGACGATGATGCTGATCCCGTCCACGGCGACCTTCCACTCAGTGACATTGATGCCTTTCGCATGGGCGCTCGCCTTCTCCGTGGCCGTCATCGCCCTCGAGGATTGGGCCACATCGACGGTTCCTCCAATGAAGTTCGAAATGCCCACTCCGGAGCCGCCCAGAGATATGGTGACGGTGTGTCCGGTCTGGTTCTTGAAACCAGCCGCCCACAGCACGGCAAGCTGGGCCATGGTGGTGGAGCCGCCTTCCTTGAAGTCACCGCTCAGACTGTTGGTGTTTCCATGGGACAGCTGGGCGACCATAGCGGCGTGGTCGGCGGTCTGCAACGGGTAGAAGCCCGCGTTGTTGATGTCAACCTCACCGGTGTTCGCGTTGTAGATGTAGCTCAGCCATTCGTAGAGCGAGCTCGTGCTGTTCGGTATCCCGTTTGTGTACAGATACAGGTATCTAGACAGCGGGTAGGATCCGTTGTAGACCGCCTGTTCATTCAATGGTGAGTATGCCACCGCGCCAGGAGTCTTTTGAAGCAAGACTATCTTGGCGGTGGGGCCAGAGGGAGCGGGCTTGTTCAATAGCAGGACCGCACCGACGGCGGCTACGATGATCACGATGACCACCGCTACCGCCACGTACATCATCTTCTTTTCCATTCTATGCCACCTCAATCAGAGAGATTCGTCTCGAGCGCGGTTCACTTGTTCGCCAGGCGTACTGCGCGGATCCGATCCCTTGTACATGACATGGCTCCAAGGGTCTCTCCGGACTCTGCCCGAGCTCCATTCTCTCGGGTCTTCGAACACGCGTTCTGGGGATATGCCTTGCCTAATTAGAATATAGTGATACATATTCTCAACAGTATGCATATATGCAAAATGTATAATACATACATCTAGTACTGATATAGCGACAGCATAGACTAAGGTGATGCAGTTGGAGATAAGAAGGATACAGAAGACCGGGACCTCGACCATGACAGTATCCCTGCCTAAGGACTGGGTCGATGCGAACGCGATCAAGGCCGGCGACCCGGTCGAGGTCAGGGTCATACCAGACGGCACGATAATCATCGATCCAAGAGTCAAGCAGGAGAGGACGGAGTCTAGGAAGACGATCTGGGTCGAG
>JBEKAR010000052.1:0-11165 GCA_050015815.1 Methanomassiliicoccales archaeon | reverse complement strand
CGCACAGAGACGTGGCTCGATATTAATATTGGCGAGGCCGATAGCGCCGCGATGGGAGCGGAACCTCAGGGATGCCTCGTACGGAACATCATGACGACGAAGGTCATAACCGTCGGTCCCGAGGCGATGCTCCGCGATGTGGCCCGGGTCCTTTTCGAGAATCACATCTCTGGAGTGCCGGTCGTCGACGAGTCGCAGCATCTTCTCGGGGTGGTCTCGGAGACGGACATAGTGGCCGCGGTCAAGACCTACGAAAGGAAGCTGAATATGGTCTTCCCTGCACCCTCGATTCTCAGCATCAGCTTCCGGACGGACTACAAGGAGAAGGAGCTCGCGCAGTCGGTGACGGAGTTCCAGTCGATGAAGGCGGAGGACGTGATGACGCGCGAGATCTATGTCCTGGGGCCGGACGACACGATACAGAGGGCGGTCCTGATCATGAACTCGTTCGGGATCAACCGAATCCCCATCGTTGAGAACACGAAGCTGGTCGGGATAATCGCACGCGCAGACATCATCCGCTACCTCGGGGGCACCGACCCAGCCTGCCTAGTCGCACCCAAAGGAGAAAGACCTAAATCAGGCTAGTGTAATCGGACCACGGATAGCCATTGAAGAAAGTCCGCTACGCGATGTTGTCTATCTACAGCAACAGCGCTTTGGTCGCGCTGAAGCTTGCTGTCGGGCTCTTGATGATGTCCGTCTCCGTGCTGTCGGAGGCGATTCATTCCGGCATCGACCTGATCGCGGCGATAATCGCCAACTATTCCGTTCGCAAGAGCTCCGTGCCCGCCGACGCCGACCATCCATACGGCCACGGCAAGTTCGAGAACTACGCCGGAGTGGTCGAGGCGATTCTGATCCTGATAGCGGCTGTCCTAATCATTTATGAGGCGGTTTCGAGGCTGCTCTCCCAGGCGCCCGTGGAGTTCCTGCTCGCAGGTATTATCGTGATGGGCATATCCGTGGCGGCGAACACCGTCGTCTCGCACTACCTGATCAAGGTGGGCAGGGAAGAGGACTCGATCGCCCTCGTGGCGGATGGAATGCATCTGCGCACGGATGTCTTCACTTCTCTTGGCGTCTTCCTCGGGTTGATCGCGATTTCGATCACCAACATCGAGATCCTGGACCCGATCGTCGCGATAATCGTCGCGATGCTTATCATCAAGACGGCCTGGGATCTCACCAAGGAATCCAGCGTCGGGTTGGTAGATAAGTCACTGCCAGAAACGGAAGAGGAGACGATCAAGAAGGTACTGAAGGAGCACTCGTTCCAGTACGTCAACTTCCACGCCCTCAGGACAAGGAAGTCCGGCTCAGAGAGGTTCATCGACCTCCACCTCGTCGTCAAGCGGGACATGTGCGTGCTCGACGCGCACGAGCTCGCCGACCACCTCGAGAAAGAGATCGAGAAGAAGCTGCCGAACACGAACGTGCTCATCCACATGGAGCCCTGCGAGGACAAGGACTGCCCTTATAGGGACACGGACAGGTTCATCAAGGTCGAGCCGAACGTCGAACCCTCTGTCCAGAAGAAGGCGGGGACGGCTCCGAAGCGTCCCAGTCCCTGAGGATCGCGAGCAATCTCTGCTTCACGACCTCCTCTTCGACGTTGTTGTCGAGCCTCGTCCACGAAGTGTCAGCCAGGGCCGAAACCTTCCTTCTCGCCCTCTCCAGGCTCGCGAGGTCCTCGAACATCTCCTCGTTCCCGCCCCTTCGTCTGATCCTTTCCAGCGCCGAATTCGCATCGACCTCGACGAGGAGAAGCCTCCGTGGCACGGGAAGGAGCTTAACGAAGAAATCGTAGCCGAGGCGCATGTACCTCTCTGGAAGGTAGGCGGTCGCCATGAGATACCGGACGAAGACGACGGTGCCATACGAGCGGGCATCCTTCCTCAGCTTTGAGACGGAGAGAAGCACGTCGACGATGAAGAACAGGGTTGCGACAACCCTCATCGTCGCCCCCTTTCCGAGAAGTCCTCTCCTGGCGATCCGACCGAATAACCCTTCGGACGGATGGACGCGGACGAGCACTCTCTCACCTTCCGCCTCATAATGCGATGCGATCCAAGCCGCCACGGTGCTCTTGCCTGAACCATCGATCCCGTCCACCGCAATCCAGCGCACCTCAGACCCCCAACAGAACCAGAAGAAGAGCAGTTCCTATCGGTATCGTCAAGTTGTCGTACTGCCCCGGCGTCAGGAGTTCAACGACGGACACGAAAAGGCCCACCAACATCGACAAGACGATGGCGATGAGTGGTTGGATGTTCGACCCCGAGTACAGCCCCGCGGAGGTCAGGAAGCCGTAGAAAGCGATGACCGCCGCCGTCGCCGCAGCGGTTGCGAAGAGAACGGCGAGCGTGCCTTCCAGAGTCTTCTTCCCGAGAAGCCTCTTCTTGCCGTACGCCCTTCCAACCAGTCCGCCGATGCCGTCACCATAGGACATTCCGACGATTGCGATCGAGGCCACGAGGCGGTTGTCAAAGAGGAAGAAGGCGAGCAGCGTCCAAGAGATTGCGTAGTAGACGAGGCCGAGATCGTGGCTCTCTCCGGTCGTCTTACCGATGAACGAATCTCGCACCTTCTTGACCGGGGAGCGGGACGAGGCGAGAAGGAGGAGGGGGATGAACGGCGCGGCAGCGAGAAACGCCATCACGTAGGCCGAGTCGAAGACCCACCATATCAGCACAATATTGCCGACCATGATGTGCACGAACTTGCGCTGCGCCCCTGACCGCTTGACGAAGGGAAGTTTGGAGGCAAGGAGTATGACGAACGCAACGTAGGCATAGACCCCCAGCAGACCGACGACGTCCCCCTGGCCGAGCATTCACTTCGGAATCGGGATTCGGGCTATATCTCGCTTTCCGAGCGTTCTGGCCTCGCTCCCTGCGCGAATCAGGACGGATAACCATCCAAGAAGCTTTATACGGCTGCCCTCGGCTCTGAAGTCGACTGGCATGAACGAACGTGACTCCGTCCTGACAACCGATATGCTCAGGTCGATCGGCGAGAATGGGCTCGCTGGCCCTGTGCTCATCGATGCGCCGTACACTCAGTTCGTTCGCGTCAACCTCATGCTTCTGAAGGGCCTTTCCCAGGACACGCGGCTGCCAGGTGTGTTCGTTTCGGTGGACCGCCCGCACCAGTACATCGTCCATCTTCTGAGCATGCACCAGATCAAGGCGGAGAGCCTGGTCTTCGTCGACGCGATCTCGCGCTTCTCCGCCGACTCCAAGGTCGCGGAGGCGAACGTGGGGTTCTTCGACGGGCCGTTCCACATCGACCGGCTCACGACCGCGCTCCCGAAGATGAAATGGCCGAACAATGGCTCTTCCCTTATGCTCGATAGCGTCAGGTTCGCCTTGATCGACAATCTTTCAGCTTTGCTTACTTACAATAGTTTCTCCTCGGTGGAGCTCTTCCTCAGGACGTTCGTCAAGGTCTTCGAGCCGAAGGGGAACGTCCTCATACCTCTGATAATAGATAGTGAGAGGAGCAGACCGCTCTACGAAGTGGCCAAGACCATCTGCGGAAAAGGAGTGAGTCTCAGAGGCTTGGCGACGATGCCTCAGCCATCGGTGAACGGCAATCAGGGAGCTTGGAACAGACCACAGCCGACCGGGGGGATCTGACAATGGAAACCAAAGGCAAGGAAAACAGGAGCAACAGACCGGACCTGGTCAGGATCCCCACCGGGATACCAGGCCTGGATGAGATGATAGAGGGCGGCTTTCCGTTCCCGTCGGTCGTCCTCGTCTCCGGCCCGGCTGGGACCGGCAAGACCACATTCGCCCTGAAGTACCTCTGTGAGGGAGCGAAGAAGGGAGAGCAGGGACTCTACTTCACGACGCTGAGTGAGCCGACTCAGTGGATGCTGAGGTACGCCTCGCAGTTCGACTTCATCAACCGGGACTACTTCGGCGAGGAGATAGTATACATGGACCTCGGCAACATGATGAGGGAGATGACCTCGACGCAGCTCCTGGCCGCGATGGAGGAGAAGATCGCCGAGGTGATGCCGCAGCGCATCGTCATCGACCCAATCACCGTCGTCGGCGGAATGCTCCAGGGCGACTACCGCGTCTTCCTCTTCGACCTCTTCAACCGCCTCAAGAACTGGAACGCGACCACGCTCGTCACCGGAGAGGTCAACCCGAACGAGATGTATCCGCCGGAGGTCAGCTACGCCGTCGATGGCATAGTCCTGCTGATGCTCTCGGAGGAGGGCGGGGCGAGGAGGAAGTACCTCGAGGTGCTGAAGATGCGCGGCACGAACCACATAACCGGGAAGCAGTCGATCGACATCACCCGGGCCGAGGGTATCATGGTGCTCAAAGCAAGGTTCTAGTCGATACTTCGGTTCGTCTTTCGAGGTCGGGCTGCCGATTTCGCAGCCGGACGGAGCCCCGAGCCAGGCGTGCCGGTAAACGCTTTATATAGGTACTAGCATTACGCCCTGAAAAACCCCCAGAAGAGAGGTTTGGCTTATGCAATTGGATCCATTGATTTATGCGATACCTATTGCGGGCATAGTAGGCCTCGTCTTCGTTTGGCTCCTCACCCGGAGCATCTTCAAGAAGGATACCGGGACGCCTGAGATGAAGGCGATAGGGGACGCCATACGAGAAGGAGCAATGGCCTATCTGGCCCGTCAATACAAGACGATCAGCGTCATCTCGATCATTCTCGCCGTGATCATAGCGGTCGGGATCAGCTGGGAGACCGGCCTTGCGTTCCTAGTGGGAGCGTTCTGTTCGGTGCTGTCCGGCTACATCGGAATGTACGTCTCGGTGAACGCGAACGTCCGCACCGCGAGTGCGGCAAGGCGCAGCCTGAACGAGTCTCTCACGACCTCGTTCCGCGGAGGCGCAGTCTCAGGAGTCGCCGTCGTCACTCTTAGCCTAATCGGGGTCGCTACGGTGTTCTTCGTTTTCTGGACGTTCAATGTCTTCACACCTGTTACTCCAAATCCGGGGTGGCTGCCTACCACCGATGCGGGAATCCAGGGGGCGCTGTTCGCAGCCGTTGGTTACGCCTTCGGCGCATCGTTCGCGGCCCTGTTCGCCCAGCTCGGTGGCGGTATCTATACCAAGGCCGCCGATGTTGGTGCTGACCTCGTTGGAAAGGTCGAAGCCGGTATACCGGAGGATTCGCCGAAAAATCCCGCCGTCATCGCCGACCTCGTCGGCGACAACGTCGGTGACTGCGCCGGACGTGGCGCAGACCTATTCGAGTCGACCGCGGCCGAGAACATCGGTGCGATGGTCCTCGGATTTACGGTCTATGCGTTCACCAATCAGGTGGGCTTCGTGTTCTTCCCGCTGGTCGCTCGTGCCCTGGGTCTTCTCGCCGGTATCGTCGGCATAATGACCGTCAGGCTGCGCAACGAGAACGAGAGCCCGATGAAAGCTCTCAACCGCGGGTATTACATCACGGCCGTCATCGCCCTCATCTTATTCGGGTACGCCGCCTATGTGTTGCTAGGGCCGACATGGCCCTATTTCTTCGCGTGCGGCATCATCGGTGTCGTCCTGAGCATCGCGATCGTCTACATCACACAATACTATACTTCTGGCGAGTACCGGCCAGTCCGTGAGATCGCGCAGGCTTCAGAGACCGGCGCGGCGACGAACATCATCACCGGATTCGCGGTCGGTCTGGAAACCACCGCGCTTCCGGTTATCTCGATCGCTGTTGCCCTCCTTGGATCCTACTCTCTCGGGTACATGGCGACGCCGGATCCCAACCTGCAGTTCTACTATGGGCTATACGGCACCGCGGTCGCAACGATGGGAATGCTCGCGACCTGCGCGTTCATCCTCGCGGAGGACACGTTCGGCCCGATCACCGACAACGCCGGTGGAATCGTCGAGATGTCCGATCAGCCCGAGGAGATTAGGAAGAGGACGGACCGCCTGGACGCGATCGGCAACACGACCAAGGCGCTCACCAAGGGATACGCGATGGGCTCGGCGGCGCTTGCCGCGTACCTACTGTTCGGCGCGTACTTCGAGAAGGTCGCTTCTATCCTGAACATCGACCCGATCAAAGCGTTTGTGGTGGATATCGCCCAGCCCCCGGTTTTCGTCGGGGCTTTGATTGGCGGCATGCTCGTCTTCCTGTTCGCCTCATTGGCGATCAGGGCTGTTGGCAAGACCGCGGGCGACATGATTTCCGAGGTCCGCCGGCAATTCCGCGAGAACCCGAACATCCTGCACGGGGACGACATGCCGGACTATGCTCGCTGCGTCGACATCAGCACGAAGGGAGCCCTCAAGGCGATGATCCTGCCAGGCATCCTGCCTGTCGTGGTTCCGGTGGCGCTCGGCCTGATCATGAGGTTCGCCTACCCGGCCGGTTCGGTCTATCCCTACCAGTCGGTCGGAGCCCTCCTGATGGTCGGCACGATCACCGGTGTGCTCATGGCTCTGCTCATGAACAACGGAGGTGGCGCGTGGGACAACGGCAAGAAGTACATCGAGGCGAAGGGCCTGAAGAATACCCCCACCCACGCGGCAGCGGTCGTCGGCGACACCGTTGGAGATCCGTTCAAGGACACGGCCGGACCGTCGCTGCATGTGCTGGTCAAGTTGCTTGCGACAATCACCCTGGTGTTCGCCGGGCTGTTCGTCGTTGCGGGCCACTAGACCCGATTCGCAAACCCTTTCGTTCGTTTTCATTTCCTCCAATCCAGAGGTGCGTCTCGTGAGGGCGCGCGCTGCTCAATCTATTTATAAGGGTTGGCGTATGCCACACTCACCAAGAGGTTAACCTATGTATCTGTTGGCGCAGAGGGAGAAGGTCGTGCGCATCCCACCCGACCGTCTCGGCGAGAACCTTGATGAGACAGTCGAGGTGCTGGCCCGAGAGACGTTCGAGGGCCGAGTGGAAGGCAGCGACAGCCTCACCGTTCTCGTCCGCGAGATCAAGCGGGACGGACCAGGCCGCATCGTTCACGGCGATGGCGCCGTTTATCAGAATGTCAAGTTCGAATCATTGATCTTCCGCCCTATCCTCCAGGAGGTCGTGGAGGGGAACGTAGTGGAGATCCTCAAGTTCGGCGCGTTCGTGCGCTTCGGTCCGCTCGACGGGCTGCTGCATATATCGCAGATCATGGACGACAGGATTGACATCGACGACGTCAACCAGAGGCTGCTCGGCAAGGACACGAAGCGCGATCTCAAGGTCGGAGACCGAGTGCGCGCCAGGATCGTCGCCCTCTCGATGAACGAGAGGAACCCGAAGGAGAGCAAGATCGGTCTGACGATGAGGCAGCCTGGGCTGGGCAAGATAGAGTGGCTCGAGGAGGATCGCAAGAAGAAGGCGGAGAAGGGAGGCAAGGCCGAATGAAGGTGCTGAAGGCCTGCAAGCACTGCTCCTTCATCACCGAGGAGGATGTGTGCCCGCTCTGCGGCAACCCCACATCGAAAGAGTGGCAGGGTTACGTCATCATCCTCGACCACACGAAGTCAGAGATCGCAAGAAGGATGGGCATAAATGTCAACGGCAAGTTCGCCCTGCGGGTGCGCTGATTTGAGCGTCCCGGAGAAGGGGCTGAGGCTGCCGGAACGAATGAGGGGTGAACTGGTGATGCCGTTCGGGACACTGCTGGACGATAGAACGATGCTGGAGAGGGCGAAGCGCTGCAAGCAGCTCGTCACTGTCGGCGACGTCGTTTCGCTGCACATGCTCGAGAACGGCATCGTGCCGAGGACGATGGTCTACGACCTCTCCACCAAACGGGAGAACATGACCTCGCTCGCGTCCGCGCTCATCGATGTGAAGGGCAAGGACGTGCTCGTCAGGAACCCCGCTGGCAGGATCATGCCGGAGATGGTGAAGGCCATCGAGGGCTCGTTCGCCAGCAAGGAGATCACGAAGCTAAGGGTAGAGGGAGAGGAGGACCTTGCCGCGCTGGTCTGCGCCGCGGTGGCGCCGGACGGGACGTGCGTCGCTTACGGCATGCCGGGCAAGGGAGTCGTCTTCGTCAACGTCGATGACAAGGTGAGGCAGAAGGCCCGGACCTTGATCGGAAAGATGGAGGAATCGGATTGAAGCTGAACATCGAGAGCAAGAAGGAGAACCCGCTGCAGGACCGGACCGAGGTCGTCTTCACGGCCGAGCACACCGGCGAGGTGACGCCGGGACGCGAGGCGATCCAGGCGAGCATCGCGAGCGCCATGTCGGTGCCGAAGGAGCGAGTGGTCGTGGACCACATGGACACGGAGTACGGGATAGGTATCTCGAAGGGCTATGCGAAAGTCTACTCCAACCCCGAGGCGATCAAGAAGTCGGAGCGCTACCACCAGCTGGTGCGCAACAAGATCGCGGAGAAGAAGGTGAAGGAGAAGGCGGCCCCGAAGCAGAGGGCGGCCCCGAAGCATAAGTGAGGTGACGATCATGGCTGAAAAGAAGGAGAAGGGCGCGAAGACGCTACGGGTAGCGAAGAAGGACGCCTTCGGGATCACCAAGGACGGGAAGCTCGAGCGGAAGAAGAGGCACTGCCCCAAGTGCGGTCCCGGGGTGTTCCTGGCTGAGCATTCCAACCGAGCCTCATGCGGCAAGTGCGGCTACACCGAGTTCAAGAAGCGCTGATTCGGTCCTCGCCTCCATCAAATCCCTTCTTTCGCGGGACATGCCATTCACCTATTTGCGACTGGCAAAAGTTTATTCACAACATCAGACATGCGAAGGCGATTGGGCCTGTAGTGTAGCTTGGATATCACAGAGGCCTCCGGTGGTCAATCGCGGGTCGGAGTGAGCCTCAGACCGGGGTTCGAATCCCCGCAGGCCCGCTCCTATGCATAACGAGACAGTGGGCCTTTCGGCTCAATCGGTGATTTTTTGCACTGGCTGATAAAAAACCAAGAAGGATGAACTCTGTCCTACCTGGTGAGAATATAACGGGAAGGGTTGATTCATCCTTCCCAATGTTCTCGAGGACGCTGTCCGATCCATGAACTCCCAACGTCTGCGACGGCGGAGGCCCCCACTCTCGAAGGCGTTCTTGATGACAACGTCACGCAAACAGCGGCCATCTCCTCACAAGGCCTGTTCGTGCCCATCTCGAGCCTAATCCTATGTATTGGCCCGCCTTCAGCATGAAGAGGATCCAGAGCAACAGGATGTAGATGATGTGCTCGTCGATGAACGGATTCTGCGCTGGAGGAACATTGGCGCCCCACAGCAACAGAAGGAAGACCGTCCCCCCATAGGCAGCGAGCCGCATTCCGATTCCGAGTATCAAGGCGATGCCGAGAGCCAGCAAGGCAAGCATGAAAAGCCAATCGACGACTGCGTTACCCGCTAGAGAATGATAGAAGCTCTGGAATATCCCACTCACCCCAAAGCTCAGGAATCCTTGCGTCGGGGACCCTCCGTTGATCCACGCGTGAGATGTAGATGTCGCGAATCCCAGCCCCAACAACTTGTCCAGGAAGCCCCAGAGGAAGATCCAACCCAGCAGTATTCGAGCTGTGCCCAGAACCCACCCGGTTCTCACGTCGACTCCTGAGGGCGCATCTGCATCCATGAGAAATGATGTCAGACTACTCCCTATATAATCTGGATGGTTGGCTGAGCAGGTGCTATCGAGCCAGCCAACCTGCGTGATCCCGGTCCGACTCTCCTCCTCAGCGGATTTATAGACGAGGAAGAGTACCGGATTGCAGAACACCGCCTCATCAGACGATTCGTGGCATTCCCGTTTCCCCGTCTCTTGCGAAGCCTCGGAGGATTCGACCTAGTATGCCCTTTGCATCAAGCCGGACGTGCGTGCCGTCACCGCCGCTGCTAGGATCTTCTCTCTGACCGCCGGCGCGTTGGTTATCGCGCGTATGTCGTTGGTCCCACGGGTGAACGAGATCGAACCGGTGTGGCAGATCACGTCGATCGGGCTGCGCTCCACTGTGATCGTCCCGATTGCGCTCAGGTCCAGCGAGTAGCATGTCGGCGCCGTCCCGCCCGTGCTCTTCAACAACCGGCGGTCCGTCAGCACGTATTCAGTCCCTTCGTAGACCTTGCCGTTCTTCCAAGGGATGTAGGCGGTCGAGGCTATCCCGATGCAGATGAACACCGACCCGATGGCGATGGGGACGATGGGCGCGCTGAGAAAGACTGCGAACAGGGTCAGGAACAGTGCGAACCCTAAGAAGACCAAACCTCCTGCGAGCGCCCAATGGCTCTCTCCTGTGAGGAGAAACGCGGATTTGACCGGCTTGGCTTGCCAGAGGACGTGCTCGTCCACATCGACGCTCATCGTTCCGCCGACTACCCACTGGATCGCGGGGGCGGGGTAAGTGGGTGCATTGCCGGCGCCTTGGCTCCACTTCCTGTCCGTGCGATTCGAGCGCAACGAGAGTGCCATTCCGCCGACCCCAATGGAGGTGAATACCAGGCCTATGATTAGGAACACATAGTCGGCCGGTCCACCGATCTCAAGCACCGATCTTGTCGGGTCGTTCGGGTCATAATGAACCGTCACCACTGCGCCGACATAGTAATAATCCAAGACATTCTGGGCATAGGAGCTGTCCGATGAGCCTGAGCTCACGACCGAGATGCGGTTGCCAGTGTAGCTTGATGCGCCGACCTGGTATTCATAGGCCACGTTCGGGTAGTACGTGTAGTGACCGCCGCCGTGCGAGCCACTCGTCCATTCGTTCGAGATGAAGTTGTCCGTGATGGTCCCGGTCGTCGTGGGCCAGGTCTTCGCACTCTCGCTTTCAGCGACTACTCCGTACCCCATCGCCACCGCGATCAGTCCCATCGCCGCGAACAGCGAGAAGAACAGCGCCATCTTGGTGCCTGATCTCACGTTCTTCCTTACCCGAATGGTTCGATGCCCATGAGAAGATATCAAACTGACCCTTGGCCTGCGGGTCGACTGCGCAATTGCACGGTGGGTCCGTCCAATCATGAATTGCAGGAACAGAGTTGGCTCGCGATTTGTCCGTTCCACGTCAGAGAAGGTTTTAACGGAATGGCGGCAATGAACCTCTGGAATGCATCTGACGCCAGAGATGGAGAGGGCGCTTGCGGGCGAGCAGGGCGAGGGCAGGAGGAAGGCGCTCGAGCTCCTCGTGGCGGTCGGGGAGATCTACGGAGCGAAGAGGCTGATTCCGATTACGTCCGCCCACCTATCAGGCGTCTCGTAC
>JBEKAR010000051.1:0-17590 GCA_050015815.1 Methanomassiliicoccales archaeon | reverse complement strand
CCGAAGACCTCGATCGTCGGGCCATCGAGGAACGCGCCCAGGTCATTGCCCGGCGTGCCATGTATCTCGATGCGGATGTCACCCGTGGCGCTCGCCGCAATGTATCTCTGGCCCATGACGCCGTTCATGACTATTCTCGTCGTGCCTTGGGCCATCAACCGACGCATGAGGGCGTTCACCAAACGGTAGTCGACCGGTCTGCCGTTCGCGTCCCGGCCGCTCGCGTCGACCACCGCTGTCCCGTCTGGCAGCCTCTCGAAAGGCACCGACTGCTTGGAAAATGGATTCCCGTCTTTGCCTTTGGCCACCTAGCCCCACCCCTCGCCTACGTTCTTCACGCCCATGATCTCGGCGATCTTTGAGTTCGGGCCGAAGTAGCGCAGGCGGTCGCGGTTACCGACCAAGCTTTCGACCGAGTCGATCCCCATCGCGCCCATCACCTCCCTCAGCTCCTCGTTCCAGCTCCGGAACAGCCTAACCACTCTGGCCGCCGCGACGTCCGGGTCGAGCCGGGAGACGAGCTCCTCGCGCTGCGTGGCTATTCCCCAAGAACAGATCCCGCGGTGGCACTGCTGGCAGACCCTGCAGCCCATAGCCACCATCGCCGCGGTGCAGACCATCACCGCGTCGGCCCCTAGGGCGATCGCTTTTATCATGTCGGCGGAGGAGCGGATGCTGCCGCCCGCGAACACCGTCACCTTGTTTCTCAATCCCTCTCTTGCGAGCCTCTGGTCGACCACCGAGATCGCTACCTCTATTGGCAGACCAACATGGTCCCGGATGATGCGGGGCGTCGATCCTGTGCCGCCACGGAAACCGTCGATGGTGATGAAGTCCGCTCCTGCCCTGACCGCTCCAGAGGCGATCGCTCCGATGTTGTGCACCGCGGCCATTTTTACGCCGATCGGCACCTTGTACTCAGTCGACTCCTTGAGGACTGAGATAAGCTGCTGGAGATCCTCGATGCTATAGATGTCGTGATGTGGGTAAGGTGAAAGGGCGTCCGTCCCGGCGGGGATCATTCTCGTCTGCGAGATGAGCGCCGAGACCTTCTCCCCAGGCAGGTGACCTCCGTGACCTGGCTTCGCTCCCTGTCCGATCTTGATCTCGACCGCGGCGGTCCGCTTCAGGTACTCACCAGTCACGCCGAACCGGCCGCTGGCCACCTCGCTGACCACGTTCCCCGCGAATGGGTAGAAGTCCTTGTGTAGCCCGCCCTCCCCTGAGCCTGCGAGGATGCCCAGCTCCTTCGCGGCCATGAACAGTGCCTTCTGCGCGTTGTAGGAGATCGAGCCAAGGGAGATGTGGCCGATCATCAGCGGCATCGCCATAGGGATCATCGGCCAATCGTCGTCGGCCATCCGGTAGCGGTCGCCTTCATCCAGGACGCGGATGTGGCCCCTCCGCCCTCCGACGAACGTGGTCGTCTCAACCGGTTCCCTCAGCGGGTCGATCGCCGGGTTCGTTATCTGCGCGGCGTCGAGGAGCATCTCATCGAACATCACTGGATACGGGACGTCGGTGCCGCAAGAGGTTAGCAATACGCCTCCTGACGAGGCCTGTGACATGATGGCCCTTCTCACCCGCTCGTTGAAGTTCGCGTGGATCGGGAACTGCGAAGGCACCTGGCGGATCTCGATCGCATAGGACGGACAGACGTTGATGCAACGCCCGCAAGCGACGCAGCCACCGACCGGCTTGACCACTCCATCAACGAAATCGAGGGCACGGTACGAGCACTCGCTGACGCACTTCTTGCAGTGCTTGCACAAATCCGCGCTGATCACCGGCCGGAATCTCTCCGGCGCCTCGAGCTCTCCTCTTTGGCGAAGGGGCGGCGGGCTCATCTGCTCACTCCGGTGAATGGATGTTCGGTGCCGTCGCGTATGATCCCTCTTCCCACCTGTGCCACCATCGGGCTCCCCGCGTTCGGGGTCCAGGTCTCGGCAGAATCGTCTATGACCCTGACCGCGCACTCCTCGCTCGCGGTGTAGAGCGTTCTGCCGTCCTGCGACGTGCCGACGAGAAGGGGCCGGAGCTTCTTGCGGTCTGCCAGCGCGATCATCGTGACTTCTGGCTCGCGGCGTCCGACGATGATGCTGAATGGCCCGTTCAGTAGGGCCTCCTTGTATGTGATGCGGATCCAGCTCGCCAGCCTGGCGCTCTCCGGGTCGAGGCGAGCGATGTCCTTGTGATACCAAGGTGCCATGGCGAAGGCGGCGATGGGGATGGGAAGACCCTGCTTCCTGACCAGCATGTCCCAGGTATAGGCGATGACCTCGGTGTCGGTCAGGACGCTGCAGCGGTAGCCCGCCATCTCGACCAGCTTCCGGTTCACTCCATACGAGGTGATCTCTCCGTTGTGGCAAACCGACCAGTCGAGGACGCTTAGGGGATGAGCACCGCCCCACCAGGCCGGCGAGTTCGTGGGGAACCTCGAGTGAGAGGTCCACATCTGGCCTGAGTATCTGGATAGGTCGTAGAAGTCGGCGATCTCATAGGAGTAGCCGTTCCCCTTGAAGACGGCCATGTCCTTTCCGCTCGAGACGCAGATCGCTCCCTCTATCTCTGAGTTGATGTGCATCGAGACCTGAACGATCAGGTCGTCGTCCGAGAGATCGGTGTTGCCTTGCCAGTCCGCCCCCTTCCTCGGGGTGAAGAAATAGCGCCAGACGGTAGGGAACGGGGGGCGCATCGTCTGCACTCTCCTGGTGTAGACCCTCTCCTCCTTCTCGATCTCACCCAGGCCCTTGAGCATCTCCTCGACCTGCGCTCTTGGTCCTTCCTCGTCGAAGAGGAACTGCAGGCAGTACTGGTCCCTTCTCTCCGGGAACAGGCCGTAGCAGGCGTAGCCTGCCCCCAGGCCGTTCTCGCGCTCCGCCATGGTCTCGAGCATCGTGACGATCTTGTCGCCAGGCACCCTGCCTCCAGAAAGGTCCATGATGCCCGCGATGCCGCAACCTCCGATCTCGCGCTCAAGTCCGGGCGGCCGGGTCGCGCCGTAGAGTCCCATCTGTTCACTATCTTTCGAATTCATCTCTCTATCCGGGCGACAATGCTTAATCTCGGCCGACTCTTGCGGCATTACTACTCTCCTTCCTGAAACCACCGCGGCCGACTATTTGAACGCTACGGACGATGTTCGACATAGTCGGTGGTGGTCTCACTTTCTAGCTTTCGGACCAATGATGTTGGTATTAAGCATTGCTGCGATCCTGAATCCGAATGGAATCTTCGTCGCGGCCGGGGCGTGCTGCAGATTGCAGCCGTCTGCCTCGCCTCACAGGGCATCTGGAATCATGGATCACAGACACACTGCTCCTGCGTTTCGGAGGGCGAGGACGTTTTTCTGTTTTATCGTATGTACGATAGGAATAGTTTTTATGGATAGGACGAATCAGATGACGCCCAATCCGAATCGTCTTGAGGTGCTTAAATGACTACCCAGAGACTCGGGCTGATACCTCAGCTCCCGGACCTCGACAAGATCAGGCAGATGCGAAAGCGACTCAACATGTCCCAGAGGGAGCTAGCTTCCATGGCTGGAGTCAGCCAGTCGCTCATCGCCAAGATTGAGAGGGGCAGCATCGATCCCTCGTACTCGAACGTGAGAAAGATACTGGTCGCGTTCGAGGAGGTCCTAAGGAAGCGGAAAATCGAGGGGGTCAAGGTTGGAGTCCAGCTCACCGTAGGAGACCTGGCGACCAGAGGAGTGATCTGGGTATTGCCGGACCAAACCATCGGTGAATGCGTGGATAGGATGATGAAGGGCCGCTTCACCCAACTGCCTGTCGTCGTCGGTGACAGGGTCGTGGGCGGGATCACGGACGACAGGATTCGTGACTTCACGATAGAGGAGACTCGCAACGGTCGGAAGAGCTACGAGCAGGTGATGCAGACCCGTGTCGAAGAGGTAATGACCGAGCCCTTCCCGATTCTCAGCGAGGACACTCCGATCGAGCTCGCTTCCGTGCACCTGCAGCGTGAAGAGGCGGTGTTGGTGTCTAGGAAGGGCCAGATCGTCGGCATTCTGACGAGCGCCGACTTCCTGAACCTAGGGCTCAACCAATAGCCGGAAGATCCTATGCGGTTGAATGCGTCGGAGCTGATTACTTGAAGAGAGTCGGAATGAAGCTGAAAGACCTCGAGATGTCCCTTCAGAAGGTGAGGTCATTCATTTCGCCCGACGCCTCTCTTGAGCAGTATCAGACCCCCGCGACGATAGCATCCGACTTACTCTTCCTCGCTTACTCCCAGGGCGACATCGCCGGCAAGACCGTCGTGGACCTTGGCTGCGGGACGGGGATACTCGGCATCGGAGCTTCATTGCTAGGAGCCGAACGGGTGATCGGAATCGACGTGGACGAGAACGCGATCGAGCTCGCCGAGGTCAACTCGAGGGACTTGGATGCGGACGTCGAGTTTGTCATCGGGGACGTACGCTCGCTCCAGATGAGAGCGGACACCGTGGTCATGAACCCCCCGTTCGGAGCTCAGACGAGACACGCAGACCGGCCGTTCCTCGAAAAGGCGATCGAGACCGCTGACGTCGTGTACTCGCTTCACCTCGCAGGGACGGAGGAATTCGTGATGAGCTTAATCGCATCAACTGGCGCCTCCGGTGCGATCCAGAAAAGGTATAAATTCGAGATCCCTCATACATTCGCCTTCCACAGGAAAGCAAAGGCTGATGTGGAAGTTGCGTTGTTCCGCATCAGGACACAAGGTGAAACTCGATGAAGACTAAGAGGCCCGTTTTGCCCGGTGAAGAAGTGGCGGAGGCCGAGGAATTCCTCCCAGCCGAGGGCACGTACGAAGAGAACGGGAAGATATTCGCTGCGTTCGCTGGCGAGCTCGAGCTCGATCAGGACGAGCACATCGCATCGGTCAAGGCGTACAACGAGACGGCCGAGCTGAAGGTCGGGGACTCGGTGTTCTGCGAAGTGACCGACGTCAGGAGCATGATGGCGATCTGCGAGGTCGTGGCGGTCGAAGGCAGGGAGAGGGCCGTCGCCGGTGACACGAACGGGACCATCCATGTCTCGAAGCTCTCAATGGAATATACCCAGGACGCGGGCAGGGAGATGAGGCCGAGCGACCTGATACGGGCCAAGGTCATCCAGGCGAAGCCGTCGGTGCAGCTTACGACCGCCAGCGAGCATTTCGGCGTCGTCAAGGCGCTCTGCCGCAGGTGCCGCGCGCCCCTGGTGAGAAAGGACTCGTCCCTCTACTGCAACAACTGCGAGCGGACCGAAACTAGGAAGGTTGCGGACGACTACGGCGACGTGTCCTGGTGAGCTGCGATTCTCGCAGCAGGACTACGTCCAAGGATATGCTGGATACCGGACACAAGTGCAAAAGGATATATCGCAATGAACAAATCGGTGGAACAGGTGAGGAAATGGTGAAAACAAACGAGGACCTTGCCAGGGAGATTGTGGAGCTGAAGGATGAGCTGCGTCAGATGCGCGAGATCGTCAATATGCTCTTCACGATGATCGTGGAAGCGGAGGAGGAGGACGAGGACTATTTGCCCTATCCAGGCTCAGCCGCGAGCGACAACCTCAAGCTGAACAACTGAGGCTCGCTCACCTTATCTATTTCTCATCGCTTTAGAGGGTGGATAGCTTGCGCGCGGTCTGTCTCCTCTCTGGCGGCATTGATTCGCCGGTCGCGGCGTTCATGATGCTAGACCGAGGCCTCGAGGTCGTTCTGCTTCACATGGAGAACTCTTCCGTTCCCGACGAGGCCGAGGACAGGAAGGTCGATGAGATCCGACGCAGACTCGAGACGGTCATTGGCCATGAGGTCAAGTTCTTTGTCGCGCCTCATGCCAGGAACCAAGACCTGATCGAGTCGGAGTGCCGGAGGGGCTTCCAATGCGTGCTCTGCAAGCGCCTGATGCTCAGGGTCGCGAGGGACGTCGCGAAGAGGCTCAGTGCTGAGGCGATAATCACCGGTGAATCGCTCGGGCAGGTCGCCTCGCAAACGCTCCACAACCTCCGGGTCGAATCCCAGGGGCTAGATTTCCCTGTGCTGCGCCCCTTGATCGGCCTCGACAAGCTGGAGATCGAGACGATCGCAAAGAGGATTGGGACATATGACGTCTCGACCAGGACCGCGGCGGTCTGCAAATGGGTGCCGTCAAAGCCGGTGACGATGGCGAAGCCATGGAAGATGGCCGAAGAAGAGGGAAAGCTGGACATCGATGAGATGGCCCGCTTCTCGTCCGAGCGCACGGTTGAGTTCAAAGGTCTTCGTACATGACGCAACTTGAGGCCCGGGCCGGGTCGAAACTTGACAAACTCCAGCACCTCGGGATCGACGACGATCTCGCGCATCGTGCTCGGACGAATGCCACCGAGCGTATTTAGCTTTAATGCGTTAAGGGTGCATCGGTTGAGGGTCGATGAGCGCTGAACCTGAGAGGCTGGTCCTAGACACATCCGCGCTTTTCTCGATGGAGGATCTGCCGCCGGAAGCAGACGTCTTTGTGACGCCGTCGGTCCTCAACGAGCTCAGGAAGTACAAGGACAGAAGGGTCGAGCGCTGGGGCGATCTCCTGCGCGCCTCGGAGGCGACCAAGGCCTCAATCACGAAAGTGAAGGAGGCGGCGCAGCGGACGGGGGACATAGCTAGGGTCTCGCTGACAGACGTGGAGGTGATCGCCCTCGCGATCGATCTCAACGCGGTCCTGCTAACCGACGATTACTCGATCCAAAACCTGGCCGTCTACCTCGGCGTGGCGTACCGACCGGTCGGCATGAAGGGCATCAGCAAGGTACTGAAGTGGCGCTACAAGTGCGTCGGCTGCGGCAGGGTGTTCGATAAAGAGATGCCGGAATGCCCCGTCTGCGGCAGCGCGCTCAGGACCGTGCGCTCACGGAAAGACTGACTTGCAGCGGATAGCCTTGCCCATCCTGCGAGTTCCGAGCATCCTCATCACCTGCTCCAGCCTCCAGGGGCTCCCGAAGGCCAACATGGCCAGGCGTTTCGTTCTCAGTGCGGTGGCGAGCGGCCTTCCCACCTGGCGCCTCCACTCCTTCTCGTAGTCCGTGAGTGGCCTTGAGCCCTTCGCGGCGCCGGCGGAGACCTCTCCCGCGACCGCCCCGCAAATGACCGCGATTGGTATCCCGCCGCCGTTGACCGGCATCACCTGGCCGGCCGCATCGCCGACCACCAGCGAGTCCCCACTAACCGTCCTCGATATGGGCCCGGACATCGGCACCATCTTGCCCGACGCTGGACCTGGTTTCAGATGACGGAACTCGATGAAGGCGCGATAGTGGTCGATGAGGCGCGCCTTCGTGAAGAGCCTTGAGACTCCGAGCCCGACGTTAGCGCCCTCCTTCTTCGGAATGACCCAGGCGTATCCGCCGGGTGAGACGCTGCCAAAGTACATCTCCGCCGTCGATCCGAAATCGCCCGGAGAGAACGCCGACATCGCCGGGCAGAGGTCCCACGACCTTTCGAACCCCAGAGACTTGGCGACCAGCGAGAGGGGACCGTCCGCTCCGATGATCACCTTCGCCTGTATCCTTCGCTCGCCTACCAGGACCTCGTTCCTCCCTATGAAAGTCACCCTCGTCCCCGTTTCGATCCGAGCTCCGGCCTTCTCTGCTTTCCGTGCCAGATGCTGGTCGAACAGGTCCCGGTCGATTGTGAGGCCTTCGAATGGAATCTCGAATGGCCTGAGCTTCGGCGAGTAGATCCTTATGGCTTCGATCCTCCGGTGCACGACTTGCGGAGGCAGGTCGAACATAGCGTCGACGTTCAGGGCATCCGGAAAGATGGTGGCGACCTCGGTCTGGCTTGGAAGAAGTTCCCCGCACCTCACCGGCACGCCGATGACCGGCCTTCGCTCGAGGAGCAGAACATCTGTCCCACCTTCCGCCGCCTTCCGCGCTGCGGCGCTTCCGGCAGGTCCTGCCCCCACGACGACGACATCGACCTTCTCGGTCTCTGGCATGGGCCCGCCATCCTATGACCTGCGGTCGACGACCGCATCGGCGAGGTCATTGAGTCCGACCACGTACGGGGACGGCTTGAGGCTGCTCAGTCTGCTCGCAGCCTTCCTGGAGTAATCCGCGGCGACCTTCCTCGCCCGGTCCAGCGCGTCCGTCCTCCCCACAAGTTCAATGGCCCGCCTCACCTCCAAGGCGGATTTTCCTCTCTTGGCATACAACTGCGATATCTTCTCGCCGTAGTCCTCATCCTCGATCGCGTAGAGCAGCGGAAGGGTGAGCTTCCCCTCGATCAGATCCGTCCCTAGAGGCTTCCCCAGCTCCTTCCTCCTGCCGTTGAGATCGAGGACGTCGTCGATGATCTGGAATGCGAGGCCGACCTCCATCGCGTATCCCCCGAGCGCCTTCGATTCCTTCGGGGTGGCACCGGCCATGTGGGCGCCGACAAGGGCCGCGGCCTCGATTAACTTCGCGGTCTTTCCTGTTATGATCTTGAAGTAGGTCTCCGCGTCCATATTCGCGTCGAAATCATGGGCGCTCTGGAGGATCTCGCTCTCCGCCGTCTCGGTGCAGGCGTCGGAGATGATCTGCACGACCTTCTTGTCCCAGTTCCCCCCGAGTTTGAAGGAGCGAACGAACATGAAATCGCCGGCGACCAGTGCCTTCTGGACCCCGTACTTCTTGTGCGCGGCGATCCTGCCACGACGAACCGTTCCCTTGTCGTTGATGTCGTCGTGGATGAGCGTGGCGCTGTGGATCAGTTCGAATGAAGCGGCTATGCCTACGAAGCGTTCCGGTTCGTCGCCGCCGACGGCACCGTATGACAGAAGAGCTATTCCGGGCCGAAGGCGCTTCCCTCCCGCTCCGATGACGTGCATGCATATCTTGGTGAGCTCCGCCTGATCGGAAGCGACGCTGTCGCGGATCGACCTTTCGACCTGCTCCAGTTGGCTCTCGATCGGGGCTTCCCAGCTCACGGTATCGGCATCATAATGATGCCTCCATACTTAACACTAACTGGACGCTGCCGGCCACCTTCCAGCCTTATCTGGCATGATGCGATTCGCTGTCGATATTGGGTGTCTGAGTCTCGCCGAAAATGCGCGAGGTCAGGGAAGGAAGAATGCGTTGGCCGCCGAGGCGCAAGCACTGATGACCGGTTGCGCGTAGAGCCCGATTGCCACGACCGCCACGACGCAGATCGCGACCGCCACGGCCATCGAGGTCGGGGCCTTCAGCCGGTCCTCCGGGCCTTTGTCAACGTACATGTACTTCACGACCCTCGCGTAGTAGTACAGGGACAGGGCCGAGTTCAGGATGGCCGCGACGGACAACCACACCAGCCATTGATTCCCGGCTATCTCAGAGCCATAGATCGGCGCGGAGAAGAGGACGAACTTCGAGGAGAAACCCGCAAGTGGGGGAATTCCTGCCAGCGAGAAGAGCAGGATGGCCATGCCGAACGCCATCAATGGCGCCCTCTTGGCCAGTCCCTTGTAGTCCGCGATGTTCTCCCCGAGCGAAACCGTGCTCATGGCCGCGACGACCAGGAACGCCCCGCCCTTCATGAACGCATGCGTTATGATCTGGAATATCCCGCCCTCGAGGGCGAAGGTCGCGACCGCCGCATTGCCCGTGGCGGCGACCGGCAGCACCATCAGGATGTACCCCGCCTGGGCGATTGAAGAGTACGCGAGCATGCGTTTGATGCTCGTCTGCGAGACGGCGATCACATTGCCCAAGGTCATGGTCGCGATGGCGATGATCGCGGTCAGCGCTTGCCAATCGGCCCTTATCGCGAGCAGTCCGAGCAGGAAGACCTTGAAGAGGGCGATGAAGCCCATCTTCTTGCTCCCCCCGGCGAGCATGGCAGTGATGGTCGTCGGAGCGCCCTCGTACACGTCTGGCGCCCACATGTGGAACGGCACGATCGCAACCTTGAAGCCGAAGCCGGCCAGGACCATCACTAGGCTCAGGAGCAGGATCGGGAGGTCGTTGCTCGTGACCGATCCGACCTGGATGCCGATCTGGGTGAAGTTGGTGGTGCCGGTGATTCCGTAGAGGAGCGAGATGCCGAAGAGCGCCAGGGCGGAGGACAGACCGCCAATGATGAAGTACTTCGTCGCCGCCTCGGCCGACCTCTGGTCCTTCTTGCGGAACGCCACCAGGGCGTAGGACGAGAGGCTCGTCAGCTCGATCCCGACGAAGAGCGTGATCAGGTCAAGAGACATGGCTACGACCATCATTCCCGTGGTCGCCAGCAGGATGAGCGAGTAGTACTCGCCGGTGTGCTTCTCCTTGTCGACGTATTTGACGGACGCTATGACAACGTAGAGCGCCACGAACTGGAACAGCAGCAGGAACAGCGCCGAGAACGCGTCCAGGCGCAGCAGGTTGGCGAAGACCCCCGCTCCCGCTCCATTGTAGAAGTACTCGAGGACGAAGGACATCGAGGCGAGGATCCCCACTATGGAGAGGCCAGCCGTTGCCCGGTCAGACTTCGTCAATATCCGGACCGCCGGAGCGGCGAGGCCGAAGACGGCCATGACGATGATCGGGTAGAGCATCGAGTAGTCGGCCAACTCAGATCACCGCCGGGAACAGATGGGCCACGGCGCTGGCGGCCGGCCTGATAATATCGAACATGGTACCCGGGAACAGCCCGAAGAGGATGATTAGGGCGCAGAGCGCCGCCAGAGGCGCCGCCTCGTACCAGTTTACGTCCTTGAGGTGCGACGTGTCGATTCTGTCCGTGAGCGGTCCGAATATCGTCCGCTGCATGGCCCAGATGTAGTAGGCCGCAGTGATCGCGACGCTCGCTATCGGTATCAGCAGCAGGTATTGCCACGTCTGCCACGTCGCGAAGAATATGGTGAACTCCGCCGCGAAACCGACCAGCCCGGGCAGGCCGAGCGAGGCCATGAAGCCGATCATCATGAACGTGGCTAGCCAAGGCAGCTTGATTGCCAGGCCTCCGAGCTTGGGTATCTCGCGGGTGCCGGTCTTGTGCTGGACCACACCGCAGGTCATAAAGAGGACGGCCGTGATGAGTCCGTGGGCGAACATCTGGAACGCCCCGGCGGCAATGCCTATCGTCCCTAACGTGGCGATGCCCAGAAGAACCAAGCCCATGTGCGAGATCGACGAGAAAGCGACCATCTTCTTGAGGTCCTTCTGCGCCAGCGAGGCGAACGCGCCATACAGGATCGACAGGATCGCTATCGCTACCAGCAGCAATTGGAGCGACTGCGCCCCTGATGGCACGGTAGGCAGGGCGATCCTCAGGATGCCGTAGGCGCCCATCTTGAGCAGTAGTCCGGCCAGGAGCACGGAGCCAGCCGTCGGCGCCTCGACGTGCGCGTCCGGCAACCAGGTATGGAACGGGACCACCGGCATCTTCACGCCGAACCCGAAGAACAGGGCCGCGAACACGACGATCTGGAAGCCGACCGCGAAGAGCGGCGCGACCTGCTGGATCGCTATCATGTCGAATGTGTTCAGGCCCGCCTGGAAGTAGAGCGCGAAGATGGCGAGCAGCATCACCAGCGAGGCGATGTGGGTATAGATGAAGAACTTGATCGCGGCGTACTCGCGCCTCGGTCCTCCCCATATCGCGATGAGGAAGAACATCGGGATCAGGACTATCTCCCAGAAGACGTAGAACATGAAGTAGTCGAGGGACATGAAAACGCCCATCACTCCGACCTCGAGGACGAGCATCAGACCCATGTACTCCTTCGTCCGGTTCGTCACGTCCCAGGAGAACAGGATTGCGAGGAAGACGAGCAGCGCGCTCAGGAAGACCATCGGGACGCTGATGCCGTCCACTCCGACGGCGAAGTTGACGCCAAGCGCCTGGATCCACTGGTATTTCTCGTAATACTGGTAATCGTTGACTCCGATCTTCGACAGGTTGGTGAAGAGCAAGAGCAGCGTTGCGAGGACGAGCGTAGCTCCGGAGAAGATCAGGGCGACGTACTTCGACGCCATGACGTGCTTCCCCATGAGGAAGGTGATGATCGCGCCTATCAGGGGTATGAGTATCAGCAGCGGCAGGATGTGGATGTCGATCAGGAACTGCTCCATATTATCACCAGAGTCCTCCGAAGACGTACAGCAGGAGCAGCAGCACCACGAGCCCCGCGATGATGACGGTTGCGTATGTCTGGACCACGCCGGTCTGCACCTTCCTCAGAACCTGACCGCCCCTGACGGCCAGGTAGCTGAATCCGTTCACTATGCCATCGATGACCTTCCGGTCGAACCAGTCGACCGCGCGGGCTATCCCGTAGATTACCTTGACCCCGAAGGCGTCGTAGCCCTTGGGGAAGTAATAGCGGTTGAGCAACAGGTCATAGATCTTCTTATTCGCGCCCTGCGTAGCCCAGGCGAGGCTCACCGTCTTCTTGTAGTAGACGAAATAGGCGAGGGTAATGCCCGACACCGCCGCGATGATCGAGACGTAGGTCAGCGGGTCCCCGAACGTCGAGGCCAGCACGTCGAGCGCGGACTTGATCTCCGGCACGTCGAAGTACACCACTCCACTCAGGCCGAACAGCACGATTAGACCGGAGCCGAACGCGAAGACGGATAGGACGATCAGCGGCACGCTCATCGACTTGGGCGCGTCATGCGCGTGGTGCGCCGACTCTCCTTCGTGACCGGTGAAGGTCATGAACCAGAGGCGGAACATGTAGAACGCGGTGAGGAACGCCGTCACCACTCCCATGATATAGAGCAGGTAGAATCCCCATTGCACGCTGCCGGCGTTGTAGGCGGTGGCGAGCACCTCGTCCTTGGACCAGAAGCCGCTCAGCGGCGGTATGCCCGAGATCGACAGCGCGCCGATGAGCATGGCCAGCGAGGTGATCTTCATCTTGGAGCGCAGCCCGCCCATCATCCTCATATCCTCGGTGTGCACCGCGTGGATGACAGCGCCGGCGCAGAGGAAGAGCAGGCCTTTGAAGAAGGCGTGGTTGATGAGATGGAACATTCCCGCGGTGAAGCCGGCGGAGCCCTCCGTCGTCTGCCCCGCGGCGAACAGGTAGCCGCCAGCGCCCAGCGCCAGGAACATGTAGCCCAGCTGCGAGATGGTGGAGTAGGCGAGAACCCGTTTGATGTTCGGATTGTTGAGCGCCATCGTCGCCGCGAAGATCGCGGTGAAGCCCCCAATGCAGGCGATGAAGAGCATGACGTCGGGCGTCTGGACCATCAGCGGGTAGGATCTCGCGACGAGGAAGACTCCCGCGTTGACCATCGTCGCCGCATGGATCAATGCCGAGACGGTCGTCGGGCCTTCCATGGCGTCGGGCAGCCAGTCGTGCAGCGGGAACTGCGCGCTCTTGCCGATCGCGCCGCCGAAGACCATGAACATGCCGAACAGGAACACCGTCGGGTCGGGGTGGATCGCCGAGGAGAACAGATCGTGGTAGTTCAGCGTGCCGAACGACGCGAGAATGACGAATATCCCGGTCATCAGCATGATGTCGCCGATGCGGGTGACGAGGAAGGCCTTCTTCGCCGCCGCGGCCGCGGACGGCTTGTAGTACCAGAACCCGATGAGGAGGTACGAGCACAGACCCATTATCTCCCAGAAGATGAACATCATTAGGTAGTTGTTCGCGATGACCAGACCAAGCATGCCGACGACGAAGAGCGAGATCTCGAAGTAGTAGCGGCGCCTCCTCTCACCCTCCTCATGCATGTAGCCCAGTGAGTAGACGATGATCAGGGTGCAGAGGATCGATACGACGATCAGCATCACGGCGGTCAGGTTGTCGACGTAGTATCCGACGTCTAGCTGCAGCCCGTTGCCGAGGTTGATCCAGGTCATCGACTGCGTTACGACGTCCCTGGAGCCGGTGAGGAACTCGAAAGCGACGAGGAGCGAGAGGACCATTGATGCCGCGATCCCGCCGACCGCGATGTAGCCGCCTCCCTCGGGCGTCCTCTTGCCGAATGCGGCAACCAGCAACAGTCCGATGACCGGGAATATCGGTATCAACCAGGTATACTCCACGAAGGTCATCCTACCACCTCAGCAGGTGGAGGTCCGGAAGTTCCACCGTGTCCTTCAGCCTCTGCAGGTTGAGCAGTATCGCGAGCCCGACCGCGACCTCGGCCGCGGCGATGGCGATCGAGAACAGGGCGAACACCTGTCCCGCTATGTCGCCGTTGTAGACGGCGAACGTGACGAAGTTGATGTTCGCCGCGTTGAGCATGAGCTCGATGGACATCAGCACGACGATGGCGTTGCGACGCGTCAGCACGCCGAAAGCGCCGATGGCGAACAGTATCGCAGCAAGGACCAGGAAGTACTCCTCCGGTATCATTCGCGGTCCTCCTGAGCGATGTAGACGCCCCCGAGCATCGAGGCGAACATGAGAAGACCGACGATGATCAGCGTCGGTCCCCAGGTCTCGAAGATCGCCATCCCGAGGTCCTTCGAGGTGAATTGAGTATACGTTCCGAGCCAGTTGACGGAGATGATCGAACCGAGGACGATGAGCAATAGCGCTATCGCCGATATGGCGGTGGCCCAGGCGTTGATCTGCCTAGTATTCACACTTGCCACCTCCGGAGAGACGGCGCTTCGTGAGCATGACACCGAATAGTATCAGGACCGAGACCGCGCCCACGTAGACGAGGATCTGGATGACGGAGATGTACTCGGCGCCGAGGAAGAGGAACGTTATCGCCACGCCGAGGAAGGTCATCGCCATCCAGATCACGTTGCGCACGATCTCCTTGGCGAACAGGATCATGAGCGCGGCGATTGTCGTGAAAGCCGAGAAGATCAGGAATAGAATCAATTCCCAGTCCAGTGGCACTTTCAGACCTCCTTCATGTCGATGGCCTTCTTGGGGCAGTTGTCGACGCACTGCTCGCAGGCCACGCACTTCTCGACGTCGAACCGCGGGCGCTTAATCGGCCTGCCCTTCTCGTTCTTGCCCACCTCGACCATCGTCACCGCTTCTGCGGGGCAGACCTTCTCGCACTTTGAGCAGGAGATGCACTTCTTCTCTTCCACGCGTGGCACGTCCCTCATTCCCGCGGCGCCCTTGATGCTCTTGCCCTTCGAGCCGGTGCCGAGCTCGCTCGGCTTGATCTCAACCACGTCGACCCAGCAGCCGGGGCGATCCTCGTATTGAAGGGCGAACGGATCAAGAATGAGGGACTGCCTCGAGTAGTTCGCGAGCTCGTACTCCGGCGTCACGATCATCGCGTTCTTGGGGCAGTACTCGGCGCAATAGCCGCACATCATGCAGCGGCCGATGTTGACCTGCGGCCTCTCGACCTTGCCTTTCTCAGGCAGTTCGACCTCGATGAGCTCGATGCATCCGGTGGGGCAGATCTTCTCACAGATGTGGCAGCCGATGCACTTGTCGATGACGAGGCCGGGCCTGCCGCGGAAGCCGTCGGGTATGACAAGCTTCTCCCATGGATAGAGGACTGTGTTCGGGGTGTGAACCGTGGTGCGGATGGTCTCTCTGCCCACAACGGCCATTGGCCGGAGCAGGATGCCCTTCGGCCTGGGCGACTTTCTCTTGGGCTCAGTCTCCGTCACTCAGAACACCCCCGTCACTTTCAATGCCACGGCGACGGCAATGTTCACCAATGCGAGTGGCATCAATCTGGTCCAGCCCAGGCTCAGGATCTGCTTGGTTGTGACCCGCACTAACGCGCCTCTGATCCAGATCCAGAACGCGAACAGAATCAGCACCTTGAGGATGAACCATACCTCGGGCCAGAGCCAGTCTGGTCCGGCCCATCCTCCGAAGAAAAGCAGCACCGCGACGGAGCAAGCCGCGAAGCCGCGGATATACTCCGAAAGCATGATCAGACCGAATCTCATGCCCCCGTATTCCGTCTGCCAGCCCTCGACGAGTTCCGCCTCGGCTTCGGGCAGGTCGAAGGGCACCCGCTCCACTTCGGCGATTGCCGCTACGGTGAACACGACGAATCCGAGGATCTCGGGAATGAAGAGCCAGGTATTCTGCTCCTGGAAATGCACTATGTCTGAGAAGGAGAACGAGCCGACGAGGATGACGACGCCCACCATCGAAAGCAGCAGCGGAATCTCGTACGAGATCAGCTGTGCCGCGGCCCGCATCCCGCCCATGACGGTGTACTTGTTGTTCGAGGCCCAGCCGCCGATGAGGATGGCGAACGGGGCGATGGAGAAGACGGCGAACACGAGGAGCAACCCTATCGAAAGGTTCGCGAGCGTCCACGAGTCTGACATTGGTATCAGGCCGATCATCAGCGCCGAGGCGCCAATCAGGATCACCGGCGCGGCGTCGTAGACCCACTTGTCCACTTCCGTCGGGATGATGATCTCCTTGATGAATGCCTTGAGGCCGTCGGCGAAGTTCTGGAACAGACCGAGCACGCCCACCTGCGTGCCGCGCCGGTCCATCAGCCTGCCGAGGACCTTCCTTTCCTCCCAGATGAGCGTGATTGAGACCAGGAAACCGATAATGAAAACGAGCAAGGCAGCGATGATGTTCGTCACGAACCACACGACGCCCGCCGAGCGGAACCAGTCAGCTATTCCGGTGA
Organism: Methanomassiliicoccales archaeon; assembly: GCA_050015815.1. GTDB lineage: Archaea > Thermoplasmatota > Thermoplasmata > Methanomassiliicoccales > UBA472 > JAJRAL01. The sequence continues at coordinate 1,064 of JBEKAR010000051.1, read as the reverse complement.
GGGTGATGGTGTCAAAGACCCAACCGACGACGCTCATCAGCCAGACCGATATCCCTTGGACGAACTCGAAGAGACCGTACATCAGTTCACCTGTCCGTCTCCCCGAGGCACATGTCCACCGAACCCATGATCGCAGGCACGTCCGCGACCTTGTTGCCCAATAGCATTACTGGCGACGCCGACACTGTCACGAAGATCGGGCTGCGCACCTTGAGCCGGTACGGGTGGTCGTCCCCGTTGCCGATGATGTACATCAATCCCTCTCCGCGCGGGTCCTCGGTGTGGGCCCAGGCGGTCTTGCCCTTCGGCGCATTGCGCGGGGGCTTTACCCTGGTCGGGCCCTCGGGCATCTTTTTCAGCGCCTGCCTGATGATGTTCATCGACTCGTACATCTCGTCGATGCGGACGCGATAGCGGGCGAAGGAATCGCAGCCTGGTTGAACGCAGACCTCAAAGTCCAGTTGATCGTATATCTCATACGGATCGTCGCGACGGATGTCGTAGTCGACGCCGCTGCCGCGCAGGTTCGGACCCGTGACCCCGAGGTTCTTCGCCTGCTCCGCCGAGAGCATTCCGACGTCCTCCATCCTCATGCGGAAGATCGTGCTCTCGTCGCAGAGCGCTTCGATGTCCTTGAGCCTCTTCTCGAAGTGGTTCATGGTGCGGGTGAAATCGCGCTCGAAGTTCGCCGGGGCGTCGTTCCTCACGCCTCCGATCCGGGGATAGTTGTATGTCATCCTCGCCCCGCAGAGGTTCTGCATCAGGTCGAGGAAGAGCTCCCTCTCTCTCACAGAGTATAGGAATATGGTGTACGAGCCGAGGTCTGTACCGAGGGCGGCGAGCCACATCAGGTGAGAACCGATCCTCTGCGCCTCAAGGACGATGGTGCGGATGTACTTCGCCCTCTCCGGCACCTGGACGTCCATGAGCTTCTCGGCCGTCAGGCAGTAGAGGTGGCTCCAGCTCATCGAGGCGCCGTAGCAGAGCCGGTCCGCCATCGGGATGATCTGCGGGTACATGCGGTGCTCCGTCAGTTTCTCCCAGCCGCGGTGCAGGTATCCTAC
>JBEKAR010000050.1:0-11387 GCA_050015815.1 Methanomassiliicoccales archaeon | reverse complement strand
GGGGACGGCACAATCACGACGTGGAGGCGACCGAGTTCTTCAAGATATTCGACAATCATCTGATCAACAACCCATACAAGATAGCCTTCGCGCAGGGAGACCACACTTGCACCGTGGCTGATTGGACGGTGACGATGAAGGGGCCGATGAAGGGCTCGGACGGCAAGATGATAAAGCCTACCGGTAAGACCGCGAAGCTCGAGTTCTGCACCGTCGCCACTTGGAAGAACGGCGAGATCGTCGAAGAGAGACTGTTCTACGATGTCGTCGGGATGATGAAGCAGCTGGGCCTGATGTAGACGGGAACGAGCGACGGCGAGGTAGCTGGTGTTATGTACGAGAACGAGGAGAAGAGGATCACGGTCGTCAAGGACGGCCCCTACCTGGTGCAGGGCGGGGTCCCTCTGGCCAAAGAATTGGCGATACGGGACAAGAACAACATTCCAGTGGAATGGAAGATGACGGTGAGATACGCGGACCGAGAGGAGTATGGCCTTTGCCGCTGCGGCGCATCTAAGGGCAAGCCCTACTGCGACGGTTCCCATACCAAAGAGCGCTTCGATGGCACTGAGACGGCTTCGCGTAAATCGTTCTCCGAGGTCGCCCAGCGGTATCAGGGGAAAGAGCTTGATCTGCTGGACGATCTCATCCTCTGCGAGGGAGCGCAGTTCTGCCACCGTGCCGGCGGGCTCAGGAACCTGGTGAGGACCGCCAAGGACGAGAAGGGCCGGCAGATGGCCATCGAGATCGCAGGCCAGTGCCCCGCGGGCAGGTTCGTCGTTTGCGAGAAGGATACCGGTGAGCAGATCGAGCCGGAATTCCAGAAGAGCATCACGGTGCTGGAGGATCCCGGCAGGGACTGCAGCGGACCGCTCTGGGTCAAGGGAGGGATCCCGATCCGGTCGGCCGGTGGCAGCGAATACGAGGTCAGGAACCGGGTTACACTGTGTCGCTGTGGCGCCTCCGAGAACAAGCCGTTCTGCGACGGGACCCACGTCTCCATCCGATTCGACGACGGCGGCCTAGGCCGCTGACCAGGCTTCGGTGCGTTCCGCTTGAAGGGTCCGAGTCTGCAATCCGCTCATTCCGAAGGCGCGACAACTTCCCTCCGGGAGATCGTGCGATGGCAGGTTCCCTCGTCTTCGGAGAAACGGAGAAAAGGATTTGTCAGCGCCCGTTGCCGGGCGCTTGGGGTTTAGGCCTACCTTCTGCGCATGACCATCACAGCTGCGAGCGCAGCAATGATGATGATGCCGATCACGATGATGATGATCACTAGGGTCCAGTCGGTGGAGCCGGTCATCTTCAGGGTGCCCAAATTGTTGGTCGCCAGACCCGGTCCGAACGCGACGCCGTTCTGGTCGAGCTCGTTGTAGTTGCTCAGGGTGACCTTGACATTGTAGGTGCCTGCCCCCACCAGGACGCTGATGGCCCCTGTGTCGGAGGTCGTCGTGTAGTAGGTCGGGCCGCCGGCTAGGGTCGACGAGATCGTGACGTTCGCGCCAGAGAGCACGTTGTTGTTCGAGTCGGTGACTACGCCGATGATGTGGTTCAGCGAGCTGTAGGTGTAGACAACCGTTCCCGTCAGCGCGTTGCCCGCGAGGTCCTTTCCGCTCACCGTTACGCTGTAGCTCGTCGAGGCGGCGGACTGGAGGAAGTACGTGACCGTCTTGTTCCCGTTAGACCAGGCCGCGGCACCAATGCCCGAAGGCGTTGGGGTCACCGCGACCGCCACCGAGTTCTTGTTCATTTCCTCCGAGAAGGTGATGACCATCGAGGTGGTCAGAGGCACCGCCGAACCGCTCGGCTGGAACGCCGTTACAGTTGGCGCTACCAGATCTATGGTGAACGCCACGCTCGCGTTGTTGGTGTAATGGGCCGTGCCGTTGCTGATCGCCCGGACGGTGATCGTATGCGCGCCGCTCAAGAGGCCAGTGAAGTTCTTCGTGGTGTCCCAGTTGATGACCTGATAGGCTCCGGTGTCCAGCTTAACGCTGATGTTCGCCACACCGTTGTAGATGTTGGTCACGTTCCAGTGTCCGAGCACGTACGGGGTGTTGTAGAACCCGCCTGCGACCGGGAACAGGATTGTGATGTTCGCGAATGTCTGGACTGAATAGACCACGCTCGTGACGGTCGAGTTCAGGTAGCCCGATCCCGTCTTATTCACGTTGAAGACGTCGGTCTGGTAATTCCCGTTCGCGGTGAATGTGATGTTGTTGAAGTTGGAATGCGAAACGTTGGTGTATTCGCCCGGGGTGCTTCCTACGAGGTAGGTCCTCGTCCAGTTCCAGTTGTTGTTCGACGTCAGCCCGGTTACCGTCCAGGTAACGTTGACGTAGTTGACGTGAGTGACGCTATTGTTCGTCGGAGTGTCAATGGCCACGACCGGTGGTGCGGGAGCGCTCGGCCCAACTGCCGACACCGCCCCAGCGAACGCGCCCTGAACAGACCTAGAACCATCATCAGGGCGAACCCTGCTGCCATGATTCTGCTGCCTGTCTTCATATTGTTTCATCCCCTTACCAATAAACTCTCCAGTACGGACCAGAGGTTTTTGCTTGGAGCGGAATTCCCATGGACGTACTTAAAACGTATAGGCGGTCTTCTTTATTCGAAAATGTTTGGAGCATTCGACCCCCCCCATCCAATTCAGCAACAATGGCCTGGAGTGCTATTCAGATTCGTCCCGGTCGCGCCCGCAGCCACTCTCTCACATCTGAAGTCCTTGACAGGTATGATAGGTTCATAATACCGGACTCGATAGCCGGTTCGGGGGAAGAGCGCTGTACAACATCTATTTCATCGGCACCGCAGGCAGCGGCAAGTCATCTCTCGTATACCGCTTCCAGGAATGGATGACGCTCCAGGGACTGGACTGCATCACCGTGAACCTCGACCCTGGCGCGGAGTTCATGCCCTACCAACCTGACGTCGACATCAGGGATTGGGTCAAGGTCGAGGAGGTCATGAGGGAGTACGGGCTCGGTCCGAACGGGGCGCAGATCGTCTGCGCGGACATGATGGCCTTGAACACGAAGGAGCTCGTCACGACGATCGAGGGGTTCAAGACGCCCTACGTCCTGATCGACACCCCAGGGCAGATGGAACTCTTCGCCTTCCGACAGTCGAGCAACGTCATCGTCGAGGCGCTCAGCAAGCAAGAGTCTTTCCTCGTTTTTCTCTCTGACCCCGCCCTCGCCAAAAGCCCGAACGGCTTCGTCTCGACGCTGTTGCTCTGCGCCGTCACTCATTTCCGTTTTGACGTGCCACTCCTCAACGTCCTCTCGAAATCCGACATGCTCACAGAGAAGGAGCTCGACGACATCCTGCACTGGTCCGAGGAACCAGAGTCCCTGTATGACGCTCTGACGAGCGGGCAGATGAGTCCGAGCTCGGTGCAGTCGATCGAGCTGCTGAAGGCGATGGAGTCGGTCGGCATGTACAATCAGATCGTCCCGGTCTCATCCGAGGAGCAGAGCGGGCTCGAGGATATCTACAACGGCATCCAGCAGTCGATGGAGGGCGGAGAGGACATCCGCTCCGACTGAGCGAAGCAATAATAGCCTGGCCGAGACATCCCGGGGCGTGGCCAAGACCCCGACGATACTCCTCTGCCCCCAATGCTCCTCGACCAAGATCATCGCCGAACTGGGCGGCATGACCGGCGAGATGTACCACTGTCTGAAGTGCAACTACCTCGGACCAGTCATCATTGAGCGGGACCTCACCGAGGAGGAGCTCAGGCTGATGGAGCAAGAGGGAAAGGAGAGGGCCGAGGCCGAGGCAAGGGTGAAGGCGGAAAGAAAGAAGAAAGGCCTTTTCCACCGTAACAAGCAGTAAGACGCTGCGCTCGGCCGTTTTCGAAATTCCAATTTCATGCGTATGCGATTTGTTCTCACGCAAACATGACGCCGGGCTCGGCGCACTTCGCCTCTTCCGTCTCGAGGACCTTCGCGACGGCGCGTTCGAAGTCGCACATGAACACCGTGTCACGGTTGTCGCGGATGGCGAACATCCCCGCCTCGGTGCATATCGCCTTTATGTCCGCGCCGGTAGCGGTCTCCATCTTCGCCGCGAGCTCTACTGGAACGACGCTCTTATCGACGTTCATGCGCGCGGTGTGAATCTTGAGTATCTCTACCCTGGCCTCATAGTTCGGTATCGGGATCTCGATGATCCGGTCGAACCTTCCGGGGCGCAGCAGCGCCTCGTCGAGAATGTCAGGGCGGTTGGTCGCGGCGATGATCTTGACATCGCCTATCGGGTTGAAGCCATCGAGCTCCGCGAGCAGCTGCATTAGCGTGCGCTGCACCTCGCGGTCTCCCGAGGTTGCGACCTCTAGTCTCTTCGCCCCGATCGAGTCAAGCTCATCGATGAACACGATGCTCGGCGCCTTCTCCTTGGCGAGCTCGAAGAGTTCCCTGACGAGCCTGGCGCCTTCCCCGATGTACTTCTGCACCAGCTCGGAGCCGACCAGTCTGATGAACGTGGCGTTGGTCTGGTGCGCGACCGCCTTAGCGAGGAGGGTCTTGCCCGTTCCGGGCGGACCGACCAGGAGCACTCCCTTAGGCGGTTCGATGCCGACCTTCTTGTAGAGCTCGGGGCGCAGGAGCGGGTCCTCCACGGTCTCACGCACCTCCAGTATCTGCTCGTCCAGTCCGCCTATCTCCTTGTAGGAGACACCGGGCTTGTCAACGATCTCAGCGCCGACCACGATCGGATCGAGCGAAGGCGGCAGCACGCCCATCACCGCGAGCGTCTGCTTGTTGAGAGCGACCCTTGCGCCGACCTCCAGGTCTTCCGAGGGCACGTACTCTGAAGTGGAAACGATGAAATCCGGTCCGGTGGAGCTCTTCACCACCACCCTGCCGTCCGCAAGGATGTCCTTTATCGAGCCGATGATCAGAGGCGGCGACTTGAGGCGCTCCATCTCCGAGCGCATGCGCTTGAGCTCCTTCTGCAGGCGGAAGAGCTCGCTCTCGACGTAGCGCTTCTCCCCCTCGACCCTGCGGATCTCTTCCAGGAGCTCCGTGTTACGCCTCTCGAGGACCTCCAGCTTGTCCCTGAGCTCATTAGCAAGCTCCTCTACATGAGGCTCTTTCATCTCCTTGACCTCGGCCACTTGATCGTCTCTCGTTATAAAGGGCGATGATATTTGAAGGCTTCGAATTGCTTGATGATTGTTGCGAGACTGAACGTAGGCGTTGCGCTCGTGGTCCGAGGGCGCGCGAGTCGCTGTCAGCCTTGCGCGGAAATGAGAAAGGATTATTAACGGAAGGGGTGTTTGAGAGGATGATATGGCTCAGGTCTGCGAGCTGTGCGGCAAGGAATCCTCTGAGACCCGGCCAACGTGGGTCGAGGGCGCGCAGCTGAAGTTGTGCAAGGACTGCCAGAAGTTCGGCGACAAGGCGAAGCCTGGCGCTCCCGAATCGCCGGCGAAGGTGGTCATCGAGTCGAGGCTCCAGCAGCGGGAGAGAAGGATGCGCACGAAGGACGTCTACCAGGAGGGCGAGGCCTGGGAATTGGTGGAGGACTACGGCAAATGCATCCGCGATGCTCGAGAGGCGAAGGGCTGGAAGGTCGAGAACCTCGGGGCGAAGATACTGGAAAAAGCGACGACCCTGGCCAAGGTCGAGGCGGGCGACCTGAGGCCGACCGACGACCTGGTGGTGAAACTGGAGAAGGAACTCGGGATCGTTCTGATGGAAAAGGTCCCGATGATCAAGCCGGAAAAAAGGGCGGTTGCCTCCACCGGGATGACGCTAGAGCACTTCATCAAGAAGGCGAAGAAGTAGTCAATAGCGGGCGAGGATCTCGGTCCTCACGCGGTCGACGTACTTCGACACGTCGACGCCTGAGTCCTTTGCGATGGCGAGCGCGGCCACCTCGACGTCGACGCCCAGCTTTTCCTGTATCTTGTTGACCTTGGCGACGATTTCGCGCTTCTTTTGCCCGGTGGTCCTGGCGATATCGTCGAGGATGAGGGCGAACGTCGATTGCTCCGCGTCATCCTTGAGCACGTCCTTGCTCGGGTGGAAGCTGACTGGGATGTCCAGGTCCTTGTAATGGAACGTCGGCTTGACGAAGCCGTCCCTGCTCTCCAGAAGGCCGCGCTTGATCCCGAGCTCGAGGAGCATCTGCGCCTCCTTCGGGGAGAGCCAGCGGAAGTCCATCGAAGCGGAGAAGACGAACTCCTTCTCCGTTAGCACGTTCTTGCCCTTGCGCTTGAAGAGGAGCGCCAGGGAGGTCTCCAGTTCGCTCATTGTCTCTAGGGAGCGAGATGCCGATGGGGCAGATAAAGCCCACCTCTACTCTCAGACAGACCCGCAGCTGGGCGGTGATTGGATAAGTGGCGCTTGCTCATTCGTGCTCCTATTCCGGTGAGGAGTGGTCCTGGCCGTCCGCATAACGGTTATATAGAAGAACAAACATCTCACGGCCGCTAGCTTAGGGCTAGGAAACGGTTTGTAGATTTAATTGGAGGCAATCAAATGGGAATGAGCCAGACGCCAATAATAATCCTCAAGGAAGGGACCAAGAGGGACAAGGGCAAGGACGCCCAGTACAACAACATAATGGCGGCGCGCGCCATCGCTGACGCGGTCCGCAGCACCCTCGGCCCCCGAGGAATGGACAAGATGCTCGTCGATAGCCTAGGGGACGTCGTCATCACCAACGATGGCGTGACGATCCTGAAGGAGATCGACGTGGAGCACCCGGCCGCGAAGATGCTGGTCGAGGTCGCGAAGACGCAAGACGAGGAGTGCGGCGACGGGACTACCACCGCGGTCATCCTCGCCGGTGAGCTCCTGAAGAAGGCAGTCGACATGATCGAATCTAACGTTCACCCGACGATCATCACCGCCGGCTACAGGATGGCGGCGAACAAGGCCTTGGAAATCCTGGAGAGCGTGTCGATGCCAGTCGACATCAACGACCGAGCTACGCTGCGCAAGATCGCAATGACCTCGATGATGTCGAAGTCCGTCTCCGGCAGTCGCGAGCATATGGCCGACGTGGCCGTTGACGCTGTCACCAAGGTCGCGGAGAAGGTCGACGGCAGATACGTCGTCGACACGGACAACATCCAAGTTGTGAAGAAGCAGGGTGGCTCGATGGATGACACCGAGCTCATAGAGGGAATCATCCTCGACAAGGAGCCAGTCCACCCGGCCATGCCGAAGAAAGTCGAGAACGCGAAGATCATGCTCCTCGACGCTGCCCTCGAGATCAAGAAGACCGAGATCGACGCGAAGATCGAGATCACGGACCCGTCCCAGATGCAGGCGTTCCTCCAGGAGGAGGAGCGCATGCTGAAGGACATGGTCGCGAAGATCAAGAAGTCTGGCGCGAACGTCGTCTTCTGCCAGAAGGGCATCGACGACATGGTGCAGCACTTCCTCGCCAAGGAGCAGATCTACGCCGCCCGGCGGGTCAAGAAGAGCGACATGGAGAAGCTCTCCAAAGCCACCGGTGCCAGCATCATCACCAAGCTCGACGAGCTCGAGGTGGCGGACCTGGGCAAAGCGGCCCTGGTCGACGTGCGCAAGATCCAGGAAGAGGAGATGACCTTCGTGACGGGCTGCAAGAACCCGAAGGCGGTCAGCATCTTGATCCGTGGAGGCACGGAGCACGTGGTCGACGAGATTGAGCGCTCCTTGGAGGACGCGACGAGCGTCGCCGCGGTGGCCATCGAGGACGAGAAGCTCATCACTGGAGGCGGCTCCTCGGCTGTCGAGATCGCTCTCAGGCTGCGCGAGTACTCAGCCTCTGTCGGGGGCAGGGAGCAGATCGCGATCGACGCCTTCGCCTCGGCGATGGAGGTCGTTCCGACGGCTCTCTCCGAGAACGCCGGTCTGGATCCGATCGACATCCTCATCGAGATGCGCAAGGCCCACAAGAACGGGAAGAAGAACGCGGGCGTCAACGTCTTCGAGGGGAAGGTCGACGACATGGTCAAGCTCAATGTGCTTGAGCCGTTCCGTGTCGGGAAGCAGGCCATAATGTCCGCGACCGACGCCGCAGTCATGATCCTGAGGATCGACGACGTCATCGCGTCGAAGGGCGGCCCCGGCGCCGGAATGGGCGGGGGCGCAGGTGGGATGCCTGGCGGAGAAGAAGGCATCGGCGACGTGGACTGAGCGTGAAAACCAAAGAGGGGCGCAAGCCCCTCCTCACAACTCATTTCGGACAAAATGGTTTTAGACGGCAGAGTGCCTCGGAAATCCGGAGGTGAAGTGATGGTCGAGGAAGGCGAGGGTGCCGCGCCGGTCGAGTCGCCGGAGAAGGACGAAGCGCCCGTGCGATTGAAGGAAGCAGAGGTGCAGGACCTGCGCGACGAGCTGGGGAAGCAGGCGTCGCAGGCGAAGGAGTACCTCGCCCTGGCCAAGCGCATCCAGGCGGACTTCGACAACTACCGCAAGCGCATCCAGAAGGAGAGGGAGGACGCGACAAGAGCGGCGAACGACGCCCTGCTCGTCGGGATCCTCGGCATCCGGGACGATTTGGAGCGCGCCGTCCATTCCGAGGCGGGCGCAGAAGAGATGCGCGTCGGCCTGAAACAGATCCTCTCGAACTTCGATTCCTTCCTCCGATCCAACGACGTGAGGGAGATGCCGAACACGGAAACGTTCGATACTAGGCTTCATGAGGCCGTGTGCACCGGCGAGGGAGAGGAAGGTAAGATATTGGAGACGTTCCAGAAGGGCTATTGCGTGGGACCGCGGGTCCTGCGTCACGCCAAAGTGAAAGTAGGCAAGACAACGGAAGAGGTGAAGGAAAATGGCTAGGATCATCGGCATAGATCTGGGCACGAGCAACTCGGCCGCAGCGGTGATGGAAGGGGGAAGGCCGGGGATCATCCCGAGCGCGGAAGGGACGAGCCTTGGGGGGAAGGCGTTCCCGTCGTACGTCGCGTTCACCAAGGGCGGTGAGCTGCTGGTAGGAGAACCGGCGAAGCGCCAGGCGGTCTCGAACACTGAGGGCACGATCACCGCCATCAAGCGAAAGATGGGGACGGACTACAAGGTCAAGGCAAACGGCAAGGAGTACACGCCGCAGCAGATATCCGCCTTCATCCTGCAGAAGATCAAGAGGGACGCGGAGGCATACCTGGGCGAGCCGGTCAGCAAGGCCGTCATCACCGTGCCCGCGTACTTCAACGACAACCAGCGGCAGGCGACGAAGGACGCGGGGACTATCGCCGGGCTGGAGGTCGTGCGCATCATCAATGAGCCGACGGCGGCGGCGCTCGCCTACGGCCTAGACAAGTCAGAGAAGGAGCAGCGCATCCTTGTCTTCGACCTCGGAGGGGGGACGCTCGACGTCACGATAATGGAGTTCTCGCATGGCGTGTTCGAGGTGATCGCCACGAACGGCGACACGCAGCTCGGCGGCACCGACATGGACGAGGTGCTGATGAAGTTCGTCGCGGCGCAGTTCAGGACAGACACCGGCGTCGACCTGACGAAGGACAAGATGGCGATGTGGAGGGTCCGCGAGGCCTGCGAGAAGGCGAAGATCGAGCTCTCGACCACCATGACGACGGAGATCAACCTGCCGTTCATCACCGCGGACGCGAGCGGCCCGAAGCACCTGTCGATGAACATCACCCGGGCCAAGCTGGAGGAGCTCGTCAACCCGATTATCGAACGTTGCAAGGGACCGATGCAGACGGCGCTGAGCGACGCGAAGCTCGGGGCGGACCAGGTGGACGCGATTATCCTCGTCGGCGGTCCGACGCGCATGCCGATCGTGCAGCGCTTCGTCGAAGGATACGCAGGAAAGAAGATCCAGCGCGGAGTGGACCCGATGGAGTGCGTTGCGATGGGCGCGGCGATCCAGGGCGCGGTCCTGTCCGGAGAGGTGAAGGACGTCCTACTCCTAGATGTGACGCCGCTCTCGCTCGGAATCGAAACGCTCGGCGGCATCGCGACGAAGCTTATCGACCGCAACACCACCATCCCTACTAGGAAGTCGCAGGTCTTCTCGACGGCATCGGACAATCAGCCTGCAGTCGAGATCCATGTCTTCCAGGGCGAGAGGGAGATGGCGGCGGACAACGTCTCGCTCGGCCGGTTCACCCTGACTGGGATAATGCCGGCGCCACGCGGCGTCCCGCAGGTCGAGGTCACCTTCGACATCGACGCCAACGGGATACTGAACGTGAACGCGAAGGACCTAGGCACCGGTAAAGAGCAGAAGATCACAATCACCGCTTCCAAAAAGCTCGAGAAGAGCGAAATCGATCGCATGGTCAAGGAAGCGGAGAGGTTCGCCGAGGACGACAAGAAGCGCAAGGAGAAGGTCGATACGATGAATCAGGCGGACACTCTCGTCTACACGACGGAGAAGCTTCTAGTCGACCAGGCGGACAAGATCAAGCCGGAGGAGCGCGAGGCGATCCAAAAGGCGCTTGAGGAGCTCAAGGAGTCGCTCAAGGGAGGCGACGTCGCGGTCATCAAGACGAAAATGGAGGCGGTGGTGAAGGAGACGTACAAGGTCTCCGCCCGCGTCTATTCCGAAGCGTCGCAGAAGGGCCAGGGGCCGGGTCAGCAACAACAGGGCCCGCCGCCGAACGAGCCCGGTCAGGAACAGGGCGGAGAGAAGGGCCCCTACATGGACGCTGACTACAAGATAGTCGACGACGACAAGAAGTGAACCTTTGGCGGAGAAGCGAGACTACTACGAGGTCCTAGGGGTGGCGAAGGGCGCCTCGCCCGACGACATCAAGAACGCATACCGCACCCTGGCGCGCAAGTACCATCCTGACGTAACCAAGGAGGACAAGGCGGAGGCTGAGGAGAAGTTCAAGGAAGTCTCCGAGGCATACGAGGTCCTGGTCGACCCGGAGAAGCGGAAGCTATACGATCAGTACGGCCACGCCGGTCTGTCTGGGCAGTTCGGGCAGGGCGGGTTCCAGTGGAGCGACTTCACCCACGCACAGGACGTGAGCGATATCTTCGGCGACATGAGTTCATTCGGCTTCGGAGGCAATCTCTTCGACGCGCTATTCGGGGGAGGGAGGCGCAGGGCCGGACCGCATCAAGGGCAGTCGCTCAGATATGACGTGGAGATCACCCTAGAGGAGGCAGCAAGGGGCGAGAGCCACGAGGTCCAAGTCCCCCACACGATCGCCTGCGAGGCCTGCAACGGCACCGGGGCGAAGGGAGGAAGGCTCACCCAATGCCCGACGTGCGGGGGCAAGGGGCAGGTCCAGAACGTCCAGCAGCGCGGGTACAGCCGGTTCGTGAGCATCGCTCCGTGTCCCCGCTGCGGAGGACGGGGCCAGCTCGTCGAGGCGAAATGCCCGGAGTGCGGCGGGAGGGGACAGCAGGCGAGAACGCAGAAGCTCAGCGTCGACATCCCTCCAGGCATCGACGACG
>JBEKAR010000049.1:0-11404 GCA_050015815.1 Methanomassiliicoccales archaeon | reverse complement strand
AAGGGAGAGAGGAAGTGGCGATTGAAGCTCTGAATTCTGGAGCCGATTTCTACCTGCAAAAGGGTGGCCAATCTGCCCCTCAGTTCGCTGAACTCTCAAACATGATCAAGCAGGCATACGCCCGAGAACAAGGAGAGCGGACATTGAGAATCAGCGAGGGGCGACTCCGAACATATATGGACAACGCCCCTGAAGGAATATTCATCGTCGATCCCTTGGGGGACTACCAGGATGTCAACAAGACCGCATGCTCCATGCTCAAGTACTCCCGCGAGGAGTTGCTCAATCTCAACATCAGGGATATTACGAAAACGAGTGTGGCCCAAGAAGCGCTAGATGGATTTCAGCAGCTGAAGAAGAGAGGTGCGATTTCTATGGAGACCATCCTTGTGAGGAAGGACGGTGCCAGTGTGCCAGTATTCTTGAACGCAGTTGAACTGCCGAATCAAAGGTATATGGCCTTCTGCGCTGACATCACCGAACGCAAACACGGGGAGGGGGAACTTCGGAGCAGCGAAGCACGCTTCCATGAGCTAGCCGAGATGCTACCAGTGGCCGTCTATGAGACTGATAAGCAGGGCAAACTCACTTTTGTCAACAAGCAAGCATTCGACATGTTCGGCTACACATTGCAGGACCTTGTTCGTGGATCTACGGCGCTTGACATGCTGATGCCAAGTGAAAGAGAACAAGGATATCAAAATGTACGGAAGATCATGCAAGGTGAAACTCAAAAGCCTAAGGAGTATGCAGCTCGGAGAAAGGATGGTAGCGCCTTTTCGGTTTCGATCATCTCATCGCCAATCCTTCATCAGGATGAGATTGTCGGAATGAGGGGGGTTGTCACTGACATGACCGACCGCAAGCTTGCGGAGGACGCGTTGCGAAAGAGTGAGCGCAAGTATCGGCTGCTTGCCGAGAACGTCACAGATGTGATCTGGACTTTAAATATCGCAACTCAGAAGTTCACATACGTCAGTCCAAGCGTGGAGAACTTCAGTGGGTTTACGGTAGAAGAGACCATGCAACAGGATTTGAAGGACGTCCTTCACCCCGACTCGTACGATGAGATCGTCGGGCAACTTCCCACGTGGATAGAACAGTTTCTTCAGGGCAATATGGCTGGCAAAGCCCGGAGGCTTGATGCGCGGCAACGCCGAAAAGACGGCAAGTGGATGGACATCGAGGTCGTCACCACACTTCTGCGAGAAGACAAGGGCGGGCACACTGAAATACTCGGCGTTTCACGTGACATTACGGAGCGAAAGAAGATCGAAAAGACGTTGCAGGAGAGCGAGAAGAGGTATCGTCTGCTGGTTGAGAGCGCAGCTGAAGCCATCGTAGTGGCGCAGGACGGGATGCTCCATATGATCAACCCCATGGCCACCACAATTATCGGCTTTTCGAAGGAAGAGATTCTGTCGAAGCCTTACATGTCGTTCATATACCCGGACGATCGCACCATGGTAGCTGAGCGCTTCCAGAAGCGATTGAAGGGTGAAGCTCTCCCGATTCGGTACGACTTCCGGGTGATTACGAAGGAGGGGCAAGCAAAATGGGTGGAAATCAATGGAATCACAATCGACTGGAAAGGTAGCCCCGCCACGCTCAACTTCATGACCGACATCACCGAGCGCAAGAAGGCTGAAGAAGAGTTGAAAGCCTCAAAGAAGACACTGGAAGACATCATCGATTTCCTTCCCGATGCTACCCTTGTCGTGGATCAAGGGGGGACCATCATTGCTTGGAACCAGGCCATCGAGAAGATGACTGGCGTAAGCAAAGAGGATATGATTGGCCGCGGGGGCCGTGCCTACTCTATCCCCTTCTATGGGACCAATCGCGGCATGCTACTGGACCTCCTGGCCCTGGATGACGACGATCTCAGAAAGGAGTACGATTATGTCACCAGGGAAGGAAGCGCTCTCTACGCGGAGACATTCTGCCAGGCCCTCTATGGTGGAAAGGGAGCGCACCTCTGGGGCGCCGCCACCTTTATCTTCGACGGCCAGGGCAATCGAGTCGGGGCGATAGAATCGGTGAGGGACATCAGCAGTCTCAAGCAGGCAGAGGCTGCGCTGATGGAAGTGAACAAGAAGCTTAATCTCCTAACTAGTGTCACCAGGCATGATATCAACAACCAGCTGATGATCTTGACAGGGCAATTGGCCTTGATGGAGATGAGCAAGCCTGATCACGAGTCCAACGAGCAACTCCGAAAGGCCGAGGCCGCAGCCAAGCAGATTTCCGCCATAATTAGGTTCACCAAGGAGTACCAGGGCGTTGTTGTGTACGAACCAATCTGGCAGGATATTCGGGGATATGTAGAATCAGGTTCAAGAGGAATCCCGCTCGGATCGATAAGGCTAGTGAATGATGTTCCGTCTGACACTGAAGTGTTCGCTGATCCATTGATCGCCAAAGTATTCCCTATCCTAATCGACAACGCTGTACGTCACGGTGGCAAAATCACCACCATCCGTTTCCATGTCGAAGAGCGCAGTGGTGCTCGAGTCGTCATCTGCGAGGACGATGGCGTCGGCATCTCGGCTGAAATGAAAAAGGGTCTCTTCACGCAGAGTTCTGAGAAAGGTCACGGCTTCGGCCTATTCCTTTCGCACCAAATCCTAGCTATCAATGGAATCAGTTTACACGAGAACGGTGAACCAGGGAAAGGAGCCAGGTTTGAGATCGTCATACCGGCGGGTGCCTGGCGCTCTCGATGAGTGAATGACGGTTCTGACTGACCGATGGCATGGGCAAATTGCTCCTATCGAGCCTCTTTTTCATCGATCAACGAAAGGACCCAACGATTCAATGGAACGCCTCGGCAAGTTGTGAATCGCAAGAACACCTCCGAAAAGGCGGAAATGGTCCCACCCTGGCGCTTGCCGACCCATATACCTGGCGGGCAAGATGATGAGATTGAGTTCGCGTCAGAGATGGAGAAGATCCGTCTTAGGGTGGCGTCGACGCCGGCGCTCTAGTTTACCGTATCGATTCTGGCCTGGCAAACATATTTATCATATCCTCTGGATATCTGGATTCGGGATAGGGATGCCGGCAGATTCTTCAGTCGAGGCTCCAGTCAGCTCCAGCGAGCCGAAGGAGCGTACGGCGGAAGCGCAGATGATGCATCATAGCCACAAGATCGAAAACATGACGGCAGTCGGCATCATCTTCGGCAATGTCGGCACGACCGATTTCAGCTTCCGCGTCTTCGGCGACATTGAGACGATGGAGTACGTGCAGGTGGAACATCAGCATGAAGGGTGGGTGCTCGGGCGCGTCGCCTCTATGGAAAGGAAGACCGACCTCTCCCTTGAGAGGGCGAAGAAGCTCGAGGACGGCGAGGATATCTCCATCGACGAGATAGTCATCGCTCGCGTCGACGTAATAGGATTCCGTGACGACCGCAACCTTCTCCAAGTTCCAAGGACGCCGTTCCGCGCTGGTGACCATGTCTACAAGGCGACCGGCAACCTGATCAAGGACGTCATCGGCCTCAGGGAGAACACTGACACCGGCGCATATCTCGGCCTCCTGTTCGGTCACGACATCCGCGTCGAGGTCGACATCAACGCCATGGTCCAGAAGCACGTTTCGATTCTCGCTAAGACCGGTGGCGGCAAAAGCTTCCTCTGCGGCGACCTGCTCGAGGAGCTGATGAAGCGCGAGGTAACCATCCTTGTCTTCGACCCCCACGGCGAATACGGCGTGATGAGGGAAAGGGGTTCGTCCGCCAAGACCCATAGGAACTTCGGCGTCACGACCCGCGGCTACGGCGACCAGATCCAGGAGTACGCCACGGACACGACGATCAACCCAAAGGCGAAGCCGCTCAAGTTCACCCTGGCGAATCTGGACGCGAGGGAACTCCTTTCGCTCACTACGATCAAGAATGGCAGGGTCTTCCTCACCTCGCTGCGCAAGGCGATCGAGGCGGTCAGCGCGGCGAAGAAGGACTACAGCCTGAAGGACCTGATCAATGTACTCGAGGCGGACGAGGAAGGGGACAATGCGAGCCTAGTCAACGAGCTCGAGTACCTGAACGAGGTCAGCCTCTTTGCCTCTCAAGGCACGAAGATCGACGACCTCATCGTCAAGGGCAAGATGACGATCATCAATCTCAAGGGAACGCCTCCAGATATCCAGGAGCTCATCGTCAACCGCATCGCCACGGCCTGTTTCGAACTGCGCAAGTTCGGCAAGATCCCGCCGATGATGATGGTGGCGGAGGAGGCGCACAACTACTGCCCTCAGATCGGTCTCGCCGCCTCGTCGAAGATATTCAGGACGATCGCTTCTGAAGGCAGGAAGTTCGGTCTCGGCCTGACGATCATCTCTCAGCGCGCGGCGAAGATCGACAAGAACGTTCTCTCGCAATGCAACACTCAGATGATACTCAAGGTCACCAATCCGAACGATCTGAAGGCGATCTCCGCCTCGCTCGAAGGCCTGTCCCCTGGGATGGAGGACGAGATCCAGCGCCTGCCGATCGGCGTCGCGCTGATCATGGGGGCGAACATCCAGATGCCGCTTTTCGTCGAGGTGCGGCCTAGGGAATCGAAGCACGGCGGCGAGAGCGTCGAGGTCGTGCCGTCGCGGAGGGTGTGAGGTGCAGGACCGTCTCACCGAGGAGAAGGTCGACAAGTACCTGGACATCACCAAACGTGCGCTTGACAAGCTGAAGATCTCGTCGCCCGTGCGTTCGTTCAACCGAAAGCTCGCCGAGAGCTTCCTCGAGATGGCGAGCGCCTACTACTCGGACGCCAAGCACTTCCGCGACGACGGCGACTACGTGAACGCCTTCGCCTGCGTGAATTATGCCCATGGGTGGCTGGACGCTGGAGCGCGAATCGGGCTGTTCGACGTCGGCGAGGACGACAGGCTGTTCACCCTCTATGAGTGAGCTCGCCGCAGAGTCCCTTTCAATGATTCCAGCGCCAGGTCGTTCTCCAGATGACCGAAGAGACCCCGCCGACGATTATCAGCGAGACGATCAGGATTGCGAAGTTCTGGTACACGTTGTAGTCGCCCGCGTAGAAGAACAACCAAATGATCAGGAACACGAGCCACGCCAACCAGAGGATCATAGGGACGATGCTGCGCCTGCGCCAGTGCCGCATCTCGGGACGCCAGGGCATCCCGCCGGCCGCCTCTGCCCGATCCGCCATCCTCATGCCGAACGAGGTCCACATCGCCGCCAGGCCTCCGATGACGATTACGATCGAAACGAAGATGATCGCAAGGTTCTGGTAAACGTCCCAATTCTGGGCATAGAAGAAAAGCCAGATCACAAGGAACGCGAGCCAGCCGAACCCTAGGATAATGCTGGCCGATACCCTCCAGGCGAATCCCGGCATCCGCGTCGGGATCGGCATCTGCCCCTCCGTTCCCATGATGCTGAGAAAAGTGATGCCGATATTTAACGAGTGACCCAGACTAGATTTCTTTCGAGATCACCCTGGGGCCAAGAAGGTCCACCCGGGTCCGGTAGATCCGTCCGTGGTGCTGGAGGACGTCCGCGAGCTTCTCAGGATCGCCCAGAGCGAACAACGAACCTCCTAGCATGACCATCGAGGCCCTGCCTCCGACCTCCTCCGCCGCCGCTACCGCAACCTCCACTTTCGTCTCGGCCAGGCCGGTGCGCTTCATGAATCTTCTTGAAAGCTTCATCAACGCGTCGAGGTCTGGAGATTCGGCGAGGTGCTCCACGCACTCCGATCCTGCCGCGTTCACCTTCTCTCTGATCGATCGGTCCGAGAGCGCAATGGCCGTCGAGAAGGGCCTGCCCACCACGCAGAGCACCAGTGGCGGGTCGCCCTCGATCCGATCGATCTGACCGTAGGGAGGGATACCCTCCTTCCTCCTGAACGTCACCCCACCTCGGTAGAGAGCGGCCACATCGCCCAATCCGGTCCGGTTCTTCAGCTCGGCGAGGTGCGCCGACTTGATCGCCTCTTCCCTTCCAAGACCTAGGGTGACAGAGGCCGCCAGGGATGCCGCGACGGCCCCTGCCGCGCTCATGCCGAATCCCTGACCGATAGGAAGCTCATTCTCGATCGCAACCTCGAAGTCCATGCCATTTGACCCAGGAAGCCCTTTCACCGCGTCGACCGTTACTGGTGCGTCCTCGAAGGACCGGTCGAGCCTCACGCTGACCTTGCCTGATCCAGGTCCCGCTGCTAGTTCGCATCTCGCCCCAAGGTCGACGCACATGCCCGCGCCTCTCGAACCGCTCCGAAGCGGGTCCCCGTGCTCCACGATCTGAAAGAAACCGGTGATGTGACCCGGGCAGAACGACCGGACCTTCATCAGATTACCTGGCCTTGAGATCGACGATGTCGTCAATCAGAGCAGTCGCCAGTTCGACCTTCGTCCCGTCGACCTTACGCGTCTTCTTCGCGCCGACGATGAACGCTTTGGTCCTCCCCGATGTGACGTCCCTCAGGTCGTTCGCCACGACTAGATCGAGCTTAGCATCCTTGAGGCGCTTCGACGCCTTCGCTAGGAGCACTGCCTCAGTCACGCCGGATTCTGCCTTGAATCCGACCAGCACCTTCGACCCCTCGCGCAATCTGTCCAGGACCTTCGGCAGCGCACAGAGATTGAGCACGACGTCCTTCGTCTCGGATGGGAGCTTTCCCTCTGCCGGCTTCGGCGCGAAATCCGAAAGGGCGGCCGGTACGATTACGATGTCGCCCTTCAGACCGTTAGCCAGTGCAAACAGGTCCGCGATCGTCGAGAAGCGTTTTGTCGCAATGAAGCTCGGTACAGGGACGGTCGCCCTCCCCATCCAGAGCTTTAGGTCTGCGCCACGTTCGTACGCCGCCTTGGCGATCTCTACCGCAGTCTCGCCGCTTCCCCTGTTCGTGATGATTCTCATCTCGTCGATTGACTCTTCCGAGGAACCGCCGATGACCAGCACCTGCCGGCCCGCGAGGTCGTTCTTGCCCAGGCGCCTGATGACCGCCTCGACGATCTCCTCGATCGTGGCGACCTTCGCCTTTCCTCCCTCGATGCGAGGCCCGATGAAACCGACCCCGATCTCCTTCAGCGTCTTGACGTGCTTTTGGACGGCGGGGTTATGGTACATCGCCAGATGCATCGCCGGGGCGATCAGTATCGGGACGCCCGAGCCCAGAGCGGTAGTCGCCATCGTCGTGACCGGCGTGTCGTCTATCCCGCAGGCGATCTTCGAAATCGTGTTCGCGGTGGACGGAGCGATGAGCAGAAGATCAGCCTTGTCCGGGACGCTGCCGAGAAGCGAAACGTGCTGCACCCTCCAGTCTATGACGTCGATGACGTCGTTCCCGGTCGCGAAGGCCATGGCCCAGGACGTGACGACGTCCTGAGCCGAGTCGCTGAGGACGGCGTGGACCTCGGCCCCGTGACGAATGAGTTCCCTAGCTAGCTCGAAGCATTCGACGGCGGCGATGCTCCCGGTTATTCCAAGGACGATCTTCCGTCCCTGGAGCTTGTTGCTCTCGGTCCCTCTGAGGCCGTCCGTGGGATGCATGAGTCCCAATCCTCGTGCTTCCTTTATAACTTGTTGCGGATCGCCCTGAGCGCCTGCTTTATGACCTCGCCCTCTGGCTTGGACGCATCCAGGGTGAAGAACGAGGGGTCCTCCATCGCCAGGCCGCGGTAGATCAGGTCAACGTCGTGGAGGTAGTCCAGGTCCTCGAACTTCGTCTTCTTCCCGCGCGATGCCAGTCGGTCCACGGCGGTGTTGACCTTGACGGTCAAGAGGAGCGTGAGGTCAGGCGGCACGATGATCGGCCGGTTGACCTCCCTCAGCCATTCGAGCGCCGCCTTCGTTCCTCCGATCTGCGACTTCAGCAGCGCTCCCTGATAGGCCAAAGTTGAACTGAAGTACCGGTCCGATATGACGATCATTCCCTGCTCGAGCCAAGTCTTGATCAGCAGTCCGTGCTGCGCACGGTCCGCTACGAATAGAAGTGCCTCGGCGAACTCGTCCGTTCCCTCGGCGTTCGCACGCCTAACGCAATCGCCCAGCCATGAGTCAGTGGGCTCGGCTGTGAGCATGACCCTCCCCGGCATCTCGCGGGAGAGCGCGTCGTAGACTCCCCGCGCCACCGTGCTCTTGCCCGAGCCATCTATTCCCTCGAAGACCACGAACAGGGCACGCGCTGAGGCCGCGGCGTTCTCGGCCGTCGCTACTGGCTCCTCCTCTTCCTCGGCCATGGCGCACATGAAGGCCACTATATCATTCTCGGAGAAAAAGGCGTCGACGCGTCAGAGGACAAATCCGTCACTGGTGGCGTGCTCTCACGAACCACGAATTCTTTAAACGGGGTGAGGTGTTTGCGGGTTCGCGACCGCATGGAGTGATTAGGTTGGCGGACGAAGTCCAGGTTCAGACTCTGATCCTCACCGGAAACCAGGTGAGGCGACTGCTCGATATGGGCGAAGTGCTGGTGGCGGTCGAGAAGGCGTTCCGTTTCAAGGGACTGGGCCGGGTCCAGATGCCGCCGAAAAGTTACCTCTTCTTCCCTGAGCAGGACGGGGATCTCCGCACCATGCCCTCGTACGTCCCGGACGAGGGGGTCGCCGCGGTCAAGATCGTCAACGTCCATCCGCAGAACGCGAAGTACGGGCTGAGGACGGTCATGGCCTCCCTGATTCTGATCGACCCGAGGACCGGCGAGCCGATGGCGTTTATGGATGCGACGCATATTGCCGCGATGCGGACCGGAGCCGCTGGCGCGATTGCCTCGAAATACCTGGCACGGAAAGAACCGAAGGTCGCTGGACTGATCGGCGCCGGAAGCCAGGCGAGGACCCAGGCCCTCGGGCTCGTCTCAATGTACGAGGCGCTCGACGAGGTGCGGGTATTCGATCTCTA
The DNA here is from genome assembly GCA_050015815.1 of Methanomassiliicoccales archaeon. Classification (GTDB taxonomy): domain Archaea; phylum Thermoplasmatota; class Thermoplasmata; order Methanomassiliicoccales; family UBA472; genus JAJRAL01. The sequence continues at coordinate 2,532 of JBEKAR010000049.1, read as the reverse complement.
CCGGGACAAGGCGAAGGCGCTGGTCCGCGAGCTGAAGAAGGAGTACAGCTGGCAGATAGGAGGCATCAAGCTAGCGGAGACGGCAGAGGACTGCGTCCGCGGTGCCGATATCGTCACCACCGTTACCCCGTCCAGAGCGCCCATCGTTGAAGACGAGTGGATTGCCCCAGGTATGCACTTCAATTGCATCGGCGCGGACGCGCCGGGCAAGCAGGAGATGGACCCGAGGATCCTCAAGCGCGCCTACCTGGTCATCGACGATTGGGAGCAAGCCTCGCACTCTGGCGAGATCAACGTGCCCCTGAGCAAAGGCGAGCTGGTGAAGGAGGACGTCGACGCGGAGATAGGGGAGATTGCCGCGGGGACGAAGCCTGGAAGGATGTCTGATGACGAGATAACGGTCTTCTGCTCCACTGGACTGGCGGTACAGGATTGCCTCACGGCGAAGCTCGTCTACGAGGCGGCGAACCGCGAGGGCGTTGGACGGCATATCAATATCATCGGCTGAAAAAGCTGGCATCCCCATTTGACTTGGTCAATTGTTCCGCCCGAAGCCTTTATCACTGGCGTAGCGATGTTCGTCGAAGATGGACATTGTCACCTGGGCGATTCAGTCGATGAAGGACTTCATCGCCGGCGGCGGGCTGATAGGCATCTTCTTCCTGATGACCCTGGAGAGCATGCTCTTGCCCGTTCCCAGCGAGGTTGTGTTGACCTTCGGCGGATGGCTCGCCTTCGAAGGTCGGCTCGACCTCGTCGGAGTGATCCTCGCCGGCACCTTCGGCTGTCTTGCCGGGTCGCTCATCGCCTACTATATCGGTGACCTCGGGGGGAGGGCTCTCGTCCATCGCTACGGACGCGCATTGCACGTCAATCAGAAGACAATCGACGGCACTGAGGCGTGGTTCCACAAGCACGGCGATCTGACCGTCTTCGGTTCTCGTTTACTCCCAGTCGTGCGCACCTTCATATCGCTGCCCGCTGGGCTGGCGAAGATGAACGTGCCGCGCTTCTCCGTACTGACGTTCGTCGGCTCACTCATCTGGTGCTCCATCCTCGCATACGCCGGCTTCCTGCTCGGAACGAATTGGCAGGCCGTCGAGCAGGTCAGCCTGCCCATCACGATCGTCGTCGTGGTCGGGACGGTGGCCGTTCTCCTCTGGTACTTCCTTGTCGTGAGGAAGAAGAAGGCAAGGCAACAGGCGAAGGTCTGAGCTGCGCTTCAGCTATTCTCTTTCTCTTCCTTCGCCATCTTCCTCTTGTAGACGCGCCAACTCAGGATAGCTTCCTTCGCCGCGTACACCTCGTCGACGCGCGTTGCCGCCGCGTTATGAGGCGCCGACTTGATCGTTTCAGCATCCTCCGTGGCAATCTTCTTCAGCGTCGCCGCGAATCCGTCGAGCGTCTCCTTCGTCTCCGTCTCGGTCGGCTCGATCATCATCGCCTCCTCGACCAGACCAGGGAAGTAGATCGTCGGGGCGTGGTATCCATAGTCGAGCAACCTCTTCGCGACGTCGAGCGTCCTGACGCCCTTCTCCTCCTTGAGCCTCTTGCCGCTGACGACGAACTCGTGCTTGCAGACTTCGCCGTATGGCACGGGGTAGACTTCCTGCAGCTCGTGCTTCAGGTAGTTCGCGTTGAGCACCGCCCTCTCCGACGCTTGTTGCAGCCCGTTGCCGCCCTTCCTTAGGATATAGGCGTAGGCTCGCACCAGAGCGGCGAAGTTGCCGTGGAACGCCCTGACCTTGCCGATCGAATCCGGCCTGTCGTAATCGAAGTGGAATGCTCCGTTCCGCTCCACGACGCGCGGCACAGGAAGGAAAGGCTCGATCCTCGCTTTGACGCCGACCGGTCCCGCTCCTGGCCCGCCGCCTCCGTGGGGTGTGGCGAACGTCTTGTGCAGGTTGAAGTGGACGATGTCGAAGTCCATCTTGCCTGGGGTGGTGCGGCCCATCACCGCGTTCAGGTTCGCCCCGTCGTAGTAGAGCAACGCACCAGTGTCGTGCACCACGTCCGAGACCTCCTGGATGTCCGATTCGAAAAGACCGAGGGTGTTCGGGTTGGTGATCATGAACGCCGCCGTCTTGGACGTCACCGCCGCCTTGAGCGCCTCGATATCTACCCTTCCCTCCTTCGATGACGGTATCTCGATGACCTGGAAGCCGGCCATCGCCGCGCTCGCCGGGTTGGTGCCGTGAGCTGAGTCGGGAACGACGACCTCAGTCCTCTCCTGACCAGACTTCTTGTGATATGCCTTCGTCAGCAGCATGCCGGTCAGCTCGCCATGCGCCCCCGCCGCCGGCTGGAGCGTTACCGCGTCCATCCCCGAGATCTGGCACAGCGCGTGTTCCAGCTCGTGCATCAACCTGAGCGCGCCCTGCACCGATTCCTCGTCCTGATAGGGGTGGATGTCCTGGACCGTCGGAAGCGAGGCTAGCACGTCGGCATACTTCGGGTTGAACTTCATGGTGCAGGAGCCAAGCGGGTACATTCCGTTGTCCACGGAAAATGTCATCTGGCTCAGGTTCACGT
>JBEKAR010000048.1:0-11794 GCA_050015815.1 Methanomassiliicoccales archaeon | reverse complement strand
CCATCGTCTCCCTTGTCCTTATGCCGCCGTGCCTGCCGCTCGGGCACACCGCGGTGCACTGACCGCACTGATGGCAGCGCCAGACCTGCAGCTCCGCAAGCGATTCGATGATGGCCAGGCTGGGCTCCTCGTAGACGGTCGACTTCCTCACTGGCGCGACCAATCACCCCTTGCGCTTATCTCACTTTCCACGGCTCGTTCGCGCCCTCCCTGCATAAGGTAAAATCCTTCCTCAGACCTAGCTGGACACCATGGCCGATTGGGTCGAGTCGGAGAAGTGCCATTTCTGCGGCAAGCAGGCCAAGCAGTACGCCTTCGCCGCCTTCGTCTGCGAGAGCGAGAAATGCGTCGACAAGGCGAGGGAGGAGAGGGGAGGGCCGGGGGGGCATATCAAGGCCAAGATGCAGGAGCAGAACCTGGTCAAGTTCGAGGAAGAGGCGAAGAAGAAGAGCAAGAAGTGAACCAGGCCGACCGATTCTCGGGACTCATCTTCGAGGAGTAAGGATTACACTCCACCTGCCTAATAGAGGGGCGTGAAGGATCGCACTCTCTGGACCAGCGTCATGCTCATGGTGAGCGTTTCCGTCATTCTGTGCGCCTCGCTTGTCGTTCTGCTCGGAGCTTACGGTTTGCTTTTTGGCCTAATGGCGTCCGGTCCAATCCTCATCCTGATTGTCGCCATGTCGTCGTTCTCGTTCGAGAGCTGTGACGGAACAGCCCAGCATCTGTACGACATTGGCAGGGCGCTGAGACTGCATGGGGTGCGCATCGTCGAGACCAACGAGGGAATACTCATACCAGGCAATGCCCTGTACACGATTGAGGTCCGTTCATCTGGAAAAAGAGGAGCGGTATCAACGAAGTACAAGGCCAATTGGACCGGGACCGCATTGGTTCTCATGCTTCTGCCGCTGTTGTCCGGGTATGGGGCGGCCATCTCCATAGTGCTGTCTTTCTATGTCCTATTCGATGTGAGGCGTTCCTTTGCTCGTCTGCTGAAGAAGATTGGGAGCGCCCCGCTCCCTGAACTAGTGGAGAAGAAGGACGACATCGGACAGCTGCTGATGTTCACCATCGCTGACGCGAACAGGATAGCTTGGGATGTAAGAAATGTGAAGCACTCGCGATACCAGGACCTCGTTATTTTCTGGATGGTCGTTCTAGGTCTGATCGGGACGCTGGTCTTCTCAATTGTTTTCTGGTCATTTTCAGGTACTATCGGATTGTTTGAATTCACCTCAGCGCTGGTCGTCTCGGCCGCCCTGACCATCATCGCGATATTGCTGACAAGATCGAGGATGTTGCCCGGCATCAGGAAGGCGGACCACTGGGTAGAGAGATTGGAGGCGGTCCAGGCTCGGGAAGAGAGCGGAGTATCAGTCGATGGAGAGAGCACGATAGGCCTGTTGATCGAGGTGGGGGCAGAACTGCCAGAGTGGCTACAAACGAGAGACAAGGGGCATGTTGACAACAGCGGCGCGATGTGGCTGTTGACCTTTTTCCTCGTACTGCCTTCTGCTTACCTCATCGCCAACGGGGTCATGTCTCTTCTGATGAGCTTCTCTATTCAATGGATCAGCGTGATCTGGGTTCTAGTCGGTGTGGCACTGGCATTCGCTTCCTATCTCGTTTATCGCCACCTGCTCAGGCAGGAACGCATCAAGAGCCACAACTTGAGGAAGGAATGGGAGAGAAGGCAGAAGTATCTGACAAGGCGGCTCGAAGAAGTCATCGAGGGGATGTGAGATTTGAGCCAGACACCCCCGATGGAGAGGCCAGACATCTACGTGCTGTCGCGCCTTCTAGAGCGGTTGTGGAGGGAGAACGGCCCAATGATGAAGACCAGGCTTCAGGTGGCGAGCAACGTTAATTATGACGTGTTGACGAAGTATCTGGAATGGATGTCGGCCAAGAGGTTCGTCACTTACGAGGCGGCTGACGGACACGATCTTGTGCGTCTCACCCCATCGGGCAAGAATGCCTACCTGAAGATACTTCAGGTCGTCGGCGAGGTCCTTGCGGTCCCCGCCTTCTCATCCAGGGACCTCACCTGAGACGGTTTGCCGTTCTGACGTAGATGTCCTCGATCCTCAACCGGTCGATTGCAAGGAGAGGTGCCTGCTCGGTCATCGCGCAGGTCAGGTGGATGAGGCATTTCGGGCATGCCGTGACAAGGCTCTTTGCACCAGTTGCCGCGGCCTCCCTGAGCCTCTCGTATTGCCATGGCCTTGTCTCTGAGCCACATTGGGTGAAGGCGGAGACACCGCAGCAGGGTCCCAGCTCCTTTGTCCGTTGCATCTCCACCAAGTTTCCCGTCTCATAGAGGAGCCTCCTCGGCGCATCGTAGACTCCTGCATGGCGCCCGAGCCGGCAAGGATCGTGATATGTCACGGGGCGGCCGTCTCCCGCAAGGCAAAGGCGGCCTGAGTCCATTTCTTCCGCCAACACTTCCGCGAGCGAGGTGACCTCGAACCCTAGCGGGCCTACCACCTTCGGATACAGCTGCTTCAAGGTTGTGAGGCACTCCGGGCAGAACGTCACGACCCTTGAGACGTTCGCCCTATCCAGCATCTCCACGTTCATCCTCGCGAGCTTTGCGAACAGCTCATTCTCGCCGTACCAGTACGCGTCGTGCCCGCAGCACCTTTCGTCAGCGAGCACCTTCGGCTCCACTCCGATGGCGTTCAGGAGCTCGACGGCGGCCCTCGGGATCGAGATCAAGTCTAGGTTCAGATAGCGGAAGACGACGTCGAGGTAAGGGGTGCAGCCGACGAAGAGGAGCGTGTCAGAGTCTTCGCTCGTCCTCGTTTCCGAGGAAAGCCATCCGTTCTTCTTCGGTTCTAGGGTTGGTATCGAATTGAGGCGCATGATCGCATGCGGCATCGCCCCGTGGTTCCTCTGCGGTGGCATCGTCTTCGCTAGCTGGGGTCTGAGGGTCCGAACATACTCGTGGAACGTCACTCCGTTCTGGCAGACTTGGGTGCACATTCCACAGTTCATGCATTGCCAGATTCCGACGTCAGGCGGCGGTCTGCCTTCGAGAAGTGTCCTTTCGACGACGTTCCGCGGAGAGAAATCCCTCATCCTGGAGACTGGGCAGGCGTAGGTGCAACGGCCGCACTCAATGCATTTCTCCTCTCCAAAGTGGGAGGTCTCATTCCCCACCGCGATCACCTCCGAGAGGGCCGAGCTCCGCTATCTTCTCAGTAAACTCGTCAACCGTGGTCGCGAACAGATCGCCTTCGGCGGCCGATATCCAGCGAAGGAGGAGTCTCTCCGGCTCGATCCCCGCGAGCGCGATCAGCTCCTTCGCCTGGTCGACCTGCTTCTCCGCGTTGAGGTTCCCGATGCGATAATGGCAATCGCCGAGGTGGCAGCCGAGCACCATGACCCCGTCGAATCCCGACTCGAATGCATGGAGGATGATTCCTGGGGAAACGCGTCCGGAGCACATCACCCTGACGACGCGGAAATCGGGCTTGCACTGCCTTCGGTTCACGCCCGCTAGGTCGGCCCCGGCATAGGCGCACCAGTTGCAGCAGAATGCCACGATCCTCGGCGTCCAGTCCTCGTCCATTATCCCTACCTTTCTGAGCGGCTCTTCACCAACCTCGGTGAGGGCAGAAGAAGCTTTCCATTCTCCATTCGTGGCCTATCCAGAACGTTATTCGAGGACTGCGAAGCAGGGGTTCAGGAATGTGGAGGCCGCCCCGCCGAGCGATGAGAACATCTCCTCAGTAGGACCTTGCACCTCTTCGGCCATCCGGGACGAAGAATTAAGTCATCGGTGGCGTTGGTGATTGGTGTGAGGATTGCTGGCTTCTCGAAGACATCGCTTCTCGACTGGGACGGCAACGTCTCGGCGGTGATCTACCTCCCGGGCTGCAACTTCCGCTGCCCGATCTGCCACAACCGGGAACTAGTGCTCGAGCCCGAGAAGCTCGATGAGGTGCATTGGGATGTAGTCGAGGGGTTCATTTCGGACAACAAGGAGTTCCTCGACGGGGTCGTGGTGACGGGCGGGGAGCCGACGATACACCAGGACCTGCCGGAGCTACTGGCGAAGCTCAAGCGCCTCGGAGTGAAGGTCAAGCTAGACACCAACGGCTCGAATCCCGACATGTTGCAGGACCTCATCCGCGACGGTCTGATCGATTCCGTCGCGATGGACATCAAGGCGCCGCTCGACGAGAAGTACGAGGACGTAGCGGGGGTCAGGCTGGACCTAGAGAAGGTCAAGCGGTCGATTCAGATCATAATGACCTCGCACATAGAGTACGAGTTCCGCACGACGATCGTACCAGTGCTGCTCAAGGACCCCGACTATGAGCGCATCGCGGCATACATCGGCACGGCGAGGAAGTACGTGCTGCAGCACTTCCGGCCGAAGAACACGCTCGATGCGCGGTTCTCCGCTCTCGACCCCTCCGACGAGGGAAAGGTGCGCGCCATCGCTGAAAGGTGCAAGCCATACGTGCGCAAGGTCGTCATCCGAGGCGGGGTCACGACCTGATTATCACCAAGCGGCCACGAAGCGGTAGCATTTAGTATCCTGCCTCCGATAAATCCTGTCATCCATCCAGTCATGTCTGCGAGGTTACCATGTCTTCCGACCAGAGGATGAAGACCTATGTCGAGGGATACGACCGCATCCTTGAAGGAGGGATCCCACTCAACCACATCGTCCTGCTGGCCGGCACTCCGGGAACGATGAAGTCCTCACTGAGCTACTATATGCTCTACCACAATGTGCTGAACTCGGACGCGGTCGCGGTCTACGTCACGCTAGAGCAGTCGAGGGATAGTCTGTTGCGGCAGATGGACAAGATGGGCATGGACACCGCTTCGGTGAAGGAGAGGCTCCATGTCCTCGATCTCAGCCTGATCCGACGGAAGCTGAAGGAACTGTCGGCCGGGGGTTCTTGGATGCAGGTCTTCCGCGGCTACCTGGCCAACCTGAGGCAGACGCTTGGATTCGACTACGTCGTCATCGACTCGCTCGACGTACTGAAAACGATGGCTGGCGCCACATCGCAGAGCCGCACCGACCTCTTCTACCTGTTCGAATGGCTCAGGGAGCTCGGGTCTACCGTGATACTGATATCCGAGACCTCGCCGGAGAAGCTCCTCGACGGCACGAGCGACGAGGGCTACCTGAGCGACGGCATCATCATCCTGAAGATGCAGGTCGTGCGCGACGTCGAGACCCAGAGGCGCATCCGCACGGTCAAGATGAGGGAGACGAACCACGACCCTTCGTACTACTCGCTACTGTTCGATCAAGGCAAGTTCCAGGTGACCAAGGTAATCAGCGAGTGAGCGCATGGCCAAGCGTTTCGAGTGTCCGAGATGCGGCAGCGGGGTGAAGCCCAGCGACACTCAGTGCTCGCGCTGCGGTGAATCGCTCACGGACACCCCGGTGATGACAAGGTCCGCCTCCGCCCCCCCCGCTCCCGAGACGGTCGCGATCCCGGTGGTGGAGAAGGTCTCCTGGACCACGGTCACGGAGATCGCCCTCCCCTCAGAAAGGCCGAAGAAGGAATCGGCCACGAGAGAGAAGGTATCCTCCTCTCTGGACAAGAAGGACAAGGACCTGATCACGAGGGAGAGAGCCGTCGTCGCCTCGGTCGAGCAGCTGGAGAAGGACACGAAGTCGCTCGAGGACGCGATCAAGCGGTTCGAGAACGAGGACCAGGAGATGCGAGAGAGGGAGCGCATCCTGAAGCAGCGGGAGACCGAGATCGAGGAGATGGCTTCGAAGCTCGAGACGGCCGTCACTTCGGTAGAATCGGGTGTCTCAGGTAATATCGAGCGTCTGAAAGAGCTCTCCGATGAGTATGCGACGAAGGCGAACGAGGCGCGCAAGCGGCAGAAGGCACAGCTCGACCGGGAGATTGACGAACGCATGGAGTGCCTCAGAACGATGCAGGCGTTGATCGCTTCTGCCTCCGGGCTGAAAGCGGTGAAGGAGGAGCCGCGGACGCCTCCTGCGAAGGAAGAGGTCGATGGCGTGCTCGCTGAAGAGGAGGTGGCCGATATGATCTCCGCTCTTGAGGAGGAGCTGTCGCCCCAGATTGGCGCTGGGCTCGCAAATTCGAGGTTGGAGGTCCATACTACCAACGACGAGCGCCTTGACCGGATTCTCGGGGGTGGGCTGCCGGTTGGATATGTGATCATCGTCAATGGCGCCGCCGGAACGATGAAGTCGACCCTCTGCTACTCGATCCTGCACTCCCTGGCCTCGAGGTCGGGGAGGCGCTCGATGTATTTCTCGCTGGAGCAGAAGCGCGACTCGATCGTGCGGCAGATGGACCGAATGGGCCTGGGGCTCGACGCGACGAACGGCTCGATGATCGTGGTGGACATGGTCGACCTGCGCAAGAGGATGGAGGACGAGCCGGGCGATTGGCGCGAGATTCTGATGCGCTACGTCAAGAACGTGCATGATCAGATGCCGTTTGACTACTTCGTCCTCGATTCGCTCGACTCGTTCCGCGGCATGACACAGGCGGAGCTCGACCGGGAGAGCATGAAGGACCTCTTCGACTGGTTCAAGGACCTGAACATCACGGTCTTCGTGATCACCGAGAAGCCGATCGGCACTCTGCTGGAAAGCGAGCATGGGGAGACGTACCTGGCTGACGGGGTGGTCGAGCTTCAGATGAAGGAGTTCGATGACGCCAAAGTGCACCGCTGGTTGAGGTGCGTCAAGATGCGCGGCCTGCCGAACGATAGCAGATACTACGCGTTCTACCACACTGGCACGGAGTTCAAGTTCTCTGTTCCGCTCGTCGATTCTGGTAAGTGACGCGAACCGCCGACCAGGCGATAAGGCTATTATTATCCAAACTCATAATGCAAAACCTCGGGAGGAGAGGGTTCTGCCGATCGAGCGAGTGCGCACGTATATCCAGAATTTCGACGAGTCCATGCAGGGCGGGATACCGAAGGGGCACGTAGTGCTCATCACTGGCACGCCGGGCACAATGAAGTCCTCGGTCTGCTACAGCATCCTCTACCAGAACGCTCTCGTCAACAAGACGAAGAGCGTCTACATGACGCTCGAACAGTCGCGCGAGAACCTACTCCAGCAGATGCACGCCATGAACATGGACAAGGAGGAGGCGAAGGAGTTCGTGCACATCCTCGACCTCGGGCTGATCCGCAAGTCGCTGACGCAGCTGTCAGCGAAGGGCACTTGGCTCCAGGTCTTCAAGATGTACGCGGAGAGCCTGAAGCACTCCTTGAACTATGAGATGATCGTGGTCGACTCGCTCGACGTGCTCGAGATGGCGGCGCAGATAGGCGAGAACCGGCGCACGGAGCTGTTCTTCCTCTTCGAGTGGCTGAGGAACCTTGGCATCACGACCTTCCTCATCTCCGAGACATCGCCGGACCAGATGTTCGAGAACAAGTACGACGAGGGCTACCTGGCGGACGCCGTGATATCACTCAAGCTTCACGAGCTCGGGGAGACTGACATCCAAAGGCGGATCAGGGCGGTCAAGATGCGCTCGACGAACCACAAGACCGGCTATTTCTCGCTGCTCTTCAACGAGGGAGTGTTCAGAGCGACTCAGGTAATCACGGAGTGAGCGTTTTAGCCCTAATTCGAGTATCTTCCTTCGTGAGCGAGGAATGGCGTTCAGAGCTCAAGGTCGATCCCGTCCCGCTGCTTATGGCATCTAGGAGCGAGGCAATCAGGTTCCTCGCTAGGCGTGACCTTCTATGCGAAAGTGACGGAGATGAACGCACTCTCTGGGGACTGATTGCCGCGAGGAGGCTCGTGGAGAAGCAACGCTCCGATGGCTCGTGGAAGTATCCTTCCCAGAAGGCTCTGCAGCGGGCCTACGACACACTCCAGACGTACCGAACGCTCGGAGACCTCGTAGAGAAGTATGCCTTCGACAGGAGGCATCCAGCGGTCGAGAGGGCGGTCGATTCGATCTTCACATCACAAAGCGAAGAAGGCGACATCCGTGGCATCTATGGACCGCAGTACAGCCCGAATTACACCGCATGTATGATTGAGATAGCGATCAAGGCGGGATTCGCTGGCGACCGGAGAATTGAGGGGGCACTCGACTGGCTGTTGAGCACAAGGCAGGAAGATGGAGGTTGGGCAATCCCGTTTCGCACCGTCGGCATGAGCTTCTACGACTCTCTGAAGGTCGATGCTCCGATCCCACCGGATAAGAAAAAGCGGTTCTCGCATCTCGTCACGGGCATGGTATTACGCGCCTTCGCCGCGCACCCCACACGGCGCAATGACGAGAACATTAGAAAGGCCGGGAATCTGCTGGTGAGCCGATTCTTCAAGGCGGACGTGTATGCGGACCGGCGGGCGCCTTCGTACTGGGAATCGGTTTCGTATCCGTTCTGTTGGACGGACGTCCTTTCTTCGCTCGACACGGTCTCCAAACTAGACATCGGGCGATCCAATGCGAACGTGATGAAGGGCCTCGATTGGCTGAGGTCGAAGCAGAAGCCTTCTGGCCGCTTCAATTTGAGGCTGCTCGCGTACGCTAGAGAGCCAGACATCGATGACTGGATCTCACTGGCCTCGAGTCGCGTGTTCAAGGCCCTGGGCTGAAACGGCACACGACCATCAAGACTTAATATCCGAGGTTCGTTTTTGTCGCTGCCATCGGGCTCATGGTCTAGCGGTTATGACGTTTGCCTCACACGCAGAAGGTCGCCGGTTCGAATCCGGCTGAGCCCACTCACCCTCTCATCCAGACAATTAGAAAAAGAAAGGGTAAGGGGTTTCAGAGCTGGCCCTGTTACGTGCCGAAGGAATAGAATTCCAGTTTCGTCATCTGGCTAGAGGGCAGAGTGGTCCCGGCTGAGCCCACTCGACTTACCATTTTCGAATCTTGGAGGTCAGAAGAGCCAATCTCGACTTCAGGAACGAGAATGACGAACAAGGCTCAAGCCAGATTGGTCCCTAATATTCGCTCGAAGTCGTACCCAGATTGTGATCCAGCTTCGGCTGAGGAATCGAGAGTCCAGTGATATCACTCTGACGCTTTCTCATTGAGCCAGTACGTCAACACCTTGCCCTTTGGCGCGGTGGCAACGTTCTGGCGCTTCCTTATCAGCTTGCTGACCTGGTTCGCGTCCACAGAGGGCTTCACTGTCTTGAATGGCCACTTCTCATCGATATAAGCGGTCACTAACTGTCTAGCCGTCATCTTGCCATATTTGCTGAGCAGCATCTCGATGAACTGAGCTATGCGCTCGTGCCGGCGATGTGCCCGGATCGTCTCCAGGCCTCCTTGATTGGTCTCTTCGGGCGGAGTCAGAGTGGTCAACTCCAATCCGATGTTCGTGAAGATAATACTGACGGTTCTTGTAGCTCATCGAGCCTCATTATTCTTGACCCATGTCCATTAATGTGTTGACGGGTCTCCTCACCGCGGAATCGTGATTGGGGGGGTCGGAGCGATCATACAGAACAACTTATGGCAACCCCAGGCGGCCCGTCCCTTGATGAGACCTCGAACGATCCGCTGTGTGAATCAGACGCAGGGCCGACCTTTTCTAGCCACCAAGCCCTTGGTGTCTTGGGTTCGCTTTGATACCTGACGAGACTTTCGCCAATCTGCCGCAACTAATGACCGGCCAGTTGAGCATCCGTCAGATCAGGCCGGACGACGCCGAAGCTATCTTCGCCTTCAAGTCCGATGCCAACGTGACCGCCTGCTACGGGCAAGAACCTCACAACACGCTCACAGAAACGAGAGAGTGGCTTAATCGCAGGCTGGACGACCAGAAGCGGCACGAGGTCCTCTACTGGATCATCACGCAACTGGACGTCGACCGCGCGATTGGCTCCTGCTGCCTGTGGAACTTCGACCCCTGCTTTCATTGCGCGGAATTAGGTTATGAGCTGCATCGTTCGCATTGGCATAAGGGGATTATGACGGAGGCGCTCTCCGCGGTACTGACCTTTGGCTTCGCGGACCTTGGCCTGAATCGAGTCGAGGCGAACCCGCTCGCGGTGAACGTTGCGTCCCAGAGGTTGCTGCTCAGGTTGGGTTTCAAACGCGAAGGCGTCCTACGACAGCGCGTCTTCTTCCACGGAGCATACATCGACCAGTTCTATTTCGGATTGCTTAGAGAAGACTGGTCCTCGCGGAAAATGGGCGGGTTCGAATCGAACTCGGTGCACGAGGGCGAACGATAAAGAAAACGACGGCCTTCCATTATCCCGTCGGTTTCCTGCCCGTCTAAAGAGATGCAACCTGGGCCCTGGACGAGGCGATGGACACTCCGACCTTCGCAACTCTCTTTCCGACTGACCAGTAGCTGTGCTCGTCGTGTGCGTAGATCAGCGGCTTGACCAGACCTATCAAACCTTCCTTCGAACCCTTCTCAAGCTCTTGCGAGACTTTCACGTCCTCGATCTCCCCGACGAACTGCGTGTGCAGCCCAAGCTCTACGGTCTGGACCACTTTGCACTCGAGGACGAGTGGGCATTCCTCGATGTAAGGGGCGTCGACGAGCTCCGAACGCATCGGCGTCAGCCCCGTAGCAGCGAACTTGTCCACGTCCCTGCCTGAGATAAGGCCGAAGTAGTCCACCTTCTCGACCAGGTCCTCCGACGGAACGTTCACGGTGAAGGCCCCATGCTCCTTGATGTTCCCGTACGAGTACGTCGCCTTCCTAAGCGACACCGAGATGCACGGCGGGTTCGAGCATGAGATCCCTGCCCAGGCGGCCGTCATGGCATTCGCTCTCCCGTTCTTGTCATAGGTCCCGATCAACAACGCAGGGGTCGGGAAGAGCAGCGACGTGGCTCCTAGCGACTTCTTCATGACTCTCCCTTCTTGCGATATTCAGCAATCGCCTCAACGATCCTCTCCTTAGTCGGGACTCCACAATATAGCGCCAATCCATCGTCGATTAGCATTGCTGGCAATATCGCCAGACCATACCTTTTCCACAGCGGCATCAAGGCGCCGACCTTCTCTGCCTCAAGAGTGTTGATCGCCTCACTTATCGTCAAGATCGATACCTCCGCCTTGATACTGGACTCAGCCAACGCCTCTTGGACTTTCGCTTGATATGCTCGATCCTCCGAGGCCATGGCCGGATTGCAGCATGAGATAGAGAGAATGGAGATCCTCATTCGATCATCCTCCGTACAGGTGCGAAGCGACCTGTCTCAGCGATTCGAGTCCGTGGATGTCCGATTCCAGCAGCGGGACTTGCGCCATGGCCTTCCCCTTGAACCTCTCCGCCATCTCCGTGAGGTACTTCTCCTGAAGAGTCCGCCTTTTCGTCAGAAACAAGTTTCCCTCGATTGATCCCGGAGAGATCACCTCATTGACGATCAAGGAGGGGACATCGATTCCGAACACCGCGAGATCCTTGATCGCCCTGGCCGTCTCTTCCACCGGCAGCTTCTCCGGTAGCAGGACGAGGGTGAATGCCGAAGCGTCTCCATTCGAAAGGACGTTGATCGCGTCATCGTATCTTTTCTTCTCGCGCCTCAGGACGGCGAGAGTCTCACCCGAATCGTTCCATCCGAGAGAGGCGGCCAGGTCTCTTCGGTTCTCTATCTGGTCCGCCATGTAGCTTGACCAGTCGAATGGCATGGACAACTCGCGCAGGGTGTGCCCAGTGGGCGACGTGTCGAACACGACCCGATCGAATTTGTCGTCTTGCAGATAGCTGACGAACTGATCAAACGCTGCCATCTCTTCGGCGCAAGGAGTGCTGAACATGTCCTTCCCGAACGTGCTAGGGATTTCCTTCGTCATTCCCTCCAAACGTCTCTGGAAGACAC
>JBEKAR010000047.1:0-11900 GCA_050015815.1 Methanomassiliicoccales archaeon | reverse complement strand
TTCGCGCCAGACATCAAGGTCATGTCCTTCGACGTGGAGAACTCGATCACCGACGGACACATCTACACCATCTGTTACTTCATCAAGGACTCTAAGGGAATGAGGCCGGGAGAGCCGATCTGGGGCAACGAGCGCGAGATCATAGACCAGTTCACCGCCGCAATCCAGAAGGAGGACCCCGACGTCCTCACAGGCTACAACATCGACGGTTACGACATTCCGCTGATAATCGAGCGGGCGAGAAAGGCTGGCCTGAAACACCTGGACTGGGGGCGGGACAAGAGCGAGCCCCGTAACGTCTACCAGCGGTTCTGGCGCCTGAACGGCAGGCTCGTCGCCGACGCGTGGTGGGCGGTGAAGAAAGACCTCAAGCCGAAGCAGGAGACGCTCGATGCGGTCTCGAAACAGCTCTTCGGGACCGGGAAGATCGTCACCGACTACTCGGGGATGAAGGTCGACACAAACTACGACCCGAGGCGCATCGACAAGATCTGGGAGATGGACAAACAGGTCGTCCTCAGCTTCTGCACCAAGGACGCCGAGCTGACCCTCCGGGTGCTCGAGACTCTCGGCACGATACGCAAGACGATGGACATGGCGACCGTGGCGAGGCTGCCCCTGGACGACGTGCTCAACATCGGCTCCTCGTTCCTCATCGATTCGATCCTGATCCGGGCGGCGGACCGCAACGTGCCGCGGGTCGGCGTGCCGATGACCGGTGGCTTCGAGGAGACAGAGGCGATCGAGGGAGCGTACGTCCACGAGATCAAGCCCGGTCTCCACCACTGGGTCTGCGTCCTCGACTTCAAGTCGATGTACCCCTCGCTAATCATCGCCAAGAACATCTGCTTCACCACTTTGGACCGCACGGGCAAGGTCGGCACGGTCGTCTCGCCGACCGGCGTGCACTTTCTGAGCAAGGGGCAGCGCCCCGGGCTCCTGCCGAAGATCCTCCAGGAGCTGATGAAGGAGAGAGATGACACCAAGCGCAAGATGCGCATGGCGAAGACGGACGACGAGAAGCGTTACTACGACGGCCTGCAGCAGGCAATCAAGATCCTGATGAACTCTTTCTACGGCGTCTTCGGCTCCTCGTTCTACCGATTCACCGACCGCCAGATCGGCTCCAGCATCACCGCATTCGGCAGGGAGACGACGAAGGGCATCATCTCCGCCCTCGAATCAGAGGGACACGATGTGGTGTACTCGGACACCGACTCTATCTTCGTCAAGTGCCCTACACCGGAGCTCGAGGCCTCGGTCAAGTTCGGCAAGGAGCTTGCGGAGCGATTCTCTCGCGAGGGCGGGCAGCTGGAGTTCGAGAAGATACTCGAGCCGCTGTTCTCGCATGGCAAGAAGAAACGGTACGTAGGCAGGATAGTCTGGCCGAAGCGGGAGGAGGAGCTGCTCATCCGCGGTTACGAGACCCGCCGCACCGACTCGTTCGACCTGCAGAGCGAGCTCCTCGAGACGGTCTTCGAAATGGTCCTGGAGGAGCGCATGGAGGACGCGGTGAAGCTTGCCAGGCAGACGGTGCAGGAAGTGCTCGCCGGTAGCGTGCCGATCGAGAAGCTCGTCATATCGCGTTCCGTCAAGGAGTTCTCGTCATATGAGACACCGAAGCGCCTGGCGCACGTGCAGGCGGCGGAGAAGCTCATCGCCCTCGGCTACGAGTTCGTGCCGGGGATGAAAGTCTCTTGGATCGTGACCGACTCGCGCAAGACGCCGCAGGAGATCGAGCCCTACGTCTCGGGCAGGCCATTCACAGGAACCCCTGACTGGAAGTACTACGCTGAGCGCCTGGCCCAGTCGATCGCCCGGGCGACGGAGAACTTCGGCTGGTCTGAGAAGGACCTGCTCACCGGTTCGCAGCAGTCGAGCCTTTTCAGCGGCGCGTTCGGCGGCCCGGGAGAGGAGAATGCCGCTCAGCCAGCGAAGAAGACCGAGCTGAAGAGGACGGACAAGAAGCCTTCGCTCGACGACTACTTCGGCTAGCCATATTGTTCTTCTGCGCGCGACCGGTACATATCGTGTCCGCTGTTGCCGAAGAAGCTGAGAAAGAAAGGGTTCGAGGACGTCGATCTCTGAGCCTCGAGCGCTCGTCCTCACGGCACCTGAACGACGTCGGCCATGTTGCCGGCGATCTCGGGCGGTTCCTCTCCTACCAACCAGCCGGGCGCGGTCGTCTCGCAATAGAAGTAACGGACCGAATCGTAGGTGAAGTACGTGCCTGAAGCACCCGGGCAGTCCGCTCCGACCGCCATGTGAGACGCACCAGTGAACAGGAGCAGGACCGCGTCATGCCCCGTCGCCTCCAGCAATGACGCGAACAGGATCGAGAGATCCTCGCAATCCCCGGTGTGGTCCCAGAGGGTCTCGACGCTGTAGCGCCAATAGTCCTCGTGTCCGGTGCTCACGTTGTCAAACGAATACCCGATGTTCTGAACGAAGGCGAGCATGAAATCCATGGTGTGCTCGTTGTCGTAGGAACGATTCTGCGCCAAGCCTTCGAGCACCGTAGCCAGATGAATGACAATCCGATCCGTCGGCGTGACATATTGACGCATCGTGGCGTAGTCGTTGAACTCGGGACTTCGTGAGACGGACCGGTCCTTGTACTCGTAATACTCGCCGGCGGTCATGTTCAGCTGTAGCGTGTAGGAGTGACTCTGGAAGGTCCAGGTGAAGCTCTTCGTCAACGTCATATTGTCGGGATATTGGTGAGGATTCCCGCCCGATCCGAGATTGACGCTGAACTTGGCCACGAGGAGACCGGCGAGGACCGAGGAAAGCACCAGAATCACGACGATGCCCACCGCTATAGCGATGCGCATCTTGCTGGGCAACCGCTGCGGAGGAGGCTGCGCTACGACCGGGACCTCGGCCTGCGGCGGCAGCGGAGCGCCCTCCATAGGGGATGCGAAGCTAGCAGGCGTGATATAAGTTTGCAGGCATCGTTCTGATAAGGGAGAATTCAGCGACGAGCACAGACTGGATCCTCAGGAGCGATTCTCCAGGCTCGGAGGAAGCCCAGAAGAATGTTATACGGGATGCTCGACTAACGGCCCTCTAATGGGGAGTGGCGATGAGGTCATGAAAGAGGATGCATCGGTCCGGGTATACGGCAGAGGCCAAAGGTACCTCCGCTCCCGGTCGACCGTGGGGATCGTCCTATCGCTCGTCCTGGTCGCATTGGTCTGCGTCGGCGCGGTGACATTCCTTTTGCGCCTCGATCCGTTCTGGTTCGCCACCGCCGTGCTGGTGGTCCTCGTCGCGCTCGAGCCTGCCCTCGCTCACCGCGACCTATCGCGCATCACCTCCTGGTGGCTCCTCCTGCTGATCTCACTGCCTTTCATAGCCAACATAGTAGGCCTGGCCTCCGGCCTTGAGCCGCTCGCCATGACGAGCGCGGTAGGTTGGCTGATAACCAGCATCTCCCTGTTCGTTCTCTGCTGGACGATAATGGTCATGATCGACGAAAGGGAAGGCATGACGCTCAGGGAGCAGTATCTCGCCCTCAGCGCGTTCACCTTCCTTGAGGCAATCGTAATCATCCAGGGCTGGCTGAGCTACTATTCGGACCTTGGGCTAGGGACGCACCTCGTGGCGAGCAACTTCGCATTCATGCTCTTCTTCGTGCTCTGCACCATCGCCGGCGTGGTGCTCGCCTTCCTGTTCCGCCATGTGGGACGGCCGAGGTGGGAAGCATGATGCCTCGGTCACAGTGGCTCGCCACAGTGCCTTTCGCGTTCGCGCTCATTGTGATGTTCGGGTTTAGCCTGACGCAGAGGGACTCATACTCCTACTACACCGAGCTCATCAGTATCGTCCTCATCTCGGTACCTCTGGTCCTAGCCTGGAAGGACGTACTGACGCTACCATGGGTCCTCACCCTGGGAATAGGATTCGCCCTAGCCCTCCACTCTTTCGGCCTAGTGACGAACTTGTACAACACGACGGACATATTCGGATACATCACGCATTTCGTCTCCGGGGTGGTAGTCGCCTGGGTACTCGCAACAGCCATGATGGTCGTGATGTCCTACGATCTGACCATGCGGATCCCGGTCCGGTGGTTCCCATTCTTCATCTTCATCGGCTTGATCGCCTTCGAAGGCTTCTGGAAGATACTCGAGTTCACCTCCGACCAGACTTTTGGCACGATGATGCAACACGGCCTTGACGACACGATGAACGACAACTTCAGCGACACGATCGCCGGGCTCGTTTCGGGGCTGTGGGTCGCTGGGTACGTGAGCCGCGTCTCGGTCAAGGGCTTCGTCTCTAAACTGAGGCTTGAGAAGAGCGAAGCGTGGCTCCGGGAGCATCTGGGGCAGGGACAGCCGCAACGAAAGTAGCGCCATCTTCCAATCTGTGTTGGAGACGCATGTGAGGCAATTGTGGTTTATTTCAATAAACTATTTACCGACATAAACATTATCAGGTCTCATGTCCCATTCGATGGAGATGAGCGACCAGATCGTCTCCACGGCCAGACTGCTGACGCAAGCGGGGAACGTGGTGCTGTCGGAGTTCGGCATCACCATGGGCACGTACGAGGTCATCCTCTTGATCAGCAAAGGGAATGACACGACGACGAAGCTCGGGAATGCAACCAAGAGCACCCTAGCAAACATCACGCACAAGACGAAGGCCTTGGAGAAAGAGGGGTTCATAGAAAGGTCGATTGGGGACAGGGACAAGCGCGTCTGGACGTTCGCCCTAACAACCAAGGGAAAGAAGTTCCTCGGTTCTGTCCAACGCTACTACGGAGAGGCTCTGGACCGGCTCTTCTCCCAATTCTCTGAAGATCAAACGGCGACCGCATTAGATGTAATCGCGACCACCCGGCAGCATCTCGAAGCGCTCATTCAGGATGAGGGGGTGCTAGCTGCGTATGCGAAAGATCTGGCTCAAAAAGGAAAGGGGAAGAGCTGATGGATTTGAGCATCGATATGATCGGCCAAGCGATCTTGATACTCCTCGTCGTCGCGGTCCTGATGGGGATTGTCCTGGCGTCCACTGCGGTGTTCGAAGCGGTTGCCCTAGCTAGGAAAGGAACATGGAGAGGGAAAAGGCAGGATGAGATCAGATGGGACATCATGCCGAAGGTTTGGGGTCCGATGTACGAGGCGATAATCGGGGAGGTGGCGTTTGTCCTGTTCGCCGGCCTTTGGCCGATGGACATGAACGGAAGGCTGCTGCTCCTCGTCGTTGCGTTGATTTACGCCGTGATCATCGTGGCTCTGGGCAAGTTCCTCGCCTCCTCCGTCAGAAAGTGGAGTACCTGATGGAACTTCGCTGACGATGGGCGTGGCGCCTCGCTGAGAGACAACGTTATATAGAACGGTGCAATCTGCAGCACTGCGAGGCGGAATTGGCCTCGCGAACGGAGTTGTGCCCCTCTGGGGTGAATCCGGAAGTTGCCGTTCCGACGGCGAAGAAGGCAAGATCACATGGCAGATGAGAAGAAGGCTACCGCTCCCGAAGAAGCGGAGGCTCTGAAGGCACCGACGGGCAAGAGCTTCTACCACTACATCGGCGAGGCGTGGAAGGACACGAAGAAGAGCTACGTCGCCGACCTGATGTGGGAGCGCATGATCGAGTGGCGCAAGGAGGAGAACTTCGGGCGCGTGGAGAGGCCGACGAGGCTGGACCGCGCCCGCGCCCTCGGTTACAAGGCGAAGCAAGGTATCGTCGTCGTCCGAGGCAGGGTCCGCAAGGGTGGGCTCGGCAAGCACAAGATCCACAAGGGGCGCAGGGCGAAGCGCAAGGGCATGAACAAGATCACGATGAAGAAGAGCCTGCAGCGCATCTGTGAGGAGAGGACGGCCAAGCGCTACCCGAACCTCGAGGTCCTCAATTCCTACTGGGTCGCGGAGGACGGGAAGCACGTCTGGTACGAGGTCATCCTGCTGGACAAGCACCACCCGGCCATCGCCAATGACCCGGTCTACAAGTGGATCACCGAGCCGCAGCACACCGGACGCGTGTATCGTGGCCTTACCGCCGCGGGCAAGCAGGGACGCGGCCTGAACCACAAGGGACGCGGCGCGGAGCGGAGCCGACCGTCGCTTGGGGCCCACGACCGCCAGGGCAACTGATCCGAAACGCCAACGCCTCAGGCTTGAGGGCCTGAGCGACCTTCATTTTTCTTCCTTTCAATGATCGAGCGACCGCTTTCGGACCTTCGGGTCATTGCTCGATGAGCTTCAGTCTGCCGCGGATCTCGTCATCGCTCATCCCTACAAGCGGGAAGAAGGCCGGCACCGGAAGCGCGAGATCCTTGATCCTCTCTGCATCGCCGACGACGTATCCGAACACGACCGCCAAGGCATGATTCTCTTTGACCAGGGCGGCCCAATCGCCTGGACCGACGACCTTCAGCTCGGGGTCCCAACTCCTCAGGACCTCCGTGGCGCGGCTCTCCCCCTTCGCCACGACGATGACCCTGCATCCGCGCTTCATGATTAGCCACGCTGCAAGCGCATCCTTCTCCTCCTCAACCAGCCCTAGCGCCCTGCCCTGCGTTCCGAGGGGCAACCCTCCTGGCCCGGGTATGTACGTCGAGAAGACGTAGGCGACCTTCCCCCGCACCTCGACGTAGAATACCACGTCCGGATGAGTAAGGTCAACCCTGACCTTCTTCTCCTCGTTCGCCAGGAATATCGCGGAACCGACCTCGCGGCCGACATCCATGCTGGTGTACGCCTGGTCCCCTACCCTGCGGGCCTTGACGGCGAAGCTCTGTCCCTCGCGGAGAATCGGCCTCGACAGCTCGGCCGCGACCTTTCCCATCGCGTCCATGTCCGAGCCCGTCTTCATGACGACGGAGAGCGATGCGACCCCGAAGACTCGGGATATCGCACGCACCGCCTCGCGTTCCTTCTCCGTCTCGATGAAGACCCTGCCCTGCTCCTGCTTGACGAGTGCCTCGACCCCGGAGCGGGCGAGCCCCGTCATCATGTTCGCCACCAGCACCTGCTCGAAGCGTCTCCTGACCGGTCTTGACTTCAGGCCAAGCTCTGCGTAGCGGACGAGGATCAGGCTCACGGCCACCAATCCCCCACCGCCTAGTAATTCTTTTTTGCTCATTAGCACCATTGACGCGACTGAGAAGATGGACCTCGTCTCCGCCCTGGGCATACTGGCCTTCTCCGCCCTCGCCGGACTTCTAGGGGCGCTCTTCGGCATTGGGGGTGGGGTCATCGTCATTCCGGCCCTGACCCTGGGCTTCGGCTACGACATGCGCCTGGCGATCGGGGCGAGCCTGATCGCGGTCATCGCCTCCTCGACCGGAGCGGCGACCCGCTATGTCGAGAAGGGGCAGACGAACATCCGTCTTGCGATGGTCCTCGAGGTGGCGACTACGGCTGGCGCGGTCGTCGGCGCTTTCGTCGCCGTCTACCTCAACCAGTTCATCCTCGCCCTGGCGTTCGGCCTGGTGCTCATCTACGCCGCCTACTACATGCTGCGGCGGTCGGAATCGGTGTGCATCGGCGAACCTGGGCTGTGCAGCGGCTTCGACCTCAACTGCAAATACACCGACGTGGCGGAGGGGAGGGAGGTCGAATACGGCGTGAAGAACCTCGGCAGGGGGATGGCCGCCTCGGCGGGCGCGGGCGGCATCTCAGGCCTGCTCGGCGTCGGGGGCGGGATCATCAAGGTCCCGGTGATGAACCTCTGGATGGGAGTGCCGATGAGGGCTGCCTGTGCCACCAGCAACTTCATGATCGGCGTGACGGCGCTCGCCGGCGCCATCGTGCACTACGGATACGGAGACGTCGTCCCGGTGCTAGCCGCAACGGTAGCGATCGGCGTGTTCGCCGGGGCGGCGGTCGGCACCAGGCTTACCGACAAGATCCGCGGCCCCAAGCTCAAGCAGGCGTTCGCGGTCGTCCTGATCCTCGTCGCGGCGCTAATGTTTCTCCAGGCCGCGGGGGTGATCTGATGGAGCAGCCCTCCCTGAACAGAAACGTCAGGTACGTCCTGCTCGGCGGAATGGTCATCAGCCTGATAATGATGTTCATCGGCCTGATCGCCTACGCCCTGAACCCGATAGAGGCGATCCGCCAGCTGTTGCAGGGCGATCCGATCGGCCTGCTCTCGCTCGGGATAATGCTGCTGATCATCACGCCACTGGCGAGGATCCTCGTGGCGATGGCGGAGTTCGCAAAGGGCAAGGAGTGGAGGATGGTCGCCGTCTCGCTCATCGTGGTGGCGATCGTCGGAATCGCGATTCTGATCGGAGCGGCGTAGGAGCCGGACCGTCATAGATCCTGCTGGATATCGCTGAAAGCAAAATACATAAACAGGGCTGCGGCTCCACTGGCTATCAGGGGATGGGCATGCCGAAGGAGTCAAAGAAGCAGCGGGACGACCGCTGGTACTACTCGTTCCTCCCATACAACGTGGCCGGGGGGAGCACCTCGCCACTCATCCCGTTGTTCATCACCGAGGGCTTGGGGGGCACCGTAGGCCAGGTCGGAATCGTCTCGGCCATAACCTCGATCGCGACCGTTCCCGCGAACATCATCTGGGGCAACCTTTCGGATACCACGAAGAGGCGGAAGGTCTTCGTCCTGATCGGGTTCATCGGCCTCGCGGTGGCCCTTCTCATGATGGGTCTCTCTCCGGACATCCACTTCTACTACCTGGCGAACTTCGTGCAAGGGGCGATCGCTGCCGCGGTCGCCCCCGTCGGCACGGTCCTCGTCCTCGAATCGTTCGCTAAGGAGGAGTGGGCGAAGCGCATCGGCGACTTCTCGCGCGTCGGAGGGATTGGTTGGGTCGGCGGGCTGGTCCTCGGGACCATCTGGCTAGGCATGGCGGATAGCGTCGGAGGAGAGGTCATGGCGATGCGCGCGCTCTTCGTCGTCGCCAGCGGCATGGCCGTGGTCTCCGTCATCCTGGCGATCAAGTGGGTCCCGGAGTCCCGCAAGAAGATCGACAGGGAAGACCTCGCCGGAGCGTCGAAGATCCCGATGATATCGTTCGAGCGCGGAAGGTACGCACCGTCCAAGATACTCCATATCGTCAAGCTGGGCGCGAAGAACCTTCGGCCGCGCAACTTCCCCGGGAACCTCAAGGTGTACTACGTGATGGTCTTCATGGCCTGGACCGGTTTCCTCACGTTCTACGTCGGCCTGCCGATATTCCTGAGCAGCCAGATAGGGCTCAGCGTCCCCGAGGTGTTCATCGTCTACATCGCCAGCAGCATCACCTCCGCGCTCTTCTACTCGCGCGCCGGGAGATGGACCAGTGCGGTCGGAGGCAAGAGGATCCAGGTCATCGCCTTCACCGGCAGGATCATCCTCTTCCCGTCGTTCTTCCTGGTGACCCTGGTGAACCTGCCGCTCGGCGCGTTGCTCGTGGTAATGTGCGTGTTGCACGCCCTCATCGGGATGTGCTGGGCGATGCTCAGCGTCGCCGGCAATCACATCGTCTCGAGCATGTCCTATTGTGACTTCAGGACCGAATCGCTCGGCATGTACAACTCAATCATCGGGATAGGTTCAATCGCGGGCAGCCTAATCGGCGGTCTGATCGCCTCGTTGTACGGCTTCTTCGACACGTTCGCCGTCGCCTCGACCTTCGTCGTCGCAGCGCTGCTGCTGCTCCTATGGCTCAACGTCGAGAAAGTGGACTGCGTCGAGCCGAGGGCGAACGAGGGCTGATCATTGACTGAGCGCGTTGGCGATCCGCTTCCCGAACTCGACCGCCTTCATCTCCTCGCCTGACTCCAGGTACTTGTCCACGATGAAGGAACATGGCTCGCAGACCAATTGCACTCCCGCCTCCGAGAGGATAGGGACGATCTTGTCGTTGGCGCCCTTCCCCACGCCAGCGATGCGGGTGTCGAAGACGACCGCTCTCTTGCCTTTGACGCCCCCCTTGACCGCCGTCTTGACCGCGCCCCTGATCTCATGGGTGGCGGTGCTAAGGTGTGTCGGGGAGCCGATGATCCAAACGTCAGATGATGCGAAATCCTCTGGTTCGACGCGCTTGGCCCTCATCACTATGACATCGACGAAACCGGCCTCTTTCATGCCGTCCGAGATCGCATGAGCTACCTTCTCGGTCTGGCCTGTCAGAGTATCATAGACGATGAGCGCTCTCATCTCCTATCGGAGGACGAAACCTCCGAACTTGTTTATCTCTCTTCCCCAAGCATCCATGGAGATGGGGAATCCTCATCTCGGCAGCACCGTGGCCATTAGTTCGTCGAGGCTGAGGCGGAGCTTGTCCAGCTTGATTCGGACCTCGTCGACGAAGGTCTCATCCGTGATCGACTGCAGATTCACGAGCACGTTCTCCGTCGCTCCGTCAAGGCCCGCCCGGGCGGCGCGAAGTCCGACCGCGATGTCGCTCCGGGCGCTCGGATTCGACCTCGGTCCTACGTCGACCAGGATCTCGATGACCTGCCTGCATCTTGACGCGGTGGAAAGGGGCACCTCGGCCGCCTTCCTGTACGCCGCTTGGATAGCCGCTGACCTCGACGCCTTCTCCTCCTCCGTCCCTTTCGGCAGTCTGAACGCGGCCATGACCTCGTCGAAGGCCGAGGCGTCCTCGTCCATAGCTCGAGTGAGCTGGAGACGAAGAGCGTCCAACTCGGCGGCCTTCCGTTCGAACATCGGGGCGAGATCCTCCAGGCCCTTCTTCCCGATGCTCAGTCTGCAGACCATGGCGCCAAGGGCCGCTCCCATCGCTCCCATCAGGCACGAAGCGCTTCCCCCTCCCGGCGCGGGGGAGGCCGAGGCGAGCTCCTGGAGGAACATGTCCAGCCTCATCTTCCTGAGCACCCTCTCATCGATCGAGAGAGCGGCGATCCTGCGTTCTATGATCAGGTCCCTGGACCACTTGCCCTTGAGCAGCAGCTCCTCCTCCGCCGCGTCCAGGAGCGCATCCTCTGGCACCATGCCGAAGATCTCTGTCTCTGTGACCCTGGTCCGGGACTTGGCCGCTTCGTCCTCGACCCTCTCCAGGACGACGTGCACCGGTGTCTTCCTGAAGTCCGTCAGGTTCATCGACACCTGCACGTTCGGCTTCGTCTCGAAGCCCATCGCCTTGACGAATGGCAGCCCGCCGTCCCGCTCCCTCACCGTCTTCGCGATCATCTTTGCGATGCGGACGTCCGACGTGTTAAGGTAGGCGTTGAACGCGATCAGGAACTCCCTCGCCCCGACAGCGGTCGCTCCCGCCTTGCCCATGAGGCGCGGACCGAAGTCCGGCGCTCTGTCCGGGTCGGTCGTGATGCTCGCCTTGAGCCCCTCGTACTCTCCCCTGCGGAGATAAGCTAGGTCTCTTCTCTCCGGCCTTATCGCCGCTGCCTCGTAGAGATAGACTGGAATGTCGAACTTCGTGGCCACTTCCTCGGCGAACTTCTTGGCAAGCGAAACGCATTCTTGGAGTGTTATTCCGCTCACTGGAACGAACGGCACGACATCGGCCGCTCCGATTCTCGGATGTTCGCCCTTGTGCTTCTCCATGTCGATGAGCTCGATCGCTTTCGCCACGCCGGCCATCGTCGAGGAATACACCTCCTCCAGCTCCCCGACCATCGAGACTTGGAAGCGGTTGTGATCCGGGTCAGAGCGGACATCGAGCAGCTTCGCCTCTCCGCCTTTCCTCATCGCCTCCACGATGGCGTCGATGACGTCCCTCCTCCGCCCTTCGCTGAAGTTCGGCACACACTCGACAATCGCCATTCGCTACCCTCCGTTGCAGGCGTCAATGAGGTCGCCTCCGACCATGACGATGGAAGGCCTCAGAGTTCCTTGCCGATAGATTATCTCCTCGAATCGCGAGCAAGGGAAGCCGACGAGGTCCGCGGCGCAGCCTTCCCTGATCGCCCCACGATCTGGCAGACCCAGGACCTTTGCAGCTCTGCACGTCACGCC
>JBEKAR010000046.1:0-11920 GCA_050015815.1 Methanomassiliicoccales archaeon | reverse complement strand
TCTTTGAAGTAGAGTTCTACAAGGTCACGCAAGAGTTTCACCCTCTGACGACGAGACGGTAGGCAATCGCCACCTCGGAGGTCACGGACCTCCTGACTATCTTGACGACCCTCCCCTCCTTGATCGGGCCGTACTTATCCTCGAGCAATCGAATGCATGGGTCGCTGCGTCGGATCTTCGGCAACTGGTCCTTGTCGATCCTCAGCGACACGAGCACCGCCTTGGCCTCCTCCTCGGAAAGGAGATGGTGGGCCGGCACAAGCTCATGATTGAATACGTTGAACTGCACACCCTCGCTCAGAACGATCACCTCGCCCCTACTATAGATGAACCGCTGACAACACTGCCACCTGCTCTAAGTGCTGGTCTTATAAAACGATATCGCTGCTCTCTATTCGCGTTTCGGTTCTGCATGTCCACTCCTCACCTTCCAAGCGGGCCCGCGGGGATTTTCGCCCCGGCGGGGCTAACCCGACGGTCTTTCGAACCCCGGACCATCTGGTTAAAAGCCAGGTGCTCTTTCTAGGGAGATCCGTCTCCGAACCTCCTACCTAGCTGAGCTACGGGCCCATTGGCAAGTAAGTCTCCGGCGATGCGGGTGTCGGAGAAACGAGTACCGTTATTTAAAGCTTCCGCGACAACCCTGGCGGGTCACAAATCCGGCCGGCCCTCAGCCGTCCGCATTCCTCCTCCCTTCGCCGTTCTTGTCGAACCAGTTCTTCGCCTTCGTCATCGTCAAGCCCTTGTCCCAGGGGAAGAGGAAGCTTACGACCTGCGTGCCGGCGGCGCATTTGCCGCTCTTGAAGTTGCCTTTCGGGCGGCCGATAATCGCCTTGATGCCCTGCGGCTCGTCGATGGTTATCTTGCGCATCGAGCCCTTGTCGTATTTCGTCTAAGTTCCCATGCCCGCTCCGGATGTTGCCATCGGTCTCTTCCCACGGCATTTGAATCACCTCCAAGGCGCGTTCGAGCATCGCGCATATCATACTAATCTAGGGCCTCGGTGGCTGGTGACGTATAAATAGACGAAGCATAATCCCTGCCTCCGGCGAGCATATGGAAAAAGAACGAGCCTGCAGTTCATGCGGTGTCAGATTGATTGGGAAGAAGACGACTCTCTTCCCCTGTCCACAGTGCGGCGAGACGGAGATCGGACGCTGCTCCAACTGCCGCGACCAGGGCGTGAAGTACGTCTGCGCCAAGTGCGGCTTCACCGGACCTTAGGGTGGTTGTGGTGGGCACCGTCGCGGTCACTTATCAGCTTCTGCCCGAGGACACCTCCTTCGACATGGAGGGGCTGAAGGCGAGGATCTCGAGCTACATGCCGGACGGCGTCGAGGTGGCCCAAGCGACTGTCAAGCCGTTCGCCTTTGGATTGAAGGCGCTAGAGATCGTCTGCACGATGAAGGACGCATCGAACCTGATCGAAGAGCTCGAAGAGAAGCTCCGGTCAATCGAAGGGATCCAGGGCGTCGAGAACACCGGAATGACGCTGGTCTGAGACCCCTTCACGTTCTAAGGCGGCGGCGGCCGGACGAATCCCAGCTTGTACATCGACTCGACCTGGGTCCGCGTTCGCTTGATGATGCCGACGGTCTTCTCGAAGAGCTCCTCCCGGGTCATCTTCAGTCGCGCCACTCCTTGCTCTATTGCCTTCATCCCAAGCGCGGTCGCCTCCCTCGGGAAAGCGCCCCAGTCGGCCATCGTCGGTACGATGTATTCCTCGTTCAGTCCCTTGTCCTCCGCGGTCTTTGCCAGTTCGGCCGCCGCGGCGATGCACATCTCGTCCGTGATCTTCGTCGCGCGAACATCGAGGGCCCCTCGGAAGACCGCAGGAAAGACGAGAGAGTTGTTGATCTGATTCGGGAAGTCCGAGCGGCCGGTCGCGACTATCTTCGCCCCCGCCTCCTTCGCCTCCCAAGGCCATATCTCCGGCACCGGGTTCGCCGTGGCGAAGACTATGGCGTTCGAGGCCATCGACCTCACCATTTCCTTGGTAACGACACCAGGGCCGGGCTTCGAGGCCGATATGAGGATATCCGCGCCTTCGACCGCCCGCAAATTGTCGCCGATTCGGCCCTCGGCGTTCGACCGCAAAGCCATGTCCCACTTCTCCGGGAACTCCATCTCGAGGTCCTTGCGTCCAGGGTGCAGGATCCCCTTGCTGTCCGTCATCACGATCTTCCTGACGTCGATGCCCGCGGAAATCAATACACGGGAAATAGCTATGTTGGCCGCGCCCGCTCCCATCATCGCCACATGTACCTCGCCCATCCTCTTGCCAACGAGCTTGAGCGCGTTCATCACCCCCGCGGTGACTATCGTCGCAGTGCCCTGCTGATCGTCGTGCCAGACCGGGATGGTCGCCTCGATCCGCAGCCTGTCAAGAATCGTGAAGCATTTCGGCTCGGAGATGTCCTCGAGGTTGATACCGCCGAACGAGGGCGTGATCCACTTGCACACGTTGACGATGTCTTCGATGTTCTTCGTGTCCAGGCAGATCGGGAAGGCGTCGACGCCGCCGAGGTACTTGAAGATGAGGGCCTTGCCTTCCATCACTGGTAGCCCGGCGAGCGGACCGATGTCCCCAAGGCCGAGGACTCGTGTCCCATCGCTCACGATGGCCACGGAGTTCCAGCGGTTCGTGACATCGAACGCGACGTCGGGATCCTTCTGTATCGCGCGGCAGGGCTCAGCTACGCCGGGGGTGTACCAGATTGCGAAGTCGTCAACCGAGCGGATGGCGCACTTCGGGACGACCTCCATCTTGCCGGCGTAGAAGGTGTGGTACTTCATCGCCAGCTGTGATGGCTCGTTCGCCTTCTTGAGCTGCTCCTCCGCGGTCTTCTCCTCGCCTGCCATGAGAGACACCAGAGCGAGAGGCGTTCTTAGCGTCTCTCGCGATTCGACTAGGCGGGTCGAGCGTATTTAAACGTTCATAGTTGCGTGACGTAGGCCAGATTGTCAAGTTCTAGCATTCCACACGGCCCGTCGATTCCAAGAAGACCTCAACGCTTGGCCTTGGTCTTGACGGGCAGGGAGCGCGTGCACTCGACCGATCTCTCCAACCATTCATCGAAGAACGACTCGTCTTCGTAGAGCGGTTTTGGGATCGCGACGTACTCGCCCATCGGTCTTCCTTTCATCGGCTCGAATGGCCTGATCGATGGATTCGATTTCTCGACCTTCGTTCGGTCCGAATCGGGCAGCCTCAGGAACAGAATGTCCTGGAACGCCCCGGCGAACATGTTGCCGTTGATGAAGTAGGCGGGATAGCCGAACATGGTGCGATGCTCGCAATCGACCTTCATCATCCTCTCTTCGAGGAACTTGATTAGCTTTTCCGGTGCCTTCTTCCACTCCATCGCGATCAAGATGATGTGGGCCTTGCGGTGCTATCTATCTTGTTCTCCGCGGCCATCAATTGAGGAGGGGGAAGTTCACCGGAACGCTCGGTTGAAATAGAGACACGGGATTGTCAAACCCAATATGCCTAGCATCCTGATCATCGACGGCTACATCGATGAGCCCGCTTCCCTTGGCGTCCCGCCATATATCTCGCCTTTGGTCAGGGCGACCTATGGTGCCGCCAAGGACGCGGGGTCGGACGTTTCCGCGATCACAATCGACGCGATCCGAAAGGGCGGGGCGGTCCCAAAGGCCGATTTCACCGTCATCCTGGGGGGATGCGCTGTCCCTGGCCGATACATCAGAGGGATGCCCGCTTCGACGAGGGAGGTCGAGCAGATCGCTCAAATCTCCGCCGGAACGCGAGTGCTCGGCGGCCCGGCAGTCCTCTCAGATGACAAGCGGTTGGAGGGTCTGTTCGATGTCGTGGCGAGACGCGACCCAGCGGCTGCACTGTTCGATCTCATCGAGACCGGCCGAGCAACCGACCGCTGGCGCACGCTCTCCGAATGGAACGGGTGGCTGCTGAAAGGCGCTGAGTCGGTGTCGGGGCATCCGGACTTCCCCCAGCCTCTCATCGCCGAGGTCGAAACGTATCGAGGATGCGTGCGATATAAGGGAGGGGGATGCTCGTTCTGCATCGAACCGCTGAAGGGCAAGCCGCTCCACCGCGAGCCGCGCGACATCATCGAGGAGGTGACCGCTCTACACGGGCTGGGCGTCGTCAACTTCAGGCTCGGGGCGCAGACCTGCTTCATGTCGTACAAATCGTTCGACGAAGGCAGCGAGACGCCGACCCCGAACCCAGAGGCGATCGAGGAGCTGCTCTCGGGGATCGCGGCGCTCGACGTCGATGTCCTCCATCTGGACAACGCCAATCCAGCGGTCATCGCATCGCATCCGCAGGAGTCGCGCATGATTGTCGAGAGCATCATGCGCCACTGCACGAGCGGCAACGTCCTCGCGCTCGGAATGGAGAGTGCCGATCCGGCGGTGATCGAGGCGAACAACCTCAATTCCACGCCGGACCAGGTCATGGAATCGGTTCGCCTCCTGAACGAACTGGGAAGGGAGAGGGGACCGAACGGCATGCCCAAGCTCCTGCCCGGGGTCAACTTCATCGTCGGCCTGGACGGCGAGAGGAAGGACACGCTCCGCCTCAATCTCGATTTCCTGAGGAGCGTGAAGAACGGCGGGCTCTTGCTGCGCAGGATCAACATACGCCAGGTCATGCCGCTGCGGCGCGAGTTCAAAGGAGGGGTCGGCCACTCCGACTTCATCCGCTTCAAGGAGGCCGTGCGGGAGGAGATCGACCGCCCCATGTTGAACGAGATGCTGCCGCAGGGGACCATTCTCACTCGGGTATACACGGAGCTCAGGGAGGGCAACCGCACCTTCGGGAGGCAGATCGGGAGCTATCCGCTGCTCGTCGGCTTCGAGTACCCTCTGCCGATCGGCGAGTTCGTCGATGCGACCATTGTCGACTGGGGTCTGCGCTCGGTCACCGCTGTCGAGAGCCCGCTCAGAGTTAACTCCTGCCCCCTCGCAGCCCTTTCTTCGCTGCCCAGTATCGGCAAGAAGAGGGCGATGAGGATACTGCGCAGGAGGCCGTTCAAGGACCTGCGGGGATTTGCCGCCGCACTCGACGAGCCATCGTTGGCGGATGGCATCAACGAGCTCATCTCCTTCGACTGAATCATTCACCCACGGGCAAGCATTATTACCGGCCCCGGTTGTTGGCGAAATGATGCAGGCAAGGGAGCTCGCTCGCTACCCATTCGCCAAGGAGGTCTCCACCTATGTCAAGGAGAAAGGGGTCTCCCTCGACGATCTGATCTCCCATCCCGCTTTCGCTGGCGCTCGGGCTAGGGGCAAGAAGCGCGTCACCGACGCCATCGCTTCGGCGAAGGTCGAGGAGGTCGGCCTGAAGACCGAGGACGAGCAGTTGCAGGAGATGCTGAGCTACGCCATGGCCCGCATCCTCGTCTCCTGCGTCGCGGACGGCTTCCTGATCCGACGGTACGCCTTGGCGGAATCGAAGACGATGTACGAGCGCCTGCAGAGGGAGAGCGTCGATTTGATGATGGAGATCGCCTCGGAGCTCTCAGTGGACGCTCAGCTGAAGGACGGCGTGCCTAACGTGCACTTCGCGGAATTCCTCCGATTGACCTCGGGCATCAGGAGCAAGGAGTGGAAGCTCGTCAACACCGAGGTCAAGGAAGGACGCGTCTCGCTCCCGAACGTCAAGTTTGCCAGGGTGCTAGAGCAGGCGTTTTTCGATCGGATCGAGGACGAGCTGCCTCTTCCCGTCTCGCAGGAGCTGCTCGACAACCTGAAGGGCGATGTCAAGGAGCTCGCGGTCACGGCGGAGCAGATGAAGGACCGCTACCAGGCCGAGGGGTTTGGAGAGGTCGATGTGGAGTGCTTCCCTCCGTGCATGAAACGGATGCTGGCGATGGTCCAGTCGGGGGCGAACCTCTCTCATCCAGGAAGATTCGCCCTGACCTCTTTCCTGTTCAACATCGGCGTGCCGAGGGAGGAGATCCTGGCTACCTTCGGCGCCTCGCCAGACTTCGACCAATCGAAGACGAAGTACCAGGTCGACCACATCACCGGTGAGATATCCGGTACGACATACACGCCGCCGAACTGCCACACGATGCGCACGCTCTCGATCTGCTTCCTTCCCGACAACCTGTGCCAGGCGGAGTGGGTGAAGCACCCGCTGATCTACTACCGCGCGAAGTGCCGCAGGAAGAAGCGGGCCGCTGCGACGGCCGGGAAGCCGGAAGAGAAAGCCCAGGTCTCGCCGGAAAAGGCGGCCTAGTTCACTTGATCCTCTTATAAGTGGAGACCGCGCGTTGGATCGCGGTGAGATGACCGACGACCGCGAACCAGATGAGCAAGAGGTCGAAGACCGTAATGGAATACGTTAGCACGGTGAACGAGCCGTAGCCGAACGACATGAGGACCCATTGTACGAGCGGGATCGCTATCAGCAGCACCATGCGGTCGGCCCTTCCGAGCAGACCACCGTAGTTCCTTCCCGCCCCGACCGCCTGGGCCTGCGTCCCCATGTAGCTGGTGAGGAGCACTCCGGAGAGAGCGAGAAGACCAAGTATCGGGTCGCTCCATGAGCTGATCCCGATCGCTCCGATAAGAATCACGTCGGAGTAGCGGTCGAGGACATGATCGACGAAATCACCCCTCCGCGACGCCTTTCCTATGAGCCTGGCGACCTTGCCGTCTATCGCGTCGAAGAGTCCGCTGAGCAGGATGAGGACCGATGACAAGGGGAGGAGGATCTGCCAGTCCCTGTCGGCGAAGAATACCGTGAAGCCGGCAAGGATCGCGAGGAGGAACGAGATCGCGCTCAGGGTGTTCGGGTTCCATCGGACAAAGGCCTTTGCCATCGGCCCGATGATCTTGTCGGCCCCCTCCCTATGGCCATCTAGTACCAGCCAAGCACCTCCTCGCTCCAGTCGACATGCCCCGGTTCGTACTTCTTGGTTTTCCCGGCCAGTATATCTTCTATCGCGTCCGCCGTTTCCTCCGGCGTCCGCTCCGTGGTGTCAATCTCGTAGACCTTCTTCGACCGGTCCAGCGATTCGATCAGAATCACGTCGCACGCCTCTGCCTCGAGATTCTCCTTGACCTTCGATTCTGAATAATCGCGCGCCTCGAGCCGCTTCCTGAGAACTGATGGTCTGGTACGGAGAACGACTATCCTGTCAGCGCTCAGAAAGTGAGCGATGTGCCCGACCAGGACTACGTCACCAGTGCGCTCCTTGAGGAGCGCTTCGTCAAGCTTCTCGACATCAATCTCCCTGGCCTTCCTTTTCCGGTCTATCTTCCCGAGAAGTCCGTGCTCGTTGGCGAAAAGATTGAGCTCGACGACGTCCATCCCTCTAGACGCGAGGATGCTCGCTGTCGCAGTCTTGCCGGTGCCCGGGGTCCCGCTTATCGCCAGCCTCACGAGCGTGAGACTCATCCGTGCTTGGATAATGCTTTCGCAGCCTGTTCCGTCCCAATGCCAGACGCCTGCTCCAGCCCCTCGACGAACGCCAACCCGAGGAACGCCTCCCTCCGTGCCGATGCCAATCTCCTCTTCAGCGCCGCTCCCTTGCCAACCTCGAAATCGAGGGTGTACCTGACCTCCATGAGCACAAGGTTCTCGGGACGGGCCAGACCGAAGGAGAATTCGCTTCCCTCCACTGCTTGTTCCACGACGTCAAGACCGACCCCACCGCTTCCCGCCATCTCGGCCGCCGCGATGATGCGCCTGATGAGATTTCTGAGGAATTCCCTCGCTCTGAAGTCCACAACGATGAAATCGCCGATTGGAAAGGCGCTGATGCTCTCGATCCGTTTCGTCGTCTCCCTGCCCTCCGGCTTGCAAAACCGCTTGAAATCGTGCGTTCCCTCGAAGAGCTTCAGCGCGGCGTCGAGTCTGGTGAGATCGATCCCTTCAGCCGGAAGGAAGTACCTGTACCATCGGCCCTGCGCCCTTCTCGGACTGAACGTCGGAGGCACCTTCGCCACTCCGAGGAAGAACACCGAGTCGGACTGCGAGTTCAGCGCCTGGAGCAGCTGCTTCTTGTCGAACGATGTGTCGAAAGCGACCACGTTGCCCAGGGCGCTCACGCCTCGATCGGTTCGTGAAGCGGCCCTGAACCTCGCCTCCTCTGGAGAACAGATCGCCGTGATCCTCGTCAGGCAGCAGATGACCTCGTCCTCGACGGTGCATCCGCCGGGCTGCCGCTGCGAGCCCATGAACCCCCGCCCGTCGTAGGCGATCTTGACCGCGGCCCTCCAGACCATACCGCATGATTAAGTAGGGAACGGCACTTCATACTTGCGGCTGGACGATGCCAAGCGTCAGGATTGTGCTGGTGGAGCCCCGGGTCGAGGGCAACGTCGGGGCGGTCGGCAGGGCGATGGGGAACTTCGGGTTCGACGACCTGAGGTTCGTGAGACCTTGTCCGATCGGCGATGAGGCGTTCAAGCGGGCGAAGCACTCCAGGGACCTCGTCATCGGCGCAAAGGTCCACGACAACCTGGACGACGCGGTCAAGGGCTGCTCGCTCATCGTCGGAACGAGTGGCATCGTCACCAGCGGCGACAAGAACTACGTGCGCATCCCGATAACGCCGAAACAACTGGCGGAACGGCTGAAGGATTTCGACGAGCAGGTCGCGATCCTATTCGGTCCGGAGGACACCGGCCTTTCGCAGGAGGACCTGATGCGGTGCGACATACTGGTGCACATCCCCGCGTCAGAAGCGTATCCGGTGCTCAACCTTTCGCACGCGGCCGCCATCGTGCTGTACGAACTGCACGCCGCCAACGTGCCGCTCTCCGGCCCCCGTCCCGCGTCCGAGGAGGACAAGGAGAAGCTGTTCCTGTTCTTCGACGACCTTCTCGAAGCGGTAGACTACCACGACTTCCGCCGGGAGAAGACGAGCGTGATGTTCCGGCGCATGATTGGCAGGGCGGTGCTGACGAAGTGGGAGTTCCACACGATCATGGGCGTCATCGGGGACGCGGCGAAGAAGATTAAAAAGCTAGAGAAATGATCAGATCGTGAACCTCTCCCCGACCGTCTCGATCTCGTCGGCGACCTCGATGTCCTGGTCCTCGCTCAGCTCCGCTATGCCGGTGACGACGGCGAGCAGACGGATCGAGCCTTCGAACTTCTCGTCCACCCGAGCGCCGAAAATCACGTTCGCGTCGTCGTCGAGGTAGCCGCGGAGCTCCTCCATCACCTTGTTCACTTTGCGAAGCGTAAGGTTCGCCCCGCCAGTGATGTGGACCAGAGCGGCCGTGGCACCGGAGATGTCGATGTCGAGGAGCGGGTTGCTGAGGGCGTCCCGCACGACCATACCGGGGTCGGAGTTCTCGCCGTAGAGCACGGTCGAGATGCCACCGTTGCGCAGTATCGACCTCAGATCGGCGAAGTCGAGGTTGATCAGCGACGCCTCGGTGATCGCCTCCACCATCCCCTTGATGATCTCGGAGATGAGCTCGTCCATGACCGCGAACGCCTGCTTCACCGGTAGGTTGGCGACAAGCTCCAGGAGCCGGTTGTTGTCTAGCAACAGAATAGTGTCGGCGAGGCCTTTGAGCTCGCGAACGCCGCGGAGCGCGGTCTTGTTCCGCGAGCCTTCGACCTCGAACGGCGTCGTGGCTATCACTACGACGACCGAGCCGAGCCTCTTCGCGACGTCGGCGATGACCGGAGCGAGCCCCGTCCCGGTCCCTCCGCCCAGACCAACTGTGACGAACGTGAGTTCGGCCCCTTGAAGCAGTTTGGTGATCTCGGGAACGGCGTTCTCGGCGCACGTCCTGCCGACGTTGGCGTCGGAGCCGGCGCCCATGCCATTCGTGACCCCCTGACCGATGAGCAGGCGTCTGTGCGCCTTAATGCGTGAGAGGTGAGGCCGGTCGGTGTTGATGGCGATGGTCTCGGCGCAGCTGATGCCGATCTCGTTGAGGCGGTGGACGCTGTTGCAGCCGCCCCCGCCGCAACCGACCACAACTATGCGGGGCTGGGGTGGCTCGCCCGAGCCGTCGTCCAACTCAACGTACTCCCATCCCACTCGAACACCCATCCTGTCCAAGGTGCCTTCTCACTTCATCTCTTCCATTGCGCGGTTCAGCCTTTTCCTCACGTATTCCCGTACTGCGTTCCTGATCGCGTCATCGATTGAGACCGAGTCGCCTTCCTGGACCAGTGCCTCCAGCTCCACCACGTTGCCTTTCGGCAGCTCGACGGTGATCCTCTGGATGTACTCCGGCGTGAAGTGCGCCTCGACGAACGTGTCCAGCGCCGCCCTGATGGCGTCGGAGATGGTCGGATACTTGCCTTGGTCGACCAGGTCCTGGAGCGCCCTGAGCTTCTCCGCTGGAATCCTTACCGTGATGCGTTCGGTATCGGTCATGACACAACTCTTCGCGCGCGCTGTCCGACCGTTGTCGGACGAATCCTCAGTATTCTCCGACAGAATATATAATGATTGGCGGGTCCCTGCATTGTTAACTTGGTGTTGGTTTTGCGCTCTGGGCATTCTGACATCGGTCCATGCCAACGTCCGTAGGGACCACAGGCCCCATGATAAGCTATGCCAGTCTTGACCCGAGCTTCGCAGTCAGGATGCTATTCACAATATCCTGTGGATCCATTTGAAATCGGGTGTAGAACTTGCCCTTGTCGGTCACGTAATTAACGTCAATGCATCCGAAGTGCTTCTTGTACTTGGCAGACTTGATTTCCGCGTATGTGAGATAGACATTATTCTTGTGCGATTGCATGATCTGGTCCAAGCTCTCACCTTCAAATTCGCCCGCCTTGCTGAGTTGGTAGTCGTGCTCGATTGGTTCAATGCCGCCTGAGGCCGCTGCCCCGGCTGCCCCTGCTCCAGCAGTGAGACCGCCTCTCACACCTTCCACAATTCCAGTTCGCCACGTCCCACTTGTGACCGCAAAGAGGATGCCATTGTCGGTCAAGAAGACCACAAACTTGCAGCCAGCGCCGACATATCCCCACTGGCCGTAAACATCTCTCAGCACCGCCTGGACCTCGTCATTCTGCAAGCTCACCATATTCTCCTGTCTGCCATCTCTAATAAGTTGCCAGAAGCAATGTGTATCGCTGGACAAATCTCTTTCGTTAGGTCTCCAAGGAATGGAATGCGCTAA
This sequence comes from Methanomassiliicoccales archaeon, assembly GCA_050015815.1. Classification (GTDB taxonomy): domain Archaea; phylum Thermoplasmatota; class Thermoplasmata; order Methanomassiliicoccales; family UBA472; genus JAJRAL01. Next base: position 814 of record JBEKAR010000046.1, on the reverse strand, counting down.
ATAGAAGTCGGTGGAAGACCGCCAGCCCACTGAATCAGGTCGCCCCAACCATTCTCAATCGGTAGGTCCAATCCAGCCTTCTCCGCTGGGGTCCATCCGTCCAGCGCGGTGTGCGGCCTCAGGAAGTTGTACTGGATTACGAAGCCGTCCAGCCAGTTCCCTGCGCCATCGTCGCTCTTGAACCATCTAGCATCAGAGTGGGCATTGGCAATCGGCCGTGCAAGAGATGAGAAACGTTCCAAGTCGCTTGTCCGACTCCGGACAGCGCCTGAGAGGACAAGCCAGCGAGCTGTATCTTGCGCTAGTCCTTTGGTGAGTTGAGACAAAAGGCTATATAAATCCACATTTAAATAGGGAGAGAAGGTGCCCCCAAATGGCCAAGATAAAGATCGAGAACGTTGTAGCCTCCACCTCTTTGGGGGAGGAACTTGACCTGCAGGCGATCGCGCTCGCACTAGACGGCGCCGAGTACGAACCGGAGCAGTTCCCCGGCCTGATCTATAGGCTGAAGGACCCGAAGACGGCGACGCTGCTCTTCCGCAGCGGCAAGGTCGTCTGCACCGGGGCGAAGAGCCTCGAGCACGTCAAGATCGCGATCAACAAGGTGGCCAAGCAGATCGAGAAGGCCGGCATCAAGGTCAAGACGGAACCGAAGATTGAGGTGCAGAACATCGTCGCCTCGAGCGACCTCGGCCAGGAGATCAACCTCAACGCGATAGCGATCTCGCTTGGCCTGGAGCGCGTCGAGTACGAGCCGGAGCAGTTCCCCGGCCTCGTCTATCGGATCGACGAGCCCAAGGTCGTCGTGCTCCTT
>JBEKAR010000045.1:0-12025 GCA_050015815.1 Methanomassiliicoccales archaeon | reverse complement strand
AGAACGTCGAGTTGGAGATGATGTTGTTCTCGCAGCAAGACATGAGAACTAGCTCATGGTACTCCTCCAGCGAACCCGGCTCGACCAAGGTAAGGTCACTCTTGAGCTTCAGGTTGTCCTTCGCCCAGGTCAGGTCGTCCGAGAAGACGAAGATGTGCGGACTATCGACGCGTTTCATCATCGCTTCTTCCGCTCTCCTGTAGTACTCGGCGTCACAGACCCCATAGATGTTCGAGACGCCCGATTGGGCATAGTCCCCTCGACGGACGTGTAGCGCGACTGACCCCTTCACTGACATCAACTCCATCCACTTCTTCATGTCCGCCGGGGGTTCGGTCCTCAGTTCCAGTTCCTTGAGCACCTGCTCCCTTCGTCCCAGGAACCACTTCTCGCTCTGCCAGAAACCGTCAAGATAAAGGTCGTCCTTCGCCTTCTTCATCCTCTCAGCGGCCCCTTCATCATAGCCGATGAACTTGGGCCTCTCTCTGACATAGGTTCGTCTGTCACCTAGCGTCCTCACGATGCGGTTATCGATCATCCCCATCGGTCCCTTCACACCGCTCCTTCCTACCGCCCTTACCAGATGACTGGCGATCACCCTCGGACCGATCTCCGTGATGCTGGCGATCCTGAACTGCGTCTTGAAGACGGGCAATCTGCATTCGTACCCCTCGAACAGGAAGTGCGTGAGATCTAGGTGAAGCTCCGTTCCCCGTTCCAGGGCGAGGGTCCTGGCCATGGCGTACTGGAAAAGCTGATTGCCCAGTCTCCCCCGGATTCGGGCGACTATCATGGCCAGGTCGATTGGCATTGACTTAGTTATATCCTCTGAGCGCCACAGGCGTGCTCGTGCGGTCCCAAGCCGTCTTCGCGTCGCCCTCGGAAAGGTTGATATCGACAGATTCTTTCGCCCTGGGTGAGGAAGGGAATCTGACGCCGGTCATCGAGGTCAACAAGCTCGTCCGGACATACCGCAGTTCCGGCAGCATCCTGGCCAGGAGGAAAAGGAAGGAGACGACGGCAGTCGACGGCATCTCCTTCTCCGTGGACCAGGGAGAGCTGTTCGGCCTCCTCGGGCCCAATGGAGCCGGCAAGACCACCACCATCAAGGTCCTGACGACGCTCCTCCTGCCGACCTCTGGAGAGGTCAAGGTCCTTGGCTTCGACGTCGCGAAGCAGTCGATGGAGGTCCGGAAGCGCATCGGCCTGGTCCTAGGCGGGGAGAGAGGTCTGTACTATCGCATCACCGGTCGGCAGAACCTGAGGTACTTCGCCGACCTCTACGGCGTCCCGATGCAGATCCGGGACAAGAGGATACAAGAGGTCCTTGAGTTGGTGGGCCTGGCGGACCGGGCCGACGAGAGGGTTGAGGACTACTCCCGCGGCATGAAACAGAGGCTGCACCTGGCTAAGGGAATCGTGCACGACCCTCCCATCATATTCATGGACGAGCCAACGATCGGGCTCGATCCTCAGGCAGCGCGCGACACGAGGAAGATGATCCTCGACCTCAAAGCGCAGGGCAAGACGATCCTGCTCACGACGCACTACATGTTCGAGGCGGACGAGCTCTGCGACCGCGTCGGCGTCATCACCAAGGGCCGCATCGTCGCTCTGGACACGCCCTCGGGGCTCAAGGAACTGGTTAGGGACAGCTCGCTCATCGAGGTCGAGGCCTTCGGTATCACCGAGGTCGAGCTCTCCGCGGTGCGCTCATTGCCCGGCGTCAGCGCCGTGAGCGCGGTGATGAGCGAGGAGAAGCAGACGCTCCGCGTCCAGGTTTCGGACCCCGGCGAGATGCTGGCGAAGGTCGCCCACGCTCTGCAGGGAAGGAACATCATCGGCGTCAGGGTGAAGGAGCCGACCCTCGAGGACGCCTACCTATGGCTGGTGGAAGGGCATGCCTAGGTTCCGCGCCGCCTATTCGTCCTTCAAACACCAGGCCCTGACGTTCCTGGCGGACCCACAGTGGCTCATCCCGAACATCATTGCCCCGTTCGTCCTGACTTTGGTCGCCCTGATGCTCTTCCGCAACGTCACCGGCCCGATAGTGCTCTACGCCGTCCTCGGTGGAGGAATGATGGGCATGTGGGGCAACACCCTCTACGCCTCCGGATTCTCCATCCAGTCGGAAAGATGGTGGGGGACGATCGAAGGGATATTCGCCTCGCCGTCCCCGTTGATCTGGATAATCGCCGGCAGGACTGTCTGGAACGCCTTGATAGGAGTGCTCAACGGGGTCCTCGTTCTCATCTTCGCGGTGGTGGTGTACCAGCAGCCATTGCAGCTGTACGACACCGGCCTTTTCCTCCTGGCGTTCGTGCTCACGCTGCTTTCTCTCGCCGCCCTCGGCCTGGTATTCAGCTCCGCGTTCGTCCTGTCGAGGAGCGCGAGCGTGCTGACCAATGGACTGGAGTTCCCCATTTACGTCGGCACGGGCACGATGTTCCCTATCGCGCTTCTGCCCTTCTGGACGGCGCCCTTGAGCCTCTCGCTCGGCCCGACCTGGGGCATCAACGCGATCAGGGTCGGTGCGATGGGTCCCGCAGCTTCGAGCATCGATGTCGGATACTGGGGATGCTTGGCGGTCATGGCGCTCCTCTCGGTCGTTTACATCTTGGTCGCGGTCTGGCTCTTCCAGCAGGTGGACAAGAAGGCGAGGAAGGACGCGAACCTGGTGAGGTTCTGAGATGATGGAGTACCGTAGCAATCCGGTCCGGGTCTTCTGGAGCTCAGCCGTCCTCGCCAAGAGGGCGCTGTTCGCCTGGCTCAGCCCCGCGATGTGGATCATGCAACTGTTCTTCATGTCGCTCTTCCAGATCGCCTTCTTCGCCTACGTCGCCCTCTACGTCTCGAATCCCGATGTCAGCGTATCCTTCGTCGTGGTCGGAAACGCGTTGCAGAGCATCGCCTACGCATCGATCTTCGCCGTCTGCAATATCACCGGGGAAGAGAAGCAGCAAGGGACCCTCCAGCCAATCCTGGTCACTCCGGCAAGCCGCTTCTCGATCTTCGTCGGGAGGGCGATGTTCCAGATACTGAACGGCTTCGCGACCGTCATCATCGCCTTCCTCTACGCCGCCTTCATCTTCAACATAGACTTCTCCCAGGCGGACTTCATCGCGCTGGCGCTGGTCTGCCTGGTGACCGCATTCGCCATGACCGGCTTCGGCCTCATGATCAGCTCCCTCGGCCTCTACCTCAGGACCTCGATGATAGTGGCGAACATCTTCCTATTCATCGGCCTGCTTCTGTGTGGCGTAAACTTCCCCGTCTCCTACCTGCCGACGTGGGTCCAGCCTGTGTCGTACGCGATACCGATGACCTACGGCACCGAAGCTGCGAGGATGGCGGTCAGTGGATCGAACACCCTGGACATCGGATGGCTGCTGATCGCCGAGGCGGCCGTGGGGGTCGCCGCGATATTGATCGGCTACCTGATGTTCCACCACTTCGAGAAGATCGCCCGGTCCAAGGGGACGATGGAACGGTTCTAGGCCCGCTGGAGGGGATGACCGGTACGTCGCTCACTTGTAAGCGAACTTGCTGCGGAACAGTCCGAGGGCGTATTCGATCTCCGCCAGGGCTTCCTTCTTCCCGTCCCAGCCGGCGACCTCGGTGTGCTTGCCCTCTTCGAGCTTCTTGTATGTCTTGAAGAACTCCGATATCTCGTCGAGGTAGTGCTTCGGCACGTCCTCCAGTTCCTGATAGTGCGACAGCCTGGGGTCGGAGGTCGCGACGGCGAGAATCTTGTCGTCGCGCCCCTTCTCGTCGGTGATGCGGAGCACGCCGATCGGCCTCGCTTCGACCACGCAGCCCGGGAACGTCGGCTCGGAGATCATGACCATCGCGTCCATCGGGTCATCGTCATCAAAGTAGGTGCGGGGGATGAGTCCGTATGCGTGCGGAAAGACGACGCTGGAGTGGAGCACACGGTCGAGGAGGATGTAGTCGTACTCCTTCGAGACCTCGTACTTGTTCTTGCTGTTCTTCGGGGTCTCCACGATGACGTTGACGATCTCAGGCGGGTGCCTTCCCGAGGGCACCTTCTTCCAAAGCGACATTTCGCATCACTACGTTCCAAGCGATTCCGCCCGGGTATTAATTACCTTTGCGACGACAATCGCGCGAGTCGAGGGCTCAATCCAGTCGCCACGGACCGTTGGTGAGCAATTATATACCTAGCTGCGGATTATCATCTGGGATGCACGAGTGGCAGAGGTAGACATAGAGATAATCCTAGTCCAGTTGTTCGTGCTAGTCCTGCTCGCGAGGGTCGCCGCATACCTCTGCGAGAAGGCGAAGATCCCGGTGGTCATCGGCGAGATCCTGATGGGCATCGCCATCGCCAACATTGGCATCAATGGAGTGACGTTGTACACATACATCGGCCTGGACCAGGACCCGAGCCAGATCGTCTTCGTGTTGCTCGCGACCCTGGGGGTGATATTCCTCCTCTTCTCAGTCGGCCTCGAGACCCCGTTCTCGGAGCTAAGGAAGGTGGGCAAGGTCGCGACCACCGTTGCTATCCTTGGCGTCATCCTGCCCTTCGTTGGCGGATTGCTACTGCTGCTCGTCTGGGGAACCTCCATGATCGTCTCGCTGTTCATCGCGGCCGCTCTCGTGGCGACAAGCGTAGGGATAACGGCAAGAGTGATCAAGGACCTGGGCCTGATGGACACCATCGAGGCACGGGTGATCATCGCCGCGGCGGTTATCGACGACATCCTCGGCCTCATCGTCCTGTCGATGGTGAGCGGGGTGTCGCAGGGAGGCGCCCTCAACCTCCTCGATATCGCGGTCGTCGCCTGCCTTGCGGTCGGGTTCGTCCTGCTAGTGATGTTCATTTCCACGCTGATCCCGAAGGCGAGGACGTCCACCTCCGTGATCAAGTTCACTGAGAAGCGCAAACCGAGGAAGACGCGCAGCCTCCTGCCGCTCGCCCTGGTAGTCTGCTTCGGCCTCTCCGCCATGGCCTCTTACCTTAACCTAGCGGCCATCGTCGGCGCTTTCCTCGCGGGGATGCTCTTCGCCGAGTTCAGAGACATCTGGCCTGGGACGGAGAAGTTGGAGCCGATCAACGAGTTTCTCGTGCCCTTCTTCTTCCTCTACATCGGCGTCCGGATCCAGTTGGGCGCTTTCAGCACCGTGTCGATCATAGTCCTCACCCTCCTGCTGACCGTTGTCGCGATCGTGACAAAGTTCGCGGGCTGCGCAGTCGGAGCGAAGAGCCTCGGTGCGAGGTCGGCGACGATCGTGGGCGTTGGGATGATCCCTAGGGGCGAGGTCGGCCTGACGGTCGCCTTCATCGGCCTGAGCAACGGCGTCCTGACGAACGACATGTACTCGGTCATCGTGGCAATGGCCCTCATCACCACCATCGTGGGGCCGTGGCTCATCACGCACTCGTTCAACCTGAAAAACAAGCCCAGGCTGAAGAAGATGAAGGCGCAGAAGGATTTCTAGGGACCGCTCAGACCGGCCAGATCGCCTTGGCGATCTCGACGACGGCGATCACCAGCGCCGCGAATATCAGAATGAAGTAGGGGTTGATCTTGAGGGCCTTCTCATCCTCTGAATCGAAGTAACGGATCAGACCCGCGGCCGACTGGAAGCCGGTGTTCTTCTTGCTCTCCTTTGGCATCGGATATCCGGCTTCGGATACCCAACTTCCCTATATATCCTTTTGGAGGTTCGTCCACCATCAGAATATGTAGGGGTCGGTGCTCGACCGGTCGAAGCCCTCCACGAGCTCCAGGCTCGGGTTCTCCGGAGGGTTCCATCCGTAGACCGGGTAGACCAGGTTCGGCATGAACTTCGTGAGGTCCCGCGCGATCTCCGTCGCCGGGTGGTCCGGTCCAAGCGTCTGCTCGGTGATCTCTCTTGCCCGGATCCTCACAAGGGTCTCGTCCATGATGCCCAGCGTGTGGAGGTACTCGTGCATCAGGATGTGGAACACGTACGGCTTGTAGAGGTGAGCCGCGGTCTCCTTGACCCGCCTCAACGGCAGCGTGTTCATGACTATGATGTTGGTCGCCACCGGGTAGAACGCGCCGACGAATCCTGCCAGTCCTCCGCCCAGGTTCGAAAGGCCTAGCATCAGGCCTGACCTCTCCATCCCCGTCACCTGCCTGACGGCCTTCTTCACGAGCTCGAATATCTCTGGAATATCCTTCGCGTTCTCCAGCTTGCGTGCGAAGTCTGTCTTGACTGCTTCCACGTTTCACTAATCTGTTTGTACTACTATATAAACGGTTCTCATGGGGCGACGACACTGACGATGATGCCAACGACGCCATCGGACAAAGTATTTAGGCTGGATGCTGCGAGCCAGCCCGCGATGGAATGAAGGTCGGGATTATCGCCAAGGGGCAATGTAGGCAAGGCGATCGGCTTCAGGCTCCTCAAGGGCCGAGCCGACACTGGCGTTCCATGTGGGCGGCTAGCAACATTAATATTCGCGCGTTCGCTTTGCGCGGCTGGTAATCATGCACTGGGCGGACGTCCTAGCCGGAGAACTCAAGGAGAAGGGAAGCAAGCACCTGATCTCGACCGGCATCACCCCCTCGGGCTTCATCCACGTGGGGAGCCTGCGGGAGGCGATCACCGCGCAGGCGGTGTTCAAGGCTCTCAAAGAGAAGGACGTCGATGCGAAGCTGATCTACCTCGTCGACTCGTTCGACCCCCTCAGGAAGCGCTATACATTCCTGCCTGAGAGGTACGAGGCGGAGATCGGCAAGCCGATATCGTTCATGGACTGTCCCTGCGGGGAGCACGTCAGTTACGCCGAGCACTTCATCACCCCGTTCCTCATGGCGATCGCCGAGCTCGGCATCAGGCCAGAGATCCATTGGACGCATGAGCACTACGAGCTCGGGGACTTCGCCGATGCCATCGACACCATAATCAAGAAGAAGGAGCTCGTGGCCACGATCCTGAGGGAGGTCACCGGGCGCGAGGTCCCGCCCGACTTCTTCCCATATACGCCGCTCTGCCCCGCCTGCGGCAAGCTCTCGGGCGGGCGGATCACAGACTACCAGTATCCCTACGTTCACTACGTCTGCACCTGCGGGAACGAGGGCAAGGCGGACATCCGCCGGGCCCAGGGCAAGCTTCCGTGGAGGCTCGAGTGGGCGGCGAAGTGGAAGGTCTTCGGGGTGACCTGCGAGCCGTTCGGCAAGGATCATGCCGCGGCGGGGGGTTCCTATGACACCGGCAAGAGGTTCGCCCGCGAGGTGCTCGGGATCGAACCGCCCTTCCCCGTGCCGTACGAGTTCGTGCAATTGAAGGGCAAGGGCCAGATGCACAAGTCGACCGGTACGACGGTCTCCGGCGTCGATGCGCTGAGGATGACCCCGCCGCCGGTCCTGAACTACTCGTTCCTGAGATACAATCCCGACCGGCACATCGACTACGATTCCGGGCTAGGGATACTCGACGGCGTGGACGAGTACGACCACGTCGAGCAGCTCTATTATAAAGGAGGCGCGGACGAGAGGGAGATCGACCTGCTCCGGGCCTATGCTCTGGCCCAGCCGAACGGCCCTAGGGCGCAACAGCCGACGCAGATACCATACCGTCATCTCGTCTCGGTCGTCCAGATCGCCGACACGTTCGAGAAGGTGATCGAGATCCTGAAACGCACCGAGCAGATCTCCCAGCTTCCGAAGGAGGACATGGAACTGCTTCGCCAGAGGGTCGACTGCGTCCGCTTCTGGCTGGACGGCTGGGCGCCGGAGGAAGTCAGGTTCAAGGTCAGCGAGACGCTGCCGATGGTCGAACTGAGCGATCAGGAGCTGAACTTCCTCAGGTGCGTCCTGACGGAGCTGAAGGCGATGGACTGGCAGGGCGAGAAGATCCACGACAAGGTGTATGAGAGCGCGAAATCCTGCTCCATCGGCGCGAAGGTCGGGTTCCAGTGTCTCTACCGCATCTTCATCGGGCGGAACCAGGGACCGAGGCTCGGTTTCTTCCTTTCCACCCTTGACAAGGAATTCGTCACGGGCCGCATCGAGGAAGCGATCCGTTCCGCTCCCTCGCCTGCGAAGTGATTTAGCCGCCTGCGAACATGAGCGTTCGATGCCTGACGTGGTACTAGTCCCTCTGAAACCAGAGCGCTTCGAGTCGTTCATCGCCGGGACGATTGAGCGGTATGCCAAGGAGATCGATCAGGCCGGATACGCGCGCGGAGAGGCGGCGAAGAAGAAGTCGAGGGACGACACGCTCAAGCTGCTGCCATATGGCATCGACACGCCGGGCCAGTATTTCTACGAGGTCAGGGACCGCATCACCGGCGAGGAGGTCGGTGGGGTCTGGCTGAAGTTCGAAGAAGAGCCGAGGCGCTCGGTCTTCATCTTCTCGCTGTTCCTAGAGGAGCGCTATCGCGGCAAGGGCTATGGCAAGGCGACGATGACGGAGATCGAGGCGGTTTCGCGGGGCTTCAAGGCCGAGACGATCGACCTCCACGTGTTCGGTTTCAACGAGCGCGCTATCAGGCTCTACAGGTCTTCCGGCTACGTGGTGCGCAGCCTGAACATGGGAAAGGACCTCTAGCCGTCCGATCGATCACTTCTTGAGGAGACCCAGCTCGCCCAGTTTGTCCGGCATGTAGGTGTCGGTGACGTAGTCCAGGCCGTACTTGGCCAGGGCCTGCTGCTCCGCCTTCTTGTTGAGCTTCAGCATCAGGTCGATCTCGTTCCTCCAGAACTCGTCGGCGAACCTCGGGTCGTTCTTCTCCGCCTCGAGGGCTCTGACGTCCCTCTCAGTCAGCTTGTCGGTCGGGAGTTCGTAGTTCTCGATGTCCGAGGCGGTGATGCCGATGAACTCTGAGGTCGGCGTGGCGAGGTACTCGGAGATGTGCGCCGTCTTGATCGCTCCGTAGGCGACGGAGGCGAAGATGCGGAACGACCAGGGGTCCCCATCGGTGAAGACGACGACCGGCAGCTTCAGCTCCTCGTTCACTCGCTTGATGAACCTGCGGGTGGAGCGCGCCGGCTGTCCTTTGAGATGCACCAGGACGGAGTTGAAGTCCTCGGCGAAGCCGTTCTCGACCAATCGATCGAACATACCGCCCGTCTCGAGCGCCACGATGAAATCCGCGCCAGTCTCAATCAGCTGAACCTTGTCGCTCTCGACGTTGTATGGTATTCCGTACCCCGAATCGCCGACATCGTCCAGGCAGTTGATCCTCTTCTTCTTGCCCTTGCGGTCGAGCTCCTCGATGGTCAGGTTGCCGATGACGCTCGCCCCGTTCTCCTCGGGGCGGAGCTTGAAGTCCTCGCGCATCAGGCTGGTGACGACCTCGAGGTCTTCGGCGAGAAGGTTCGACTCGTCCTGCGAGTGGAACTTGCCCTTGCCCCAGCCTTCCGAGATATAGTACATCTCTCTCAGGGTCGAGGACTTGTTCTCCTTGATCATGTCCTCTATCAGTTCCATGACGAACATGGTGCGAAGGAGCATCAGCGCGCCCTGGGTCTTCTTCGCTGTCCTCGCCCCCTTCTGGTTGCCGTACTTCCAGACGGAGTGCTTCGGGTCGAATCGGATATTCGACTTGGTACGGAGCGGGATGACCATCTTGGGTATCTTGCCGGAGTCGAGCTGATCGTAGATCGATTCGGCGATCTCGTAGAGCTTCTGCACCGCGATCTTGCTCTCGTCAGTCATCGCTCAACGCCTCCGACTGCTCATCGTAGTCGACCTCTTCCTCTTCCGGCTCGACCGACGCGGGGACCTCGGCTGGAACCTCGGTCACCTTCAGCCTGGCCACGTCCCAGTCGCCGGGCAGCGGGTCGGCGCCGATGATCATGGCGGGGTCGATCCCACTGGCATAGAGCTCGTTCTCGTCGTAGAGCTCCGGGTCCAGGCCTTCGAGGATCACGGTGATGATCTGCTTCTCCGTCGATCGAATCGGCTTGAGCTCCCAGGTCACCTTCCCGTCCTCCTTGACCTCTATCGGCCTCGGGTCCGCTCCGCCGAGCGCCAGCGAGCCAGGGGGAAAGACGGCGTGGAGGTTGAAGCGCACCTGCCGCGGAGTGTAGTTGTAGATTTCGACCCTCGCGACGTGGCGGTTCTTCTCGTAACTCACCGAGTCGCTCACCCAGACGACGTTCATGATCTTGGTGATGGAGCCGTTGAGCGAGGGAACGGGCTTGTTGACTATCTTCGCCGATTTCTCCGCGATGAGCGGCAGGATCTCCTGCACGATCTCGAATTTCGCCCTGGTCCTCGACTTCGTTTCCTTCTTGTTCAGATGGACCTTGAGCCGGCGGCCGCACTCGCGCAGAGCGAGCTCGATCTCCGTTTGTATTTCCTGGATCGACGCCACGGCCTCCTTCGCTTCGGACGTGAAAGGGACCTTGGTGCTCGCGACGTGGACGAGGATGATCGCCGGACCGAAGGGAATCCCGCTCCCTCCTCTCTGCTCCAATCCATAGCGGCGCCAGTCGACCGCCTCGATCGATTTCGTCAAGGCGCAGCCTCCTTGTTGGTAGAGCAGAGGAACGCGGTTAGCGAACCTAAGTATCGATACGGGTTGGTCGGCCGGGATGCCTCCGCCGTAGACGATGCCGACCTCGACCTGGAAGGGATTCCCGGCGAAGACCCTCGGGCTACGCGTCACCGGCGTGGCATAGAACTCCGGCTTGACCTCGTCCAGGACGTTCTTCAGCCCCTTCTTGATGAGCGCCTCGCCGATCGGCGATAGGCACTCTGTCTGGGGCGCCAGGTACTTCATCGACTGCATCGCCCCGAGAAGCGCCTTGTACTTGTCGAGGTCGAGCTGCGTCGTCTTCGCGTTCTCGCTCAGTCCCGCCCTTTCGATGATCTCCTTGGCGAGGCGGTCGGATATGCGGCAGAAGTCGCTCTTGAGGAATTCCTTGAGGTTCCTCGTGCGCGACGCCCGCCCCATGTTCATCAGGGTGCCGAGCTCGACGCCCTCCGGGTGCGGCTTGATCTCCCTCGTGTCCGGGGGCAGCTTGTCCCACGCCCGGGCGAATAGGTAGGTCTTGCCCTCCGGGTCGGTGAAGGAGATCGAGGCATGCGGGTTGACGATCGCGGTCTGCTTCAGGTACTCCAGGACGGACTGCTTCCCGCCGACGTACCTGCCGTTCAGGTTGATCTCGACCTTCGTGCCGTGCTCCTTCTCGTCCCACATGATGTAGTCGTTAGGCTGTTTCGGCCCGACGACCATGGGGGAGTTCGTCTTGGTGTTGAGCATTATCTCGCGGACCGCCGCGGGCTTGTCCCTTTCTGTCTTCGAGGTGATCTTGGCGGGCTTGCCGGTCGTGATCTGACCGTACATGACGGTGGCGGAGATGCCAATCCCCTGCTGCCCCCTAGACTGCCTGATGGCATGGAACCTGGAGCCGAAGAGGAGCCTGCCGAACACGTTCGGGATCATCTCCTGGACGATGCCCGGGCCGTTGTCCTCGACGGTCATCTTGTACTCCTTCTCGTCGACCTTGTCCAGTTTGACAGTGATATCGGGGAGGATGTCGGCCTCCTCGCAGGCGTCGAGCGAGTTATCGACCGCCTCCTTGACCGCCATGATGATGGCCTTGGTGGTCGAGTCGAACCCCAGTATCTGGCGGTTCCTCTCGAAGAACTCCGAGACGGAGATCTCCTTCTGCTTCTTCGCCAGGTGATCGGCGATGGAGCTCAGCTAAGGCACCCCCGTGAAATGGATCTCATGGTGCATCCCATCCTAGCAGTGTATGGGCCATTCGTCATAAAGCCATTTGCTTACTGCCAGTTGCTCACTCGTCGAACTCCTTGCCGCAGTTCCAGCACTTGGTGTCGGAGGCCTTGACGGTCTTGCCGCACTCGGAGCAGACGAACTCCTCTGCCTTCGTCGATGAGGGCGGAGGAGCGATCCCCTTTTGCTTCGGTCCCTCTTCGTCGAACTTCTCCCCGCAGTGCGGGCACTTGTCCGAGTCGGCGGGCACCTCGGCGCCGCACTCCGAGCAGACGAACTTCTCCTTCTTCGAGGCGCCTGCCGGAGCGGCCTGAGGCATGTTCTTCTTCGCCT
>JBEKAR010000044.1:0-12042 GCA_050015815.1 Methanomassiliicoccales archaeon | reverse complement strand
CTTTCGAAGTTCGAGTCAAAGGGAATCGAGGTTCACCTCAAGGACCTGACCAGCGATGTTGGTCTGCCAACTTTCGCCGCGGCGGCGGACGACGTTCGGCTGGCGGACCCCGCTCTGCTGACGCTTGGAATCGGGACGCACCTCAATCCCCGGATCACCGTCATAAGGGCGCTGACCGAAGTGGCGCAGAGCCGCCTGACGCAAATCCATGGGGCGCGTGAGGACACCGTCCACGCAGACGGGAACCGCCGGCTTGGCTACGAGCGGATGAAGAACATGAACAAGATGTGGTTCTCCGCCTCTTCCCGCTCCAGAAGCCTCCAAGACCACGAGGCGCTAGACACCCCCGACATCCTGGACGATATAGGAATCGTCCTTGAGAGATTGCATCAGCGGGGCTTCAGGCGTGCCGTCGCGGTGGACCTTACGAGAAAGGAGCTAGGTATCCCAGTCGTCAGGATGATCGTACCCGGAATGGAGGTTTATGCCCTGGACGAAGAGCGTGTGGGGCGAAGGCTCGGGGGTCGGTGGAACTGAGCACCGTCGTCTTCCTCGGGCCTTCTCTGGCGCGGGAGCGGGCAGAATCCCTGTTCGCCGCTGACTACCGTCCTCCAGTAAGAAGGGGCGACCTGCCCTCGCTCGCCCGAGATGTCGATCTGGTCGGCATCATCGACGGAGTGTTCATGTCGGAGGCCGCTGTCGGGCACAGGGAGATACTGGCTCTGCTGGAACGGGGCACGAGGGTCATCGGCGGAGGAAGCATGGGGGCGCTGAGGGCCTCGGAGCTGCACGAGTTCGGGATGGAGGGCGTGGGGCGGATCTACGAGCTGTACTCGTCGGGGGAGGTCGAAGGGGACGACGAGGTCGCTTTGACATTCCATCCAGAGACGTTGGAGCCGCTCTCCGAGCCCCTTGTCAACATGAGGCTCAATCTCAAGGACGCAGTATCTGTCGGGATACTCGACCAGAACGATGTGTCGTCAGTCCTCCAGAGAGTTGGAGAGCGGTACTTCCCGAGGCGAAGCATTGAGCTGCTAAAGGAGACGGTCAATGAGGTGCTCGACGCTCGGAAGGCGAGCCATGTTCGGGCATACATTGAAGCCAAGTACCTGGACTACAAACGGCAGGATGCCATGAAGGTACTGGCTTCTCTCCGGGCGGCAAAGGGGGAGATCGATGACGCCGCAAGACGTCAAGAATCGCCGCGAATCTAGGCTGGCCTCAACGCCCTTAAATCGCGATTTTACCTTGTTAAGTCGTAGCATGCTTAACGGCCTAAATCGAATTTGTTTCTTGTTTACGAATAAATATCGATTGTTAACCTGGATAGGCCCTCCGAAGAAACGATTGTTTAGTGGTGGATGGATTAACCATCCATAACCAAGCTTATATCCCGAATTTAGCCTTCTAGGCCCGAGCAAGGGGAACCGATTTTCGTCGAGTGAAGGCTAGATTGGGGGAATGTTTGAAGCCTAGCTATCCTCCCGAGAGTCGGTTTTTCGAAATGAAAAGGAGGTAAAGAATGGCGAAATACAAGGACAAAATCGACTTGTACGACGACAGGGGGAAGCTAATTGAAAAGAACCTTCCCCTGGAATCGATTAGTCCTTTGAAGAACCCAGGCATAAAGCGCATCGCGAACCTCGCCAAGAGGACAATCGCCGTCGACCTCGCCGGAATTGAGAAGTCTCTCAAGACCGGACGAGTCGGTGGCGGCTATATCAAGGGCAAGGAGATCGACGCGCCAGTCATGAAGGACGCCGAAAAGATTGCAAAGATGGTCCGAGACACCCTGAAGGTATCAAAGGACGACGACACCGAGGTCCGAGTACTCGGCGACGGCAAGAAGTTGATTGTCATGGTCCCGACGGAAAGGCTCGATGCCGGTATCGAATACACCACCGGTTTCACCGCAGCCGCGGCCGCCGTAACCCAGGCAATCATCGACCTGTACGACATCGACATGTTCCACGCGAACATGGTGAAGGGCGCGGTCTGGGGGAGATACCCGCAGACCGTGAACTTCGTGGGATCGAACCTGAAGTCAATCCTGGAGGTGCCGCAGAACAACGAAGGCGCCGGCTACGCGCTCAGGAACATCATGGTGAACCATATCGTTGCCATATCCGGCAAGAACGCCATGAACGCAGCGGCTCTGTCCTCGATCTTCGAGCAGACCGCGATGTTCGAGATGGGCGACGCGATCGGTCCGTTCGAGCGCGGACACCTGTTGGCTCTGGCCTACCAGGGATTGAACGCGAACAACATGACCTATGAGATCGTCAAAGAGAACGGCAAGACTGGAACCGTCGGATCGGTTGTTGAGAGTCTCGTCGGAAGGGCGATAGAGGACAAGGTCATCAAGGTGAAGGAGAAGCTGCCTTCTGGCTACAAGGTCTACACAACGAGCGACATGCCGATGTGGAACGCCTACGCTGCCACTGGACTGCTCGCCGCCATCATGGTGAACGTCGGCGCTGCAAGGGCGTCGCAAGGTGTCCCGTCGACCGTCCTGTACTTCAACGATCTGTTGGAGCACGAGACCGGATTGCCTGGCACGGACTATGGCCGCGCCATGGGTACTTCGGTCGGAATGAGCTTCTTCAGCCACTCGATCTACGGTGGCGGTGGCCCTGGTCTATTCCACGGCAACCACGTCGTGACGAAGCACGCGAAGGGCACGGTCATCCCGGTGATCGCGGCCGGCTGCGCGCTGGACGCCGGAACCCAGATGTTCTCGCCAGAATCGACAAGCCCGCTGGTGAAGGATGTCTTCGGGGATATCCCGGAGTTCAAGGCACCGTTGAAGGCGGTCGGTAAGGAGGCCAAGAAGGTAGCGAGCGAGGTGGCGTGATGAAGGGTGCCTCGTCTCCAGAAGCTGTTCCGCTGCCAGAGATAATGATCATGCCCAACCGGCTATTGTCCGCGGACACGACCGAGAAGGTCCTCAACAGGATCTACGAGGTCAATCACGTGCGACAGGTCACTTGCCAGGGCGAGAACTTGCCCAAGAAGCTGACCCAAGGGCCGGGGACTGGTCTCGAAGTCAATCACCCCGAGAGGAAGAAAATCAACGTCAAGGGGAGGGAGACCGAGCTCTTTGTGCAGGTAGGGAGGATCTTCGTCGAGGTTGACGACATCGACAACGTGCAATATGTCACGAAGAAGGTGGAGAAGATCTGCGAGGAACTGCTCCTATTCGGGTTCACGCTGGAGATAGGAAGGTATTCCAAATTCAAGCCCACCGTTACCGATTACGCGAAAGGAAGGTGTTAAGTCATGGCAAAATACGAGAGGCAATTCTATCCTGGAACAAGTGTGCCGGCCAAGAACAGGCGCCGGTACATGGACCCCAAGGTGAAGCTGGAGAAGCTCCGAGAGGTCGCCATGGATGACGTGGTCAAGATCCTTGGCCACAGGCAGCCAGGCGAAGACTACAGGAGCATTCACCCGCCACTGGAAGAGGGAACGGAGCCCGATGACCCGATTCGACAGCTCGTGACTCCGATCGAGGGCGCCAAGAAGGGAGACAGGATCAGGTACGTACAGTTCACTGATTCCGTCTACTACGCGCCCATCGTCCCCTACTGCCGGGCCTGGCTCTATATGAGCAGGTACCGCGGCGTGGATACCGGTACCCTATCCGGAAGGAACATCGTCGAAATGAGGGAGAGGGACCTGGAGAAGCTCGCCAAGGAGATGATCGAGAACGAGACCTTCGACCCGGCAAGGGTCGGAATCCGTGGTGCCACAGTGCATGGACACGCATGCCGTCTCGATGAGAACGGCCTGATGTTCGACGCCTGGCAGAGGTACCGCTGGAACGCCAAGAAGGGCGAGGTCGAGTACGTCAAGGATCAGGTCGCCATACCGCTGGACAAGCCGATTTCCGTAGGGAAGCCGATGTCCGACAGCGAGCTGAAGAAGAGGACCACCATGTTCAGGGCCGACGACGTCGACATGAGATCTGACAAGGAAGTCATGGCCATGAACCTGAGGATCCACAGACTGCGCACGCTGGCTGGATTCCAGCCCTGGACCATCAAGGGGGACTGAGCTAAATGGCAAAGGAGAAAGAGAAGCTGTTCCTGAAGGCGATGAGGAAGAAGTTCAAGGAGGACCCGACGGACGTCCACACGACCTACTACTCCTTCGGCGGCTGGAGGCAGTCGAAGAGGAAGCGGGAGTGGGTGGAGGAGGCGAACAAGATCGCTAAGAAGCGCGGCATCGTAATGATGAACCAAGACATAGGTGTCCCGCTCGGTCAGCGCGTTCTCATGCCTTACCAGCTGTCCCACACGGACATCTACAATGAGGCGGACGACCTGCACTTCATCAACAACGCCGCAATGCAGCAAGCGTGGGACGACATCAGGAGGACCGTAGTTTCCGGCCTCGACACCGCACACACCGTGATCGAGAAGAGGCTGGCGAAGGAGGTCACCCCTGAAACCATCAACCGCTACCTCGAGGCAGTGAACCACACGATGCCTGGCGGAGCGGTCGTGCAGGAGCACATGGCCGAGTGCAGCCCGGCCCTAATGGCGGACTGCTACGTGAAGGTATTCTCAGGGAACGACGAGCTGATGGACGAGATTGACAAGCAGTTCAGGATCGACATCAACAAGGAGTTCCCGCCAGAGCAGGCCAAGCAGCTGAAGGAAGCCATCGGCAACGCCCTGTGGCAGAAGATCGCGTGCCCGACAATGGTCGGCCGCGTCTGCGACGGTGCGACGATGAGCAGGTGGAGCGCAATGCAGATCTCGATGGCGTTCATCACCTCCTACAGGCTAGCAGCCGGAGAAGCCGCGATCGCGGACTTCGCCTTCGCAGCCAAGCACGCCTCGGTCCTAGAAATGGGAACGATGATGCCGGCACGCCGTGCCCGTGGCCCGAACGAGCCAGGTGGAATTCCGTTCGGATTCCTCGCGGACATGGTGCAGTCGAGCCGCGTCTACCCGGATGACCCAGCGAGGCATTCCCTGGAGACCGTGGCGCTCGGCGCGGTGATCTTCGACCAGATCTATCTAGGCTCCTACATGAGCGGCGGAGTGGGCTTCACGCAGTACGCAACCGCGGCCTACACCGACAACATCCTGGAGGACTACACCTACTGGGCCGTCGACCTGATCAAGGACAAGTACGGCGGGCTCACCAAGATGAAGTCCACGATGGACAACATCGAGAAGCTAGGCACGGAGGTCAACTCCTACGCGCTGGAGCAGTACGAGAGGTATCCTGCCGCCATGGAAACCCACTTCGGTGGGTCCCAGAGGGCGACAGTCGCGGCCGCGGCCACTGGTATCGCGTGTGCGATGGCAACTGGCAACGCGGACGTCGGCGTCAATGGATGGTACCTGTCGATGCTGCAGCACAAGGAGCGCCTTGGCCGCCTCGGCTTCTATGGCTACGACCTGCAGGACCAGTGCGGTTCTTCGAACTCGTTCGCATACAGGAGCGACGAGGGACTGCCCTTTGAACTGCGTGGACCGAACTACCCGAACTACGCGATGAACGTCGGGCACCTGCCTGGCTACGCTGGTATCGCGGCTGCGTCGCACGCGGCCCGCGGCGATGCGTTTGCCTGCAGCCCGCTCATCAAGGTGGCATTCGCGGACAAGAACCTACCGTTCGACTTCGCGAACATCACCAAGGAGTTCGGCCGTGGCGGACTGCGCGAGTTCATGCCGGCGGGCGAGAGGACCATAATCATCCCGCCACAGTGATCCAATGAAGGTCGGTGACTTCGCCAAGTACCGGAACACCGGGACAGTGGGGAAAGTGGTAGAGGTAGTGGACAATGCCGATGGTACCTGGGTACTCCTGGATACCTTCGGGTTGTACTACGAGTCCTCCACGCTTGATCCCGCCCAGGAGTCCGAGTACAAGGTGAGGTCGCAAGAAGAGACCTCGCTGGAGTCGCAGATGGAGCAGGTGAACCGGCTGAAGGAACAGATCGAGGAAGCGGAAAAGATCGTCGGCCGGATCACGCCGTCCGGAACCTAAACACCTTACATTATTCTTCTTTATCTTCGCTGACCAGAGGAAGTGCCGAAAGCAAATGAACGAGCGCTGGTCTTCCGGCCTAGCCGTCGTCCCAGCCGACCATGACGCTGGCGAACTTCGGGTCGTCCGGAAGTCCGTGCGCCTTGCGCACGAACATGTCCCCCGGCGCCGACGGAGAGCAGGAGACGACGTTCCTCGTTCCCTTGAGCGCCTCCACCTCCGGGAATCTGACCGGCGGCATGTAGAAGCACTCCTTGCTTTTCGGCTTCCGGTCGAGGAAGACGATGAATTCCTCCGAGAGGAACAGGACGTTGTCCTTGCCCTCGTACTCCTTCCTCTGGTGCGGGAAGATCTCCATCCCCATCACCAGGCCGTCCTCGCCCACGAGCATCACTGTCGGCTCGGGCGGGGGACGGAAGCGCTTGTCCTTGATGATGACCGCGACGTGCTTGCGCATCAGGCACTGCCTCACGCCCTCGTTGTTGCATGAGATGTCCAGTGTGCCCATCACCTTGTCCTCGATCGATATCAGAGTGGCTCTCGTCCGATCGTCAAGGAGGAAGACGTGCTGCACACCCTCCATCCCGCCGAGAAGACTGAGGACCTCCTTGTCGCTCACCATGGTAACGATGGCGGAACGCTCAGGATGGTAATCTAGCTTTGCCGACGGGAGTCCGGCGTTCGACACCGCGCGGCGCAACGGTTCGGGTCAAGCGCCTAGTCCAGTCGAGGAAGCAATTAACTACGATGGGGCCACTCTCACATACCATGAGCCTCGAGCTAATCGCCAAGCAGCAGCCGCAGGTGATCAACGCCCTCTACAAGTACAAGCACGAGGTGTTCAAGGAAGGGGCGCTGACCGTCCGAGAGAAGGAGCTCATCGCGACCGCTGTCTCCTGCCTCTTGAAGTGCGACACCTGCGTCGAGACGCATGCCAGGGACGCGATCAAAGCGGGGGCGACGAAGGAGGAGCTCCGCGAGGCGATGGTCGTCGCCATGTACCTCTCTGGCCCGTCCGCCGTCGTCTTCTCGCCGATAATCGACGAGATAATCAAGTGATCTCGTTCACGGCTGCTTCTGGAACTTGAGGCAGACGTCCTTCTTCAGGCCGAGCCCGGCCGCCGCCTCCATCGCCTTGAGCACCGCGGTCGGCACGACGCACGTTGAGTGCTTCAGCGTCGTG
This sequence comes from Methanomassiliicoccales archaeon, assembly GCA_050015815.1. GTDB lineage: Archaea > Thermoplasmatota > Thermoplasmata > Methanomassiliicoccales > UBA472 > JAJRAL01. The sequence goes on along the minus strand of JBEKAR010000044.1, from coordinate 4,853 downwards.
CCTCCGACCTGGAAGACCTTGTTCTCGGAGAAGGGCATCTTGACGATGTCCATCATGCTCATGCCTTCGAGCTTCTCGGCGAACTCCTGGACATGGAGGCATCTGCTTTCGATCTTGCACTTGACGACACCATCCTCTGACCATGCCTCGATCTTCGACGTCAGACGACAGACACCCGGGTCCACGACAAGTACGACCCTCTCAGTGTCTAGCAGAACGCCGCTCATTGTCCCCTCCGGAATGTCACTTCTTGCCTCTCGCCATCAGCTCCTTGACGGAGCCTCGAGTGATGTCGAAGACGCCGATAACCGCGATTGCCTCTTTGCGTTTGATGATAGGGACGACGATCACAGGGGTGCCGCGGTACTTTCCGCTGGTGGCTACCTTGCGCAGCACCTGCCCTTTCTTAAGAGCCTCCTCGAGGACCGGTCCGGTGTAATTCGAATCGACGACCTCGCCGTCCTCGCACCTGACACCAAGCTGGTTCCTTGAGCGCATCGCCAACGGCACGCGGCCGACCAATTCGTGGACCGCCAGTGCCATGCACTTTAGGTCCTCCGCCTCGGTGTCCGCCGAGATCAGCGCGGTTCCCTCGGTCCAGCACTGAGTCGACGTGTTGCCAAGGGAAAGCGCGGCGCTCACCGCCCCCTTCTCCGCTGCGTCGTATGTGAATGCCGACCCGACGACGACCACGTCACCGTCATCCATCTCGAAGGCGTGCCTCAGCGGGGCGATCGCCTCCTGATCGGGGAAGTCCTCGTCCCCCGGCATGATGAGCCTGGTTCCCCTTGCGACGAGCGTCGTCGCGCCCACCGCACCGGCCCGAACCGCCTCGTCCCTCTGCTCGCATCCGAACTTGATCGCTTCCGCCTGTCCCTTAACGAGCACGGCGCAGTTGTGCTTTGCAAGTGTCAGACCTTCGACTTCGATCGGCTTGACCTCGATTCCGCTCTGTGCCAGTCGTTTCCTGCCCCTCTCAGTGAGCATCGCCCCGCGGCGGGTGTTCTCGACGCAGCCTTCGCGGATCATCTTGTCCAAGATGGTCCGGACGCTCCCTTCGCCGATCTGCAGGATGTCGGCGAGCGCCTTTCGGCCGACTGGGCCTGCGGTGTCGATGACCTGGTACGCCTTACAGATATGGAACAGAGTGAACTTCGGTGTCGGCCCGACGGAGAAGTACGAACTGAATGACAGCGGCATTAAGGGATGGATATAGCATCCATCCACTTAAACATGTCTTAACGCCTTTGATTTGATTCTCGCGTTCAAATACTTTTAGGGCGTTAATCATCAAGCCACTTGTCTATCGTTGAGACATCTGGAGAAAGCTTTATTACGCAACTTCTCCTACGCCGGAACGTCATGCCTGAGGACCACGAGCCGCTCGTCATCGTCTCAAATGTCAGCAAGCAATTTGACGGGAACCCGGTCCTAAGGGACGTTTCCGCGGTCATTTACCCCGGTGACGTGCTCGGTTTGATCGGTCGGAGCGGAGCGGGCAAGAGCGTTCTCATCAACATGCTGCGAGGCAGCGCTGAATACGCCCCGACCACGGGCAAGGTCGTCTACCGAGTGAACCGCTGCACTTCGTGCGGCAACCTCGATCTGCCGGTCAGAGGGAAAGCTTGCAGCGTTTGCGGCTCGGGCACAAAGACAATTGAAATAGACTTTTGGGCGCTCCATGAGAACGACCCGATGCGCTTGGCAATAAAGCAGCGCATCTCCATCATGCTCCAACGCACATTCGCCCTCTTCGGCGACATGACCGTCATCGAGAACATCTTCGAGGCGATGGGGGATCGATGCCCGGAGAAGGACAGGGTCGACAAGGCGATTGACCTCCTGAAGATGGTCAATCTGACATCAAGGACGACGCACATCGCGCGCGACCTATCTGGTGGGGAGAAGCAGAGATGCGTGCTCGCCAGGCAGCTGGCCCGTGATCCATTGTTGTTCCTAGCGGACGAACCGACGGGAACGCTCGATCCGCAGACGGCGGAGATAGTTCACCGCACCCTCATTGAGACGAGCAAACGATACAATATGGGAATGGTCGTATCCTCTCACTGGCCGAAGGCCATCAATCGCCTCTCCAACAAGGCAATCTGGCTTGAGGCAGGCGAGATGATGAAGGTCGGCGATCCGGTCGAGGTCACCAAGGAGTTCATGGTGGGCTTCGCGCCGAAGGACCCTGAGCCAGTCCCTGTGGGTGGGCCGATCGTCAAAGTCGAGGAGGCTCGTAAGTACTACTACTCGATAGTACGCGGGGTTGTAAAGGCGGTCGATGGGGTTACTTTCGACATCAACGAGAAGGAGATTTTCGGGCTGGTCGGGCTGAGCGGCGCCGGGAAGACGACGCTCTCGCGGATGATTGCTGGAATCACGCCAGGCACAGGCGGCCACGTCAACGTGCGGGTAGGTGACGACTGGGTTGATATGTACGAGATGGGCGAGATGGGCCGCGGCAGGGCCACGCCATACATAGGCGTGTTGCATCAGGAGTATTCGCTCTACCCATTCAACAACATTCTCCAGAACCTGACAGTCTGCATCGGCATGAAGATGCCTGCGGAGTTCGCCAAGATGAAGGCAATCCAGGTTCTGACCAGCGTTGGGTTCGATCGTAGGGACGTCGACCGCATTCTCTATTCGTTCCCCGATGTGCTGAGCGTCGGCGAGAAGCAGCGCATCGCACTCGCTCAAGTGCTCATCCGAGAGCCGAGGATCGTAATCCTAGACGAACCGACAGGCACGATGGACCCGATCACCAAGATCAGCGTCGCGAAGTCCGTGCTTTCCGCGAGGAAGGAACTCGGGGAGACATTCATTATCGTTTCGCACGATATGGACTTCGTCATGAACTGCTGCGACCGAGCCGCCATCATGAAGGGCGGAAAGGTAGTGGCCCTCGGCGATCCCAAGGACGTGGTTGCGAACATGACCGCCGAGGAACAGGAAGAGATGATGAAGAGCGGGGTCGAGGCGTGAAGGAGATAGGTCGTCACACGAAGTTCGTGGAGTGTCGTGAGTCGAAAGGGCTCGGCGTAGGAGGGGGCATGGCCCAGAGGGCGACGATCTCCGAGAGCGGTCGGGACGTCGTGGCAATCGCGATGGGCCCAGGGAAGAGGCACATCACCAAGCCGGTGTGCGAGATCACCTATGAGCTAAGAGAGCAAGGCATCGACACTTCCGTCATAGTCATAAACGCGGGCGCGGGAGTGCCGCACGACGCCCCCGACGTATCGACTGGTTCGATCTTCGGCCTAGACGACATAGAGATCAGGCGGATCGAGCAGTTCAAGCTCGCGATCATCCATCTGGGCAACGTCAGGAATCACATCATCTACAAGGCCCGGCTCATTTTGCGCAACGTCGACCTGCCGGCGATCATCGTCTGCCAGGCGCCGGTGGACTACGAAGATTTCGCGCGAATCGGAGTGAGGACGAGGCTCGTCCGGCCAAGGGAGGAGGACATGGCCACGAAAGGCAGCATCGTCGACGTCGTCACCGGGGTCGTGAGGGGGTTGACGTGTCCGCAGGAGAAGCTCGACGAGATCGTCTCGAAAGTGAAGATGCATCTGCCAGCGACAAAACCAGAGAGCCCTGAAGGGATTTCGTCGAGCGCTGGAGAGGTAGCACCTCGAGAGAGTGAGGCCTAGACGCAATCCGTCACGAGCCATCCACGCGCGTCCGGGAAACCCCCTGAGTGGCTGCTGCCGACGATGGGACCGAGTCAGACCGAGGTGTCAACGTCGAAACCGACGAGGTGGGTCCAATGCTTCGTCTCCGTGTAGCCGAGCTTTATGCGGATGAAGTCGTCAGCCATCGTCGAGACGCTCCCCGAGGCGACGTTCTTGACGCCCTTCACGTTCGTCAGATAGGGGAACTCGATCTCGGGCAGGACGAAGAACGGCTCTCCGATGACTTCGACGTTGGGGTAGAGGACGAAATCCTCAGAGAGGAAACAGATTTCCTTACTGTCCTTCAGCTCCTCCCTCCTCTTGGCGTTGAGCCACTCTCCGACGACGTGGCCCTTCTGGTCGCTGATGTAGACCAGGTCGTCGCTGACCCCTAGGAGAATCGTGGATGACGAGGCGACGATCACGAACTGCACCTGCCGCTCGAACGCGCTCCATACGCCCTGGTTCGTGAAGGGCATCAGCCCTCCACAGGCGCCGTTCTTCTCCGCCTCTCGCTCCAGGCGGATAAGCGTTTCCTTGAACTCGCCCTCCAAGTATTCGAATGCGATCACTCCGGCAAGCGAGGAGACCTTCTTCCTTACCATTTCCAAGACGTCAGCCCGTTCCATTGCTTCTCAAAGGGGCATTCACGATATAAGAAGGTGGCAGCCTAGCGTGGCGGTGAAGCGTTCCGGCCAGCAATAGCTACAAAAGGAAAAATGCTTAAAGGCTCTTGAACATCATCCAGACCGACCAGATGAACATTGTCGTCAATGGCTCGGCAAGGAGCATCAGAGACGAGGGAACGCTCGCGGACGCCCTCGAAGGACAGCCTTACGAGAAGGGATGCGCGGTATCCGTCTCCAGGTCGGCCGACGTGATGCGGAAGGAAACGAACGATTTCGAGCTCGTTACCCCGCACGGTCTGATTGGCCTAAGGCTCAACGGCTCTCCCTTCGCCGCGATGTTCCGAGAGCTGAGCAAGGAGATCGCGGGGAGGTCGATCCGCTGGGAGACCTCGAAGGTGCTCGCCTTCGGCTCGTTCCAGACGGGCATCGAGGTCAGCCGCGAACGCTCCGCCTATAAGAGGTATGATTGCTTCTTCTCGACCGGCGGCTTCGATCCCAAGACGACATATATGATGATCGCGCGGACATCGCACGAAGGTCAATA
>JBEKAR010000043.1:0-12262 GCA_050015815.1 Methanomassiliicoccales archaeon | reverse complement strand
CGGAGTCGATTGAGGCCTGGTCGATGCCCCCAAGGACACGTGAGTAGCTCTTCATGTTGAGGAGGAGCCTTCCAGGCATCACTCGCTCCGGGCAGTGAACGACGCTGAAGTCGCGGCCCGCCTTCAGTCCTCCCTTCTCCAGCAATGGCATCACGACATCGATCATGGTGCGTGGGGGAAGCGTCGATTCCACTGAGACGAGGCATCCTTTGCCGATGACCTTGCCCAGGCTCGTGGAAACGGATCTGAGGATCGTCAGATCGGCCTTCCTGTCCTTGCCGACTGGCGTATCGACACAAACGAAGAATGCATCGGAGCCGCGCGACTTCTCGATGTCCGTGACGGCGACCAAGGAGCCGTTCTTCACGACCTTCTTCAGCAGCTCGTCCAGGCCAGGCTCCTTGCCTACCATCGGCGATCTGCCGGAGTTGATGGCCTTGACCTTCTTCTCATCGACGTCTACACCGGTGACCTTATTCCCTTTGTCGGCCAGCGCGCATGCCAGGGGAAGGCCGACGTAGCCCTGCCCGATCACGGCCAGTTTCGGCGACGCCATCGGGACATCAGATGACCGACGAGGGCTTAACATTTTCTCAGCACCAGTCCGGCAAGCAACCAGCGGCGTCGACTCAGCTCTGCGATAGGTTTATTTACGGCACCCCTCGTACGGGATGCGTCATGCCATCATTTGACACGCTGGTCCGCGCTAACTGCGATTCTTGCGATGGCGCAGCCGGCGTGCTGGGCATGGGCTTCGTGAACCTCACGAGGAAAGGTGCAATGAACTGCTGGGCACGCGGATCCGGAAGCGGATGCGGAGGAGCGTCGCGGATGCGCCTCCGGTGCTCCGGGCGGTTCTGATCTTCCGCTTGGGGTTCTTGGGGGGTGCATCTGTGACGAAGAAGCTCTTCACGGTAGGTCCTGTCGAGGTCTTCCCGGACGTCATGCAGTCGATGTGCCGTCCGATGATCACGCACAGGGGCGATGATTACAAGCGCCTGCAGCGGGGCATCGTCGAGCGAATGCGCAAGGTGCTGGACACCGACATGAACATCCTGATGACCGGTGCCTCGGCGACTGGAATCTTAGAGGCCTGTGTCAGGTCGGGCGTGCGGGAGCGCATGCTCGGCGTCAGCAACGGCTCCTTCGGCGACAGGTGGGCCTCCATCGGAACGGAGAACGGCAAGAGCCTCAAGAAGCTCGATGTCGCGTTCGGCAAGGCTGTCCGCGGGGACGTCGTCGCCGATGCAATGGAGCCTGGTGTCGAGGCGGTGACGATTGTTTCGTGCGAGAGCAGCGCCGGCGTGCTCAATCCGATCAAGGAGATTGTGGAATCGATCAGGAGCAAGGGGGACCCATTGATCTGCGTCGACGCTGTCACCTCCGCCACGGCGATAGACATGAAGCTGAAGGAACTCGACGTCGACGCCTTCGTCTTCGGTTCGCAGAAGGCTCTGGCCCTGCCCCCCGGCCTCGGCATCGTCTGCGTCTCAGACAATTTCCTAAAGCGGGCGGCTTCGGTCCCGAACCGAGGCTTCTACTTCGACCTTGTGGCCATGAAGGCAGCGGCGGACAAGGACCTCGCATTGACCACGCCGCCGATCGGGATCATGTTCGGCCTGGACTACCAGCTCGACAAGATACTCAGGGAAGGCATGCCGAACCGCTATGCCAGGCATCGTCAGATGGCCGAGGCGGTCCGGGCATGGGCGACGAAGCGCTTCAGGCTCTTCGCCGAGGAAGGGTATCGCTCCGACACGATCAACGTGATCGAGTCGGGCAGCATGCCGTTCGCGGACTTCAACAAGAGGCTCAAGGAGAAGGGTTTCGAGGTCTCCCCCGGCTACGGCAAGGCGAAGGAGACGACCTTCCGAGTTGGCACCATGGGCGACATCACGGTCAAGGACATCAACGATCTGACTAGAGCGATGGACGAAGTGCTGGAGGAGATGAGATGAGGCTACTGGTCACGGACGAACTCTCGAAGGAGGGCCTCGAGGTCTTGACGAAAGGATCAGGCATGCAGGTGGATGTCAGGCCAGGCATACCGCACGAGGAGTTGATCAAGGCGATCCCGGAGTATGATGGGCTGATCATCCGCAGCGGCACGAAGGTTACCCGAGAGGTCATCGAGGCGGGGACGAAGCTCAAGGTCGTGGGCCGGGCCGGCGTGGGTGTGGACAACGTCGACGTCGAGGCCGCCACGAGGCGCGGCATCCTGGTCATGAACACGCCGCTCGGCAATATCGTCTCGGCGGCGGAGCACACGATGGCGATGATGCTCACGCTCGCCCGCAGGATCGTCTGGGCCGATGTCTCGGTCAAAGCGGGCAAGTGGGAGAGATCCAAGTTCACGGGGACCGAGCTGAACGGCAAGACCCTCGGTATCGTGGGAGTCGGAAGGGTCGGCGGAGAGGTCGCGAAGAGGGCGAAATCGTTCCAGATGAAGATGGTCGGCTACGACCCGTTCCTGCCGCCCGAGGTGGCCGTGAAGCTTGGCGTCAGATTGCTCCCGCTCGACAAGGTGATCGAGGAGGCCGACATCATCACGGTGCACGCACCATTGACGCCATCGACGAAGCACATCATCGGCAAGGCGCAGTTCGAGCAGATGAAGCCGAGCGTCATGCTGGTCAACTGCGCCCGCGGTGGCATCGTCGACGAGGCGGCGCTCTACGACGCGCTCAAGTCGAAGTGTATCGCCGGCGCGGCGCTCGATGTGTTCGAGAACGAGCCGCCCAAGGGCTCGAAGTTGCTGGAGCTGGACAACATCGTGCTGACACCTCACCTTGGCGCCAGCACGAAGGAGGCACAGGAGAAGGTATCGCTCGAGATGGCCGAATCGGTGAGGGCGTTCCTCGTCGACGGCAGGATATCGAACGCGGTCAACGCTCCGATCGGCAAGGTCGACCCGAAGGTACTTCCCTTCATGCCGGTCGCGGAGAAGATCGCATCATTCGCATTCCAGATGGTCGAAGGACCGGTAAAGAAGGTCGAGGTGACGTGCTACGGTGAGATCGCGCAGCTCGACACGAGGATGATCACCACCTCTGCCCTGATCGGCGTCCTGGCGAACATAATCGGGGAGCAAGTGAACATCATCAACGCCGCCCCGATCGTCAAGGAGAAGGGCATCCAGGTCGCAGAGACGAAGGTCGAGGAGTCGACCAGATACCAGAACATGATCTCGGTCCGGGTGCAGTCCGACGGCGTCAAGCACGAGGTCAGGGGCACGGCGTTCCCCACGACCCAGACGAGGATTCTGGGGGTGGACGATTACGACATCGACATGCCGGTCGAGGGCGACTTCCTTCTCACGCTGCACAACGACGTCCCGGGCATGATCGGCTTGGTCGGCACCATCCTGGGCGAGAAGCACATCAACATCGCGAGGATGGGAGTTGGCAGGGAGTCGAGAGGCGGAAAGGCGCTGATGCTCGTCGCGGTCGACGATGTCGTGCCGCAGGATGTGCTCGACCACCTGACGACGCTGGAGAACTTCTTCGCGGCGCGCTTCATCCACATGGGCGGAGCGAAGGAGTACATGGAGATCTGAGCCATGCGGACCGTGGGCCTAAAGCGAGCCTTCGTCGTCAGCCTGTGTTCAACGCTCTGGACCTTTCCCCACCCGGTCCACTGCGCCCTCGCGGTCGTCGATTCCCACGTCGCCTACCGGAATGACCCTGAACTCGCAGTGATGCTAGAGCCCCGACGTCCCGCTCTGAATTGTGGCGATGCATCGCCTTGGTGCGTCATCGGGCCAGGCATGATCTGACACGGAGCGGACCACCCCACCCATCCGGTCCTGGATTGCCAAGGCAAGGAGAGTATATATAGTGCTTTCCGAATCAATTCATTCCATCGTGTTCGGAGGCGCATTTGCGCCTATTTCGTTTGGGGGGCTGTAGCGCGATGATGGCAAAGCATGCAGGTGTGAAGGTCGTTTCTCCCAGGGTCGCAAAGGGCAACGGGAAGGCCATTCGATCGGGGATCGTCGAGGAAAGCAAGTTGAACGACAAGGTCGAGGTCACGACCAACGGGAGGACGCTCACGCTTACCGTGGATGATCTCACCATGGCGATCCGGACCAGCATCGACAGCCAGGGCATGCCTGAAGATCAGGCGAGGGCGATGGCGCAGCACGTGATGAATTTCTTCGGCTACAGCGAGAGGATAATCGACAACGTGCTCGAGCCCGAGGACCGCGACGCGTTCTACATGCTCGAGGACACCGGCATACTCACCACCGAGCGAGAGGAGACGACCCTCTACGACGGGCGTGAGTGGCGAATCCATTATTGGCTTTTCAGGAAGGAGAGGATCTTTGAGCTCATAAGTGGGAACGGGCGCTCCGCAGCTGGGCTTGGGGTTGATGATTCTGTGTATGATGAGGTGCCGGACGAGGTCTGGCAGCGCGTCGACTGAACATCCATCGACAGCTCGGCAGTTTCGGGCGACCCCCCGATAACGCTTTTCAACCAGCCATGACTTCGGAGACTGGATGGACCTCTTTCCCTACAGGCCAAGACCGCACCAGCTGGACTTCGTCGAGGCGGCCGGCGGCGTGTTGTCCAAAGAAGGGCACATTGTCTTGGAGAGCGGCACGGGGACAGGCAAGACGGTCTGCGCGCTCAGCTCCGCCCTCGGCGTGGCTCTAGAGCAGGGGAAGAAGGTCGTCTACCTCACGCGCACGAACTCGCAGCAACGCCAAGTGATGCTGGAGCTGAGGAAGATCAACGAGAAGCGCCAGGTCTTCGGCATGGGGGTGCAGGGAAGGCAGTCGACCTGCCCGCTCATGGCCCGCGATCCAGAGCTCAAGCAGGGAAACAGCGAGGAGCTCTCGAGGCTATGCGCCGAGAAGAAGAAACGGGCGCTCGCCGACCGACCCGAGGGCTGCCCGTTCTACAAGAAGGTGCTCCAGACCAATTTCGAGGAGATCGAGGCGTACTGCCGCAAGGAGCTCCCGACGGTGGAGGAGTTCGTGAAGTACTGCGACGAGAAATCAGTTTGCCCGTATGAACTGGCGAAGGAGATGCTGGCCGACGCCACGATGGTCACCGCTCCCTACGCCTACTTCTTCATGCCGTTCATCCGCGACGCTTTCCTCGAGAGGATGAACGTCTCTCTATCTGAGCTCATCATCATCGTCGACGAGGCGCACAACCTTCCCGATTATGCGAGGGAGGTCAAAAGCGCCAACCTCTCCCGTTATTCCCTTCAGCTGGTGAGGAAGGAGGTGGACGAGTATGGCGACCCAGAGGTGCTCAAGGGCGGAAGCCTGCTCGACTTCGTCGCGGCGATGGAGCAGCTGATCGATGAAGCGGTGAGGGACTACCTGATCGACGATGATGGCCTGATACCTCCCGACTTCGTGAGCAGCGGCCTGCTCGAGAGGTTCTCCACTACTACGCGCTCCCTATCGATAGCGGCAAAGGCGATGATGACCCACGGCGAGACTGTCAAGGAGAGCAAGAAGGAACAGGGAAGGCTGCCTCGCTCGTACATCCATTCCTTCGGTGCCTTCATCAACTTCTGGCTGAACATGGACGAGGAGTACTATGTCAAGCTGATCGTGGGCGGGGAGAACCCGAGCTTCGAGGGGTATTGCCTCGACCCCTCGCTCGCCTGCGGCTTCTTCAACGAGTCAGCAGGATCGCTGCACATGTCCGGCACCCTCGTCCCACTCTACGAGTACCGCGACTCGATCGGTCTGCCGAAGGACAGCGCCATGAGGACGTCCCCCTCGCCCTTTCCTAAGGAGAACCGCCTCATTCTCTATGTAGAGGATGTGACGACAAAGTTCGAGGAAATGGCCCAGGACGAGGAGATGATCCCAAGGCTGGAGAGGCACGCGGTCAGCGTCTGCAACGCCGTCGAGCGGAACACGGTCGTCTTCTTCCCCTCATACTCGCTGATGGACCGCTTCGTCCAGGACAAGGTCGTGCAGCGGATCAAGCGGAAGGTGCACCTTGAGGCGAGGGGCATGCCGCAGGGCGAGCTGATGAATACCGTTTCGCAATTCAAGAACTCGGGATCGAGGGGGGCGGTGCTGTTCGCGGTGATGGGAGGACGGATAAGCGAAGGGATCGACTTCCCGGACAAGGAGCTCCAGGTCGCCCTGCTGGCCGGTATCCCATTCCCGAAGCCGACTGCGAAGCAGCGCGCTCTCCTCCATTACTATGAGCTGAAGTTCGGCAGGGGATGGGAGTACACCGTCAAGGTCCCGGCCTCGAGGAAGATGCTCCAGGCGATCGGTCGGCTGATCCGGAACGAGACGGACATCGGCGTGGCGCTCGTCCTCGACAAGAGGATGAGGCAGTTCGAGGACAGGATAGAGTCTAGGGCGACCGATTCTCCCATGCCAGATGTCCTTGCGTTCTTCGAGGGGCGTGAAGGCGCCTCGAAAGGTTCATAATCGCTTGGCGGAATCAGCCAGCGATGGACGCCCTCTTGGCCGCGGGCATCGGGATGTGGATCATGCTCCCGGCCCTGATACCGAACTCCGCCGCCGTCCTGACCGGTGGAGGAACGCCGGTCGACTTCGGCAGGAGCTGGAGGGGTAATCGGATCCTCGGAGATGGCAAGACATGGCGAGGCTTCTTCGGCGGGGCGGTCTTCGGCGTCCTCGTGGGCATGATTCAGCTGCTGGTGGCGCAGATCTATCCAGCGGAGGTCTGGTTCCCCTCGGCGCCGACGAACTACGGCTTCGGGCCGATGCCCGGGGCGATCGGGGTCGTCATCGCGCTTTCGGTCGGAGCGCTCCTCGGCGACATGGCTGGGGCGTTCATAAAGCGTCGAATGGGCTACGCGAGAGGACATAGGGTCCCCTTGCTGGACATTTACGATTTCGTGCTCGGGGCGCTGATTCTGACGTTGATGTTCTTCCCCGACTGGTTCCTCCACGCTTTCGTTTATGACCTCGGACTCGTATCCCTGATAACCGTGCTGATTGCGGTGCCGCTGATCCACCGCCTATTCAACATCATCGGCTACAAGGCCGGACTGAAGAAGGAGCCGTGGTGAACATGAACCAGAGGCTGAAGAACGCTCTCCAGGAGTGCGGCGCGATCCTCTATGGCGATTTCACGCTCTCCTCAGGAAGGAAGAGCAGTTATTACATCGACATCAAGAAGGCGAGCACGGACCCGAAGGTGCTGGCCATGATCGCCGAGGCGATGAATGACGAGATCTGGAAGGATCATGAGCGACCCGACCGGATCGCCGGGGTCGTACTAGGCTCGATCCCGCTTGCTGTCGCTCTCTCCCTCAAGACCGGCATCCCATTCGTCATGGTGCGCAAGGCGAGGAAGGAGCATGGGACGGGCAAGCTGATCGAGGGCGAGCTGAACAAGGGCGACAGGGTCCTGGTCATCGAGGACGTCGTTACATCTGCTGGCTCCTCCGCCGAAGCCGTGGGCCTCCTCCGGTCCGCGGGCGCGGAGGTCGCCTACGTCCTCGCGGTCATCGACCGGCAGGAGGGCGGCGAGGAGAGGCTGGCGGAGATAGGGGTCAAGCTCATAGCTTTGCTCACGGCAGAGGATCTGAAGAGGTGCCAGGATGCGCCTCGATAAGAAATGCATGCGCTGCGTTCTTTGTCAAGGAAGGGCGAACGTCGTCGGGCCGGAGGGCCGTCGCCGTTCGCCGATCGCTCTCGTTGGAGAGGCACCAGGCGAGAGGGAGGACCTGCTGGGAAGGCCGTTCGTCGGCCGGGCCGGCAAGATGCTCGACCGGATAATGGCCGAGCAGGGCGTAGAACGGAAGGAAGTGCTCATCACCAACACGGTGAAGTGCCGCCCTCCAGATAACCGCAGACCGAATGATGAAGAGGTCGACGAGTGCTTCCCCTACCTCGAGCAGGAGCTGAAGGGAAAGGCGCTCGTGATCGCCTTGGGCAGGACAGCGGCGGAGAACCTGCTCCAGCGTCCGGTGAAGATGACAGAGAATGCGAACTGCGAGTTCTACGTGGAGATCATGGGGATCAAGACACGCGTCGTTCCAGCATTCCATCCCTCGGCCGCGATGTACAATCTGAGATCGAGGGAGAGCCTCGCCGAGACGATGAGCCTCGTCAGGAGCGAGCTCGACTCCCTCGGAAGCGCTTCCGCCATAGGAACCTCAGGTTCTTCCAGCCGTCCTCCCAGGAAGAGAGCTTGACCTCGCCGACGCGGCGGCGGTAGGTGATCGGTACCTCCTTGGCCCGGAGCTTGCGGAACGCCTCGATCTTGATCTCCTCGGAGAACGGCATCCCGTCCTCTCGGACGTCGAGCCTGAGATACGCCGCCTTCCTGAAGACCCACATCCCGCTCTGCGAGTCCTTGATCTTGACGCGGAAAAGGAGTCTCGTGGTGACGTTGAGGATCGTGTTGCCGACCTTGTGCTTGAAGCTCATCGCCCCCTCTTCCATGTCGGCCAGACGGTTGGTCGTGATGAAGTCGAGGTTCTCCTTGTCGAGCATAGCGAACAGGCGCGGGATTTCTTCTGCCGGATAGGTGCAGTCGGCGTCGAGGGTGGCGATGACATCTCCTGAAGCCTTCTCAAAGCCGGTCTTATAGGCGCGACCATAACCCTTTCTCGGCTCGTCGATGACGTTCGCGCCTTTGGACAGGGCGATCTCCCTCGTGCGGTCCTTCGAGTTGGTGTCGACTATTGAAACGTCGTATTCGAGGCCGGACGGCCCCATAACCTCACGTATCTGATCCAGCACCCTCCCTACCGACTGCTCCTCATTCATTGTGGGGATGACGATGCTGACCTTCAGCTTAACACCGCTCGCGAATCGGAGAAGGGTGATATTATGGTGTGCACGGACTCAACAGCAATGGACTGGCAGGAACAGCCCATACGGTGTTCAGCTTCGAAGGGGCTGCCTCTTGCGAGAAACGCCACGCCCGCCGTGGGCCTAGCTCGGACGGCGGTCGTTTGAGACGCTCGCCCCAAATCGGTCGAGAATGATGGAGATCCGTTCGGCCGCACCAGGCTCTCCAAATGGCGAGCCTGATGTCCTACCTGGCCTCTTCTTCTCATTCAGCGCGGCAAGGATTCTCTTTTCATCGGCTCCAACAAGTGTGTTCATGCCTCCCCTCAGCGTTTCTGGCCATTCGGTGTTCTCCCGCAACGTAATGCAACGCTTCTTCAACAAGAAGGCCTCCTTCTGCATCCCACCCGAGTCCGTGATGACCGCATCGGAGCCTGACATCAACCTTAGTGAATCAACGTAGCCGACAGGTGGAATCGCTATGATATTGCCGGTGAGCTTCGTTTCCAGCCCGGCGGTCTCAACTGCCTTCCTCGTTCGAGGATGAATCGGGAAGACTACCTTTCTTCCGGAATCCGACATCGCTTTCAGGATTGCAGCCAATCTTGCAGGGTCGTCGGTGTTTGAAGCCCGGTGCACTGTCATCATCGCGTATTCGTTCTCATGCAAGCCCAACCGTTCCAGGATCGTCGATTTCCCGATGGCGCCTCGAGCTGACTCAAGGGCATCGACCATGACGTCCCCGACATTGTATACCCCGACCGAGATTCCTTCCTTTCGGAGATTCGAGACGGCCTTTCTAGTCGGGGTGAAAAGAAGATCGGATGCATGATCTGTAAGCACTCGATTGATCTCTTCCGGCATGGTGCGATCATAGGAACGCAATCCGGCCTCGACGTGTGAAACCGGGATATGGAGCTTCGACGCGGCAATGGACCCAGCAAGCGTCGAGTTCGTGTCGCCGAAGACTATCACCATATCGGGTTCCTCTTTTAGCAGGACGTCCTCTGTTGCACTGAGAATCTTGGCGGTTTGGGCCCCATGACTGCCAGAACCGACGTTGAGATTGTAGTCGGGTTCTGGTATCTCCAATTCCTCGAAGAAGATTCGAGACATCTCGAAATCGTAGTGTTGGCCAGTATGAACGAGAATCTCCTCGTTCGTCTTTCTAATCGCTCTTGAAAGCGGGGCGCACTTGATGAACTGCGGCCTCGCCCCGACGATTGTCACTATGCGCACATCGGATGAATGAAACTTGGCGTATTTGGCTCTTCCAGTGGGCGGTGGCATAACTATTAATCACGCCAGCGCAATCTTCGCGGGATGACTCCAATTCATCCAGACGCAAAGGTCCTGGGTGAGCATGTTTCGATCGTCGACTGCGAGATAGGAGAGGGAACAGTCGTCAGGGACTTCGTGAATCTGTATGGCTGTCGCATCGGCCGTGACTGCAAGATTGCCTGCTTCGTAGAAATCCAGAGAGGAGTCACATTGGGCGACAGGTGCAAGGTCGAGGCCTTCGCCTTCATACCATCGGGCGTTACCATAGAGGATGAGGTTTTTGTAGGGCCACACGCCACGTTCACCAATGATCTCCATCCAAGGGCCACAGGGGACTGGAAAATTACACCCACCTTGGTCAAGAGGGGCTCATCCATCGGGGCAGGCGCGGTGGTGGTCTGCGGAGTCAGCGTAGGTGAAAGAGCGATGATCGGAGCCGGCGCAGTCGTGACCAAGGACGTTCCGCCGCACACCCTCGTTATCGGAAACCCAGCGAGGGCCGTAAAGGTCCTGAGGTGATTGCATGCAAAGGATTCCGATGGCCAAGCCATCAATGGACGATGAGATGGTCAATGCTGCTGTGGCCGCGTTGCGAAATGAAAGAATGGTCATGGGCGAGAGCGTTTTCAAGTTCGAGGAGGAATTTGCCCGATACATCGGCGTAAAACACGCAATAGCAGTCGCTTCAGGGACCGAGGCCCTACATCTCTCAATGATTGCGGTCGGGGCGAGTGGTAGCGACGTTCTCACTACCCCATTCTCTTTCATCGCCACCGCAAACTGCGTTGTCCAGGCGGGAGGAAGGCCAATATTCGCTGATATCAGGGATAGCGATTACAACATTGATCCTTCGCTGGCGGCGAAGGCGATGACAAAGAACACGCGCGCAATCCTGCCTGTGCACTTGTTCGGTCATCCTGCGGACCTCGAGCCGCTCATGGAGGCGGCTGAAATGACCGGCTCGAAACTGGTCGAGGATGCGGCCCAGGCTCATGGTGCAGAGTATCGTGGTCGAAAGGTAGGCAGCATCGGGCACATTGGTTGCTTTTCTTTCTACCCGACGAAAAATATGACCGTTGCCGGGGACGGAGGGATGGTTACGACTAATGATGATGACCTCGCGAAGGCGATCTCCAAGCTGCGAGACTGCGGTCGCGTATCCAGATACCTCCATGACGTAGTCGGATTCACCGCTCGCTTGAACACGGTGAATGCCGCCATAGGCCGAGTCCAGCTGAAGCATCTTGACAGCTGGAACGACCGAAGACGGAGGATCGCGGCTCTCTATGAACGCCGGCTGAGGGACATCCCAGAGATCCGATTGCCTCCGATGGGAGACGTCAGCATGATTCCAGTCTTCCACCTATATGTGATTCGGTCGAGCAGGCGCGACGAGATTGCGGAATGCCTAGCCAAGGCTGGAGTGGATACAGCAGTGCATTACCCCGTGCCAATCCACTTGCAACCCGTCTATCAGAACATGTATCACTTCCGTGAGGGCGGTTATCCGCGGAGCGAAAGAGCCGCACGGGAAGTTCTGTCCCTTCCAGTCTATCCGACTCTTAGCGACCAGGAGGTCGACCATATCTGCGAGACGATCAGGGGCTTCTTCGGCAGATGAGCAAGAAAAGAGGGGAGGCAGTCCCAGCAAGAGTGCTCATGTTGCTTACGAACGAGTATCGCCCAGACCCCAGAGTAAGAAAGGAGGCGTTGGCGCTTCTCCAGGGCGGGTACTCAGTGAACATCATTTGCTGGAACCGAAGGGGGGGCCGCCCCAGCGCCGAGACCGCAGAGGGCGTAAAGCTTGATAGGGTGCGGACAGGCGTCGTGGATGGTCCGCTCGGGGTGATTCTGAACTATCCGCTATTCGCAGTCAAGGTCTTCCGTCGCGCCAACGGCAACGGGTACGATGCAGTCCATGCCCACGACCTAGACACTCTACCGATCGGGGTCTTGCTAGCATGGCTCAAAAGGGTCCCTCTCGTGTTCGATGCCCACGAGCAGTATGGGCGCATGATCAGGACTGATCTTCCTAATTGGATCGCCCGCTTGTTTGAGCGAATGGAAGGAAAACTGCTCTCGAAGGTAGACCTGGGCATTACCGTGAACGGCCGAATCGCGGATACGATGAGATCCAGTGTGAAAGGCGTCATGCTCGTGGTCATGAATGCGGTCGACGTACCGGATTTTGCCGCGAGGAACGCCAACCGTGAAGATGGGCAGATC
>JBEKAR010000042.1:0-12484 GCA_050015815.1 Methanomassiliicoccales archaeon | reverse complement strand
GTCTGTCGTCTTGAGAAGAACGTGCTCATCCAGGCGAGTGCTCGATGATGTCCTTCAGCTGTGCCGTCGTCACGTCGAGCATGACCACGTCCCCGACCGTCCTCACCTGTATCGTCGGGATCTTGATCAGGCCGGCCTTGAGCTTGCGCTCCTTCCACGCCTTCTTGAGCTCCTTCGTCAGCTTCGCCTGGATGTACGGCATGGACCAGTTGCGCTTGTCGTCGAAGTAGAGTTCGTCGACCGTCCCGATCTGCTCGCCGTTGCTCGACACGATCATCTTCAGCAGGATGTCGCCCGCCATCTTCGGCACGAGGTTGCCGTCGACCGCGATCTCCTTCATCGCCGCGGCCTTCCTCGATACGGTGATGATGTCAGCGATGTTCTCGACGTAAGTCACCTCGAAGAAGAACCGGGCGGACCCGAACAGGGGCTTCTTCACACCCAGCGTTTCCTCCATGCCCTTGGTCACCTGAATCTTGATGACTCTTCCTTTCCAGCCTTCCGTGTCGACCCCGATGCCCTCGACCGTTCCGACGACCTTGGCGTCGGCGCTTAGCACCTCATCTCCGATGATGTCCTCGACCTTGATCAAGCCCCATCGCCTTCTGAGAGAACATAGCCCGCACGGGAAATAAAAGTCTCGGCTAGCGCTTCTTCCGTTTCCTGCTCCTAGAGTAGGATATCATGCCTGCGGAGAGGACGACGATCGATAGAATTCCCAGAATCGGCAGCGTTATGTCGCCCAGGTTCGTCGGCGCGGCCCCGAGGTCCAGTCTCATTGTGGCGTTGTTATTCGTCTTGTTCGATTCGTGGATCAAGTTCGACGGGTCGACCGACGCTGCGATGGTATGCTGACCGTAGGAGGGCATCCACTGCACGCCGACGGTCTGCGAGGCGCCGGGGTCGAGGTGAGTGACGTACAGCGTCGAGCCGAGCTGATTCCCGTCCATCGTTATCACCACCGCGGCGCTGCTCACCGAGTCGTTGCCCAGGTTCACCACCGTGACGTTGATCCAGCAGGGGACGTCGACCTTGGGCTGGGCCGGGGAGAGCGAGATCGCGCCGCTCTGCAGCGCCAGGTCCGGGACATAATAAGCCCTCTGCCTCACGCTGAAGCCCCTCGACGCATTGTTGTTCAGCTTGTTGATCTCCGTGATGTTATTGGCATAGTCAACCTGGACGGACACCGTGTGGGACCCGGCCGTTGCGAGCCATTGCACCCCCACCTCCTCCGCAGATCCGGGCGCGAGTGCGGCTATCCTCCTTATTCCTATGGTCACAGAATCGATCTGGAAACGTACGTCGATGTTCGTGGCAGGGGAGTTGCCATCATTGAGGACCGTGACATTGATCAAAGTCTGGTTGCCCTCCGTCAAGGAGGGAGGACCGGGAGTGAGCTGAATTCCAGAGTTCGGGAGCAGGTCGGGCCGGTTCAGGACATCGGGAAGAGCGGTGAACGATGCTGACGCCTCATTGTTGGAGTAGTTCGTCTCTCCGAGAAGGTGCATCGGATCGGCGGTGATAGTGACGGAGTGAAACCCAGCCGAGACGGACGGCCAGATCGTGTAGACAGTCAGCGCTGTGCCCGCCGGGACCGTGACGGTCTGATTTGCGTACGTTCCATCCAGGTCGAACGAGAACAGAGCGTTCGGCGCAGGCCCGTTGCCACCGTTGTAGACGACGAGGGAGACGTTGACGTCCGCGCCTTCGTAGATCGTGCTGGGTTCGAAGGTGATGTTCGACGCGAGGACCACGAGGTCCGGTGCGAGCACTGGCTGCGCCTCGACCACGATATCCTTCCAGGCGAGGTTGTTCGACTCGTTCGTCTCGATGATCGAAGCGTTCGCGTCAACCATGACGCTGACGTTGTGCGTGCCCAGGACAGCGATCCAGGGCATCTTAGCGATGCGGTACTCGCCCGGCGGGACCAAGGTCAGGTTCACCTGGCCTATCTCCGAGGAGTCGACACTGAAGCGAGTGGAGACGAAGCTCGCGGGGGCGTTCCCCAGATTCGAGACGACCGCGGAGATGTTCACCAGGTCTCCGACCCTCGGCGCGAAGCGGTCGAACGAGATGTCGTCGTTCGATATCTCCAGGTCGACCACATCCGGCGCAGCGTTCGCGATGACGATGTCGATGGTCGCCGTATCCGAATACGAGATGGAATCGAAAGCGCGGACAAGAATGCTGTAGTTGCCGTTCGCGTAATGCGACGAGTTGAGCGTGAAGTTCCACTCTGGCATTGCCGAGATGTTGATATCGGTCCAGTCGACCTCGACGTTGGAACCGTTTAGGAGCATGTACTGCATCGAGAAGGGCGACGGGTGGATCGGATCGTACGCGTCCGGGTCGCTCGCCGTTCCATTGACTCTGAACTCGCCCGTCGGGACGGTGCTTCCGTCGACTGGGGCATAGACTGAGACGAGTGGCGGGACGTTCGGAACGATCATCCTGGTGAAGAAGATGTCCTTATTGATTCCGCTCTGGTCGTACGCTATCAGGATTGTCCCATTGGAAGCGCACGCGACTGTTGGGTACTCTTGCTTGACGTTTTTCACTGCCGGCGCCGCCAGGTCGACCCTGACCGAGGTCGAGAACGAGCTAAGGTTCGTCGACGAGGCGAACATGACCTTGGGCTGCTGCCCGCCGCGGTCATCCGAGTAGACGAGATAGGTGATGCCGCGATAATCGCTAGCAAGCCTGGGCTCTACCCGTTTGCCTTGCCCCAGGTCGTCGCTCGCTTTGATTGAGTGAGTGAATGTGACGCCGTCATCGTCGGAATAGGCCACGCGGATATCGCAGTTATTCTCGTCGCTCGAGTCTTGCCAAGCGACAACGATGCGGCCGTTGGCGGTGAAGACGGCTGACGGCATGGTCTGCGCCGTGCCCGGCGCGCCGTCGGACACCTTCATCTCCCTGATGAACGAGGCCGCCTGATTGTCGCTGAACGCACCATAGATGTCGAACATTGGGTCGGTCCGCGTGTCGTGCCACGCGACGAAGACGTCATTGCCCCGGGCGCAGACGGAGGGATATCCCTGGATCGCGAAGGCCGAACCGGTCGTGTCAACCCTAATCGGCGTCTGGAATGTGGCCCCTGAATCGAACGAGCGGGCGAGGAAGAGGTCCGGGTCCTTCCTCGGGATGTACTCGGCCCAGGCGACGTAGATCGCGTCCTTGGAGATCGCTATTGAAGGGTTAGTTTGGTTCCCCGCCGCCGTCAGCGTCACCAGCTCCGGAGTGGAGAAGTGAGAACCCTGGTCGCGCGATATCGAGTAGTAGATCCTGAAAATGCCTGTGCGGTTGTCAGACCAGACTACGAAGACGGCACCGGTGGAATTGCATGCGATGTCGGGAGAGTTCGCGGAAACCCCGGGCGTGCCGGTGCCGTTGATCCTATTCGCAGCATCCCAAGTCACTCCCCCGTCAATTGACGACCTGGTCCAGATGTCCGTGTGCGCGGCGTTACCTCCTATCGGCGGGACGACCGTCGTCCAGACGATCGTGACATTGAGCGTGGAGAAGCTCGCGAGCCTCGGCATCATCTGGTCTTGCGCGAGTGCGAACTGCGTAGGGGGCGCGAAAGTTGACGCGGCGGCGGAACTGGTCACGAACGGCAGGGCGACTGGAAGAAGCAACGAGACAACCAGAAACCGGACGACTAACGCCCTCATCCGCTGGGCCATCGACACTCGAATGCGCAACCACGCAATAAGGGTTCGGTTCGCGGCACGGCCAAGGGCGATGATTCCTTGAGACGCGGGCTCCTTGTTCGCCTCTCCATCAGTGAGAGAATTAGGGGATGGATTGAACCTCAGACCCTCTCAATCAGATTCCTTGCGCCTTATTTCGGCGCGCACGTAGTGCCACAGCTTTCGGACGTTGAGTATGTCCCAGAAGTACATCACGTCATCCTTGTGGAACTCCCCAAGCAACCAAAGCACCCCGACGAAGACGCCGAGCGAGTAGAGGCCGTAGACTAGCATCTGGAACCAACCGTCCAGCGGCAGTACGTCCGAGAGCGGCAAGAGCGCCGCACCGGCGACGACGCCGGCGATCACATGAAGTCCTATGCGTGGGTTCGTGCCGGTCTCCGTGAGCCGATAGACCACGTACCTGACTATTACGAACATCACCGCGGTCGTCAGCATCATGGCTATGGCCGCGCCGGTGTACGCTAGACCTATCCAGGGCACGCCAAGGAGGGTCGACGGGACCAGGATGAACAGCAGGACCGCGGAGACGGCGAAGCTGGCCAGGGTGACCTTCGCCGACAGGTCCGGGCGGTTGACAGCCAGAATCTGGGACGAGTGCACTTGGTTGAGAAGGGTGAGCATGGTCGATATGGCCATGTACCTCAGAGGCTCGCCCGCGGCGATGAAGTTGCCTCCAATCATCACCCTAGCCGTCTCGGTCGGGAAGGCGACAATGACGGCGGTGATAGGCATTCCTATGATCGAGATGTACCTCTCCGCCTGACGCGTCAGGCTCCGGATCTCGTCCATGTTCCCATCCACGTGGAGCTTCGAGAACCAAGGGAAGGTCATCGTTGCGACCGCGGAGCCAATCAGGGCGAAGACGCCGAGTAAGAACGATGCACTGGAGTAGTATCCGACGTACTCCAGATGTGTAGGATAGAACCACCCTATGGTCAGGTTCGGCAGGTTCACTGCGACCGTCCCGACCACGGTCACCAGGGCGAGGGGGAGCGAGAAGGTCCAGTATTCCCTGAAGAGCGTGGGGCGGACCAACTTGAACCGGTCACGGGAGAGGAGGAAGAGCCCGTAGACCAGGACCCCCAGGGCCCCGAACATATAGGCATAGCCGGCGGCGATGGCTCCAGCGCCGCCCACCATGAAGATTATGATCAGGGGTATCCTGATGCCGACCTCCACCAGACCGGGGGTCTGCGACTTTACCGCCTCCATCGTGGCGCTGTACGTCGTATTGGCGACGCCGGCTAGATTGTAGAAGATGTTGAAGAATAGGAAGAGGATGACTAGCGAACCGACCGTGCCGTTAATCACGCCGCCGAGATAAACGACCCAGATCAGCACGGACACCAAGGTGACGATGACGGTGATGCAGGTCAGGTTGATCTTGATGATCGCATAGGTCGAGACGCAGTCATTGATATTCTTGCCCTCGGAAATCTTCTTGACATGAGCGCTCGCGAATCCGAGATCGGCGAGGGCGTTGAACGTCGCGACGAGGGACATGACGAAGGTCAAGGTGCCATATCCACCCGCACCGAGATACTTCGTCAGAAGGTAGAAGCCGGCGTAACCTAGCAGCGCCGCGATGAGCCTCATCGTCAGGAAAACGAAAGATCTGCGACCTATCGTCGTCACGCTGGCGGCATCCCCTACGACGTTCTTAACCTATCGGTTTCAGTCGTAGCTCCCAGAAACGAGCGAGGTCACGTCGACCTCTTTCCCGCCATGCCTGGCGATGAGCGAGTGGTCACTCTCGAACAGGACGAAGCCGTCGAGGAAACCTATCAGCCCCTTCCCCCTTAAGTCGTAGCCGAACTGCTGAACCAATAGGGGAGTGATCACGAGGTCATGAGTCACGGCGACGCTTAGCCCTATCGGGACGGAGCGCATCCTGCAGGCCCCCCAAGAGAAAAGGCGAGCGACCATATCGCGGCATGGCATCAGCACTTCTTCGTCGAGCTCTTCTCGGACGTAACCCTCGACGAAAGGCACGAATCCCATCGAGGTCATCAGTCCGACCGCCTCCTTGGTGCGGAGGATGAACGGACCCTCCATCCCAAGGAACCTCGATAGCTGCACGGCGGTGGCGCCGCCTTGACCCTCGGAGACGTGCTCGCATGTTTGGATGCACCTGACCGCGGGTGAGCTCAACATTCTCGACAGCGGCCTCGGGGCAATCTCCTTCCCGAGGCGCACGGCCTTTTCCACGCCCTTCGCGTTTAGGCCGACCCCATTCGGGCACAGCTTGTCGAGCGATCCGTCGCGGTCAGAATGGCGTATGATCAGAATGCACCTGGTTCCTTCGGGGACCGCCTTGAGATCCTCAAGGATGCGGAGATTGTCGGTCATCTCCGCCATAGACGCCCTCCGCGCGGATTAATCCTGCGACGCTCAGCACGGGACGACCAGCACCGGCAAGTTGGCGCGACGCACCACTTCTTCGGACATCGAGCCGACGAAGGACTCCTCGGCTCTGCCCCCCCCCCGGAGGCTACGACGATTATGTCGACGTCCAACTTCTTCGACTCTTCAAGTATCGTCTCGAACGGTCTCCGGTCAGGATCAGCGGCTTGGACTCGATGCCCGCCTCCTCGAGACTCCGAGTGAGCAACTCAACTAGCCGAGCACGACCGTCTTCGTCTGCTCCTTCATGAACTGCTGCAAATACCAGACAGAGCCAGTGCCCTTTCCGGTCGAGCCAGACGCCTTCCAGCCGACGAACGCCTGAGAGCCGACCATCGCACCAGTGCAGGCACCACGTCGCCGGTTCGCGTAGGTGACCCCGCTCTCGATGTTCTTGAAGAAGTAGTCGATCTCGTCCTCTTCCTCTGAGAAGATGCCAGCGGTCAACCCGAACGAGGTCGAGTTCGCCTTCTGGACCGCATCCTCGAGCTGGTCGAAGGCCTGAGTGCAGAGAATTGGCAGGAAGAGTTCGTTCTTCATCATCCAATGGTCTTCCGGAAGTCCAGAAATGATGGTCGGCTCGACGTAGTAGCCGTGGCCGAGGTAGTCGTCTGTCAGGCGTCCGCCTCCGCATAGCACCTCGCCATCGGCCTTTCCCATCTCAACGCACTTTTCGAAGTCGACGATCTTCTTCTCCTCGATCACCGGGCCGTACGAGCACTCGCGCAGCGCCGGGTGGACTATCTTCAGCCTTTGCGTTTGCTTCACCAGCTCCTCCTCGAAGTCGTCCTTGATTCTCATCTGGACATAGAGGCGACTGGCCGCCGAGCACTTCTGCCCACCATAGCCGAATGTGGAATTGATCACGCCTTCCACCGCCTTCTCCATGTCCGCGTCTAGCGTGACGATTACCGGGTTCTTGGATCCCATCTCCGCGATGACCGGTATGGGCTTGTCGCGTACCGACTTCCTGATGATGTCGAACCCGACCGCCTTCGAACCGGTGAAGACGATCCCGTCGATGTCAGGGTGATTAACGAGCGGCTCTCCGACTCCCTCCCCAGAGCCAGCGACGTAGTTCGCCACACCGGGAGGGAGGCCCGCCTCGTGAAACATGTCGAACACGCGGCGCAAGGCATATGGCGCCAGGGTCGAAGGCTTGACCACGACGGTGTTGCCCGTGATCATCGCAGCACTCGACATCCCGACCGAGATCGCGACCGGGAAGTTGAACGGACAGACGACGCCCCAAACGCCATAGGGCCGGAGGAACGAGGAAGACCGTTCGTCCTTGTAGGCAGAGAGGAGCTTCGTCACGTATCCATCGTTCTTGTCCATCTCAGAGGCATAGAAGCGCATGAAGTCGATCGCCTCGTCGATGTCGGCGAGAGCCTCGTAGCGGTTCTTGCCGTTGTCGAACGTCAGCATCGCCCCGAGCTCGTACTTGTGGTCACTCATGATCCTGGCCGCCTTCTCGAATATCTTGACCCGCTCGGATGGGTCCGTCTCCGACCAGGACCTGAATGCCCTGCGAGCCGCTCTGACCGCCTTGTTAACGTCCTCATTGTCGCCCGACTGCATCTTGGCCATCACGAGCGTCGTTTCGGTCGGGGAGCGCTTCAGCCACTTCCTCTTCGATTTGACTGGCTTGCCATTGATGACGTTAGAGAGCTCCTGCTTCTCGGAGAAGTCCTCCTTGACCGCCCGCACCGCACTCTCGTAACTCTCGTGGAATCTTTCGTCCTCCCTAGCCTCCGCCGCGTGGAGGTACGTCAGCTCGTTCTTGAAGGTCATCCATGGCACCTGGATGCAAGGAGGGATACGGGCAGAATAAATAGGTGTCGAGACAGCGTGAGAGGCAATGACAGGGACATCTATTTCTAATGCCCCGGCTCAATCGCCTGGCGATGGAACGGAAGCGAGCGACGATGGCGAAGATGCTGGTGATGCTCGCTGTGCTCACCGGCGTCTCGTGGCTTCTGCTCCAATCGCCTGGCTTCGTTCAGGCGGACTCGAACATTTTCCTCGGAGTCAACCAGTTCTACGATCCGACGACGGCGAGCATCCTCTCTGCCATTTCCTTCCTCGGCTCGGCGCCGATGGGGTTCATCTGGGTGGGGGCGCTCTTCATCTTCCGACGCAGGGACCTGGCGCTCTACGTGCTGGTCGCAATCCTCATCGAGATCGCCTACGTCTATCTGACCAAGGACCTGGTGAACCGGCCACGTCCCTATGACGCCCTGCCGGATGTTCAGTACGTCGCTGCACAGCTCGGCCAGTCGTTCCCTTCTGAGCATGCCGCGGGAGCGTTCGCCGTGGCCTTGGTCCTGGGTAGAAGGGAGAGATGGACGCTTTTCCCGCTGATATTCGTCTCGACGTTCGTCGGACTCTCACGGGTCTATATAGGCGTACACTACCCAACGGACGTGGTCGCAGGTGCGATCGCTGGAGTGGTGATCGGATACTACGTCGGGAAGCTGGACCTCGCCCCGGTCCAGGCCTATTTCGGACGGCTCGAGCATAGGCTCTTGAACCGCCGCAGCAAATCAGCGTCATAGACGGCGGAAGCTACCGGGATAGGCAATCGATTTATGCCCGGGATGCTTCCCGCGATGCCACGAGGTCGGCAAGATGAGAGAGCGAACGTTGAGCGAGAGGGGTGGGATAGGGATCACGCTCCTCGCCGCCCTGATGCTCGGATCCGGGTACGTCGTAATCAAGTCCGGTGTGGGCGGGATCGACCCGTTCCTCTTCTCGACACTCACCATCGGGATCGGAGCGATCATCGTCCTCTCCTACACCATCGTCAGGCACACCTTCACCTGGCGCATCTTCATGTATTGGGAGGCCTGGGCGGGCCTCGCCGTCACCTTTGGCCTGCTGGCTTCGCAGTACGTCGGGCTGACCATGACAAAGGCATCGATCGGCGGCCTGATCGTCGGCGGCAATGTGATTGTCGTCGCCCTCCTCTCCGCCTTCCTCTTCCGTGAGCACCTCTCAAGGGGCAAGGTGGCCGCGCTAGCCATCGGACTGGTGGGGTTGTTCGTCATCACGACGAAGCTCAACGTTGGTGGGCTGACGGGGGAGCAGCTGCTCGGCGACATGCTGCTCGTCGTCACCTCGGTCTGCGTCGCCCTGACGATCGTGCTTTCGAAGATCGCCCTCCGCCGAATGACCTACGACCAGTTCGTCCTAACCTTGCACCTCTTCACACCTGTCCCGCTCTTCGTGGTATACGTTCTCTTCGGTCAGCCGACACAGATCGAGCCGATCGACCTCGGGTACATCCTGTACATCGGGATCGTCTGCACATCGGTACCGACTCTCCTATACGTCAAGGGCCTAGAGGCCATTTCGCCGACCGTCTCAAGCGCGATGGTGCTGACGGAGAGCACGTTCGCCGCAGTCCTCGGAATCCTACTGCTCCACGATCAGCTAGACATCTTCGTAGTAATCGGCGCGGCGCTGATCTTCGTCTCAATCTTCCTCGTCACCAGAGGTACGAGCGCGCAAAGCTCCTCCTGAGATGCTCCGCCTTCAAGCCAAGAATAGATTCTCAGATTGTTGCCTGACAGAACCCGCCGCAAAGAACACTGACTTGCCCCCAGCACCAATCGCTGGCTTCGCTGGATGATAACCGACGAGTCCTCAGGGATTCATTAGACTTGCCGATGGACGCATCTGGCTCTTGATTATTATTCGAATCATAAGTGATTCTCACCGGTGATTACTTAAATAGATACCTGGGGGGTGTCCCTGCCAAGGTAAG
Source organism: Methanomassiliicoccales archaeon (assembly GCA_050015815.1). GTDB lineage: Archaea > Thermoplasmatota > Thermoplasmata > Methanomassiliicoccales > UBA472 > JAJRAL01. Next base: position 2,596 of record JBEKAR010000042.1, on the reverse strand, counting down.
CAAATGCACGCGCTTGAGACTTCGAGACTGTTGACGGAGGAGTACACCGCGAAGATACTTCTGGCAACGATGGGCAAGCCGAAGAGCGCCTTCGAGCTGAGCAATAAGCTGAACATCCCTATCGCTGCGTGCTACCGCAAGATCAGGGTGCTAGAGCAGGCGGGGTTGATCGTGTGCGAGGAACGGAAGCTGACGCAGCAAGGGAAGAGGATGTCCTTCTACCGCTCCCGCGTCCTGAATGCGCAGATCATCTTCGAGAAGAACAAGATCAGGGCGAGGCTGCAGATGATAGACGGCACCGTCGAGGACTACAACTACGATGTCGAATCGAGCTTCATCCCAGAGGCGCTGCCTGTCGGACTAGTTCGCGCGTAGTTCTTGAACCCGTCTCGCAGCAAACTCGGCCAACTTGGGGGTGATGCATCTGCATCGACTTGATTTCCAGAAAATAGTCGAGAATGCGGAGGAGGGCATCTTCCTCATCAGCACCGAAGGGGTAATCCAATACTCCAACCACGCGGGGGAGGCAATGCTCGGCTATGAGACGGGGAGGCTCGTCGGCGTTCCCTTGGAGAACGTCCTCGCGCCAGATTCCCTAGGCATGGCATTGAATAACCTCGACCTCGTGGGAAAGGCCACTGGCCTAGCGACCCAGTACGATCTTAGACTGCTGACCAAGGACGGAAGGACCAGGTTCGCGGACGCGAGGGTATCGATGGTCCGGACGGAAGGTCACGAGACCTGGATACAGGCGATCATTCGGGACAACACCGAGGAGAAAGAGCTCAGGTCCAAGCTTCTCGAAGAGAAGAGGTGGACCGAGAACCTGATTGAGGAGTCGGCGACCATCATCATCGGCACCGACGCCGACTACAAGGTCACAATCTTCAACAAGGGGGCTTCCAAGGCCCTCGGCTACTCGAAAGCGGAAGTAATGGGTCGGCGCCTTACCGACCTGAACGTCCTTCAAGGCAACTTGACAGAGATAAGAAGACGGTCATTCAATAGACCGAGTGACTGGGCACCGAGCACCATTGACGGAACCGTGAAGACGAAGGACGGCAAACAGCTCAGGATATCATGGAACATCGGCCCCACCAATGACGAAGAGGGGGGGGTCACCGGCATAATCGCCTTCGGCACAGACGTCACGTCCAAGGCCGCCTTGGCCGACCTTCTCCAGACGCGAAATCGCCTGCTAATAATGCAGACCGAGATCAGTTTCCTCGCCGCCTCGGCCTCGAACCCGAGGATGCTGATGGAGGGCGGCCTGAAGCTAATGGCGTCGAACTTCAACTTCGCTAGGGGAATGGTGTCGAGAATCGACTCGAACGGTAGGCTGACCGAGGTAGGCTCGATCGGAGCGGCCCCGACCGAGGCGGAGACGGCGGTCCACGACCGCGCGACAAAACTCGCTCTTGCGACTGGTGAGCCTTTATTCCTGCCGGAGGACGCCGCCGAGATGGGCTTTGGTTCCCTCGCGCCGGAGAACAAGTCGATCGTCGTCCTACCCCTAAAAGGTCGATCAGGGCCGGTGGGGGTCGTGTGCATGTGCTCCGAGTTCATGGCGATGGACGAGGAACGGAAGAATGCCCTCGTCTCCCTCGCTGCGATATACGGCTTCGCGCTGGAGAACGCGCTGCTCGCCGAGAATCTGAACCGGGCTAAGGACCAGCTGCAGCTCTACAACGACATGATTACTCATGACGTGGTCAACTACGTCATGCCGCTTGGTTCGTACATCGACCTGCTTTCTCGCAAGGACCTGCCTGAAGAGAAGCGCGCGCTCTATCTTCAGAGGATGAGGGTGGACGCACGTCTCCTCGATGAGTTCCTGCGCGACGCTAGGGTCTTGCTGAGAGCGGTCGAGAGGAAGGAGGCGAGCATCAGGCCTGTGCCGTTGGTGCATGCCTTGAAGCGCTCCATCGAGACTAGTCAGGGTATCTGCCAGAACGCAAACATCTCGCTCGTGAGTGACGATGGAAACGTTGACGACCTGGTCGTGGTGAACGCGGACGATGCACTGCCAGAGGTCTTCACGAACCTCTTCACCAACGCCGTCAAATTCTCCACTCCGTCGCCTGTGACCGCAAGACTGCGCCTCGACTCGGGAAGGAACATAGTAAGAGTCGAGGTGGAAGACCAAGGTCCAGGGATACCGGATGACCTGAAGTTCAAGGTCTTCGAGCGCCGCTTCTCGAAGAAGGTGTCCGGCGCCCATACCTCAACCGGTCTAGGCCTCGCGATCGTGAAAGCGCTCGTCGAAAGCTACGGCGGCAAGGTATGGGCGGACGACCGAGTAAAGGGCGAGCCGGATAAGGGGGCCAAGATGGTGGTCGAGCTAAGATTGGCTAGCTGAAGAACGTCCTCAGGCCGGATTCCAGGCCGACCCTCGCGGTAAAACATATCTTCTTTACGGCCAGGCTCATGTCTGCGACGCTCCGTCGGATGTCCCCCTGTCTCGGCGGTAGATGCTCGATCGACGACTGCCCGCCGACCTTTGCCACCGTCTCTGCCAGCTGAAGGATGCTCGTTTCCTCACCGGAGCCGCAATTTAACGTCAGGTTGGTTGCGTTCGATTCGACCAGGAGAACGA
>JBEKAR010000041.1:0-12598 GCA_050015815.1 Methanomassiliicoccales archaeon | reverse complement strand
CAGCGAGTCGATTGGCGTCATGGAGGTCTTGCCATCGGAAGAGACCCCTTTAATCCTTCCGCACGGGCTGGGGTCGATGGATGCTAGCACTAGCTCGTGGGCGGAGGATTCTCAGAGCGGCCACGAACCAGAAACGCCTCCGCATGTAACGCTTTATATGAGCCCAGCTCCGTACAAACTACCTGATGTACGAGAACACCAAGAAGAAGTACTGGCGCTGTCACATCTGCGGCGACGTACACTTCGGTGAGAAGCCGCCTGAGACGTGCCCCACCTGCGGATTCAAGAACTCATTTGTGCAGACCGACAGCCCCGAAGCGACGAACATCATGGGCGACGTGCATTACGCCTTCGATTCCGAGGACAAGTTGGTCAGTTCCTGGGAGAGCTTCGTGGCGAAGGCGGACTTCAGGCTATGGGACGACAAACAGGCGGTGCGTGATCTCGCCACTGGTGAGCTGGAGAACGTCAAGAACAAAGGACTGAGGTACTGTCCCTGCCGCATCAACACCGGAGAGAGGCAGGCGGACATCAACCTGATTTGCCCCTGCAACTTCAAGATACAGAGGACATGGAAGGAGAACGGAGAGTGCTGGTGCGGTCTTTTCGTGAAGAGGTGAGGAAATGGTTGCTCAAGAGGGTCAGAGGCTGATCTGGTTCTATGGCAGGGAGTGTCCACATTGCAAGGCGCTCCATCCGGTCATTGAGAAGTTCTGCTCGGACACGGGAACGGACATCGTGCAGCTCGAGGTCTGGCACGACGACAAGAACGCCCAGCTGATGCGCAAGTACGGCGACAAGATTAGAGATGCGTGCGGCGGTGAGCTCGGAGTGCCGGCGTTCTACAACGAGAAGACGGGCAAGGCAATATGCGGCGCGCGCCTGACAATCGACAAGATCCAGAAATGGGCGGACGGCCAGTAGAGAGAAGAAAGCGCCTCGTCGAAAAGAAGGTGCGGGGCGGGAAGCTCTTCCGCATCCGGCTTCAGTTCGAGGACGGGGTGGTGCATAACGCCGTTCTCACCGGTGACTTCTTCCTCGAACCAGAGGAAGGTTTGGAGAATCTGGAGGCGGCCCTTCCGGGTGCCTATGCTGCCAAGGACGCCGAAGCGGCGAAAGGTCTAATCGATGAGGCTTCGCGAAACCTGACTATCACTGGATTCTCGAGCAGCGACCTGGTCGACGCGCTGAAGGAGGCGGGCGGATGCCGTGGCGGATGATCCCGTTCCAAACCTTCCCCGCGGCGATGAACATGGGGCTGGACGATTGCCTCGGCGAGAGGGTTGTGACCGGCGAGAGCCCACCTACAGTAAGGCTCTACGGATGGCACCCTTCAGCAGTTTCGATCGGCAGATTCCAGAGCCTGAACGATGAGGTCGACGTGAAGGAATGCTCGCGCCGCGGTGTAGAGATCGTGAGGCGACGGACCGGAGGAGGGGCGGTCTACCATGACAAGAACGGGGAGGTCACGTATAGCGTCATAGCGCCTGAGGACGCCTTGCCGAACGACATCGGCGCGTGCTATCGCAAGGTATGCGGATGCCTGATCGATGCTATCAGCTCGCTCGGGGTGAAGGCGGAGTTCCGGCCGGTGAACGACATACTGATTGAAGGCAAGAAGGTCTCGGGAAGCGCTCTGACCAGGCGAGGCGGGGCGTTCCTACAGCACGGCACGCTCCTACTTAGTGTCGATTCGAGGCTCATGTTCAGTCTGCTGAAGGTCTCGAGAGCGAAGGCCTCGGACAAGGACATCGCCTCGGCTGGAGAAAGGGTGACGGCACTCGACAGGCATATCGACGCGAGCAGACAGAGGGTCCTGACCGCGCTAGAGGGCTCGTTCCGAACCGAACTCCAGTGCAAGCGCGGCGCATTGACGGACCTGGAGATCGGCAGGGCCGAGGAGATCGCCGCGGAGAGATTCGGCTCCTGGGAGTGGACGGCACTTCGCTGATCAGTGGAGCGCTGTGATGATCTCTGGCCTCTCCAAGTACCTGACTAGCTCGTTCATGAATGTCGCCGCCTGAGCGCCATCGAGTATGCGGTGGTCCCAGGTGAGGGAGAGCGGCAGCACCTTCCTGACCTCGACCTTGCCGTCTTTGACCCAGGGCATGTCGCGTATCCTTCCGACTCCGAGGATCGCCGCTTCCGGATAGTTGACAATCGGAGTGCCATACGTTCCACCTAGGCTCCCATAGTTCGTTATAGTGAATGTCCCGCCCTTCAGGTCCGCCAGATCGAGCTTGCGCGCTTTCGCCTTCTCGATCAGGTCGTCTATCTCCTGAGCCAGATCAAGGAACTCCTTCTGGTCCGCCATCTTGATCACCGGGACGAGCAGTCCGTCGTCGGTCGCGACCGCCATGCCAACGTTGTAGTACTTCTTGACCACGATCTCTTCCGACTCCTCGTCCATGCTGGAGTTGAGGTACTTGTTGTTCTTCAGGGCCATCGTCACGGCCTTGATGATGAACGGAAGGAAGGTCAGCTTGACCTTCCGCTCCTCAAGCGCTATCGCTTTCACTCTCTCCCTCAGGGCCCAGAGCTCGGTGACGTCGGCGTCCTCCATCATGCTCACCGCAGCGACCTTTAGCGTCGACTCAAGCATTCTCTTCGCCGTGGTCCTGCGCACGCCCTTCAACGGCTCACGGTCGACGTATCCGTAGAGGTCGAACTTCGCCACCTTGCGTGGTTTCGCGGGCTTTTCCGTTCCCGCGGTCCTCACGTCGCTCTCAGTGATTCTTCCGTCAGGCCCGCTGCCCTTCACCGTGGCAAGATTCACGTTCAAGTCCTTGGCAAGCTTCCTGACCGCGGGAAGAGCCTGCGCCACCGCCGGCTGCGTAGTCGCCTCTGCCGGCCTTGAGGACACCATCACGTCCCCTTCCGGCAGCTCGCCCACAACCGACATCGAGACCCTTTGTCCTTCCGGCACTTCGATCGGCGCCTCGAGCTTCGTCACTAGCAAAGCCTCGTCCGGCGAGCCTATCGTCGCCAGCACCTCGCCGACTTTGACAACGTCGCCCTCGTTGTGGTAGAGCTTGATGACCTTGCCTGCAGCAGGCGACGGCATCTCAACCACCGCCTTGTCCGTCTCGACCTCGGCGAGCGACTGATCGAGCTTGACCTCGTCGCCTGCTTTTACTAGCCACTTCTTTATCTCTCCCTCGGTAACGCCCTCGCCCAGGTCCGGGAACTTGAAGTCCGTCGCCACGTAATCACCTCAGAATGCCATCGCCCTATTGATCGCCTTGCGGATCCGTTCCGGGCTCACGTAATAGAAGTCCTCGCCCTTCGGCAACGGGGTCGTAACATCGGGAGCGGTCACCCGCTGCACCGGCGCCTTCAACGAGAGTAGCGCCCTCTCCCCGATCCTCGCCGCGACCTCCGCCGCGACGCCGCAGGTCATGGGCGCTTCGGCCACTACCACCGCCCTCCCGGTCTTGTTCACCGACTCAAGAATCGTCGTCGTGTCGATCGGCGAGACGGTGCGCAGGTCGATTATCTCGACCGATATCCCTTCTTCCTTCGCCTGATCGGCAGCCTTCTGGATCTGTACCATCATGGCCCCCCAACCGATCACTGTGACGTCATTTCCGGGTTGTACAAGTCGAGCCGTTCCGAGCGGTAGCAGGTACTCGCCCTCGGGAACCTCCTCCTTGAGCAATCGGTAGAGCCTCGTCGGTTCGAGGAATATCACCGGGTCCGGGTCGCGGATCGAGGCCTTGAGAAGCCCTTTCGCCTCGAGCGGGGTCGAGGGGATGACGACCTTCAGCCCGGGAATGTGGCAGAAGAGCGCTTCGGTGCTTTCCGAATGATGTTCGAGCGCCCTCACGCCCGCACCGTACGGCGTCCGGACGACTAACGGGACGGTGTATCTTCCGCGTGAGCGGTTCCTGATGCGGGCCGCATGCGACACCAGCTGGTTGAAGGCGCTTTCGATGAACCCGAGGAATTGTATCTCAACGACCGGCCGCAAACCGTTCATCGCCATGCCGATCGAGGTGCCGACGATGCCGCTTTCCTCCAGTGGCGTGTCGATGACCCTCTTCCCCCCGAACATGTCGTAGAGGCCCTCCGTGACCCGGAAGACGCCCCCATCGATGCCGACGTCCTCTCCGAGGACGAGGACCGTCGGGTCGCGCTGCATCTCCTCCTTGAGGGCCATGTTGATCGCCTGGACCATGTTCATGGCGGTCATTCCTTCGCCTCCTTAGAGAGGTCCCGGCGAAGGGCCTCGAGCTGTTCGGTCAAGTTTGCATTCATCTCGGCATAGGTGTAGCGGAAGATGTCCTCCAGGACGGGGAGCGGGTGGTTCTCTGCCTGCTTCACCGCTTCCTCGACCAATCGGTCGCAGTCTGAGACCGCCTCTTTCTCCTTCTTGTCGTCCCAGAGCCCTTTGTTCGTGAGGTAGATACGGAAGCGTTTAATCGGGTCGCGGTCCAACCAGTAGTTCAGCTCATCCTTGTTGCGGTAGCGCGTCGCATCGTCTGATGTTGTGTGATCGCCCATCCGATAGGTGTAGGACTCGATCAGCGTCGGGCCGAGGCCGTTCTTCGCCCTGTCCTTCGCTTCCCTCGCCGCGACGTAGAGCGCGAGGACGTCGTTGCCGTCGACCTGGATGCCGGGGAAACCGTAGGCGACGGCTTTCTGCGCGATGGTCTTGGCGGCGGTTTGTTTCTCTCGAGGCAAGGATATCGCCCACTGGTTGTTCTGGCAAACGAAGATGTTAGGGGTCTTGAAGACCCCAGCGAAGTTGAGCGCCTCGTGAAAATCCCCCTCCGAGCTGCCGCCGTCGCCGAAGTAGCAAAGGACCACCGACTTCTCGCCGCGGAACTTGAAGGCGTAGGCTATCCCGACGGAGTGAGGGATCTGCGAACCCACCGGCACGACCGACGGGGTTACGTTCACACCCTCGGCATACCTACTTCCCTCCTCGTTGCCCATCCAATAAAGGTACTGCTGATGAAGCGGCACGCCGTGCCAGAGCAGCGCCCCGAGCTCGCGGAACGCCCATACCAACCAATCGCTCCTATCCAACACCATGGCCGGGCCGATTTGGCTCGCTTCCTGCCCGCGGCTCGACGGATATGCGCCCATCCTGCCCTGGCGCTGCAGCCTGACCGCCTTCTCATCGCCGATACGGGTGAGGAGCATCGTGCGGTAACTTCTAACCAAGAACTCATTATCCAGGCTCGGTTCGAGCCCTGGGCTCACGACCTTTCCGTCCTTGTCGACCACCTGAAGCATCTTGCCATCGAGTGGGTCGAAGTCTTCGAACCGCATCAAGAGTCCCCCATGACCGAATCCTCGAAAGCGGCCGAGGCATGATACGAGCTCCTTACCAAGGGACCGGCGAGGACCGAACGGAAGCCGAGCGAGCGCGCGTAGGCGGCGTGTTCCTCGAACTCCACCGGTGGCACGTAGCGCTTGACTGGCAAATTCGCACCTCTTGGCTCGATATATTGTCCGATTGTGACTATCTCCACGCCTGCGTCCCTCATGTCCCGCATGGCTAGACGGACCTCCGCTGCGTCCTCCCCCAGGCCGAGCATGATCGAGCTCTTGATGGATGCGTTGCTCTCGCGCGAAAGGAAGTCCAGGACGTCAAGAGAACGGTCGTAGCTGGCCGCCCTATCCCTCGCGATCTCTTGCAGTGACCGGACAACCTCAAGATTGTGACCTATGACCGACGCGCCGCTCCTCGACACTATCTCGAGGCTGCCTCGCTCCCCCCTCATATCTGGTATTAGCAGCTCCGCTCTAGTATCAGGACAGGCCGTCCGCATCCCTTCGACGACGGAAGCGAAGGCGCCCGCTCCGCCGTCCGCCAGATCGTCCCTCGTGACCGACGTCACCACGACATATCTCAGGCCGAGGGATGCAACCGCTTCGGCCACCCGCTTCGGCTCGCCGGCGTCGAGAACGGAAGGTTCTCCGTGCTCGACGGCGCAGAACCGGCAAGAGCGCGTGCAGACCTTCCCCATGATCATGAAGGTCGCCTCGCCCCTGCCCCAGCAATCGCCGACGTTCGGGCATCGGCTGGAATCGCAGACCGTCGTAACTCCCTTCGATCTCAGCTTGCCCCGCACCGTCTCCAACCTCTCGAGCGAGGGAATCCTGACCCTCAGCCACGAAGGCTTCTCCTGAACCCCAGACCGTTCCATGTTCTGTCGGCATTCGATTGGAGCGTCGAGTTATACTATTTTTCCCTCGCTTGGCCGTCCGCTCCCGCTGCGAAGGAATGCGTCCAGATTGCCTGAATGAAAGGCTCGGCCCCGAAATAACTATTAATAGCTCGATGGGGTAATCGGGACTCGCTAGGCTTGACCGGGACGTTCGGCGTGCCCTTGTACACCGTGAACCGTCGATAGCGGGGGTGACAGCGGAGGACGACGTAACTGGAACCGTGCTTGCCCAGTCGTCGACTATGAGGCTCTGTCCTTCGGGGCCGGCGGCGGTCTCGCGGCGTAGCTGGAGGGCCACGCCCCTGGCCCTGATCAGGGGGAACGGGTCAGACCCTGACGGGAGCAGCCTAACCCTGGACTACCGGCGCTCGAAGGGGGGCGGGGCTGAGAAGACGACTGGATCACATGCCCGGGACCAGGCGGCAACCTCCGTGGCCTAGCACCTTCTGAAAGAAGGCAGTGAGCAGGAGGTTCACTTGCGACACGGGACCCTACCCGGACCGCAACCGGTGATGATGTCCTTGGCGAAATCAAACAGCGCTCCTTTCTCTTCGCCGTCATCGACCACAATCTTGTGACCTGCGTCGACCGTTCCCACCGCCGCTGCCTCGACCCCGACCGAGCGGAACTCCTCGACCAGCGCGGACGTCGACGCGCGACGACAGGTTAGCACGAATCCGCATCCCTGATATGAACGAATCCACTGCGAGAAGTCCGCCCCCCTCGGCGTCGGCACGTCCTGTATGCGCACCCTGCCACCCTTGCCGCTCGTCTCCAGCAACATTCCGAGCGTGCCCAGCGAGCCTGGGTTGCTGATGTCCTTGGCGGCGTGGGCGAGGCGCTTCCTGCCGATGGCGTTCATGATCAGCATCTGCTTCCGGACGATCTCCTGGTCCTTCTTGCTTGTAGTATCCCAGGCGAAGTCGAGCTTCTCCGGGTAGTAACCGTCCAGGTCCGATGCGAAGATAATGTCGTCGCCAACCATGGCGGTGTGACTGTACAAGACCTCCTCCTTGCGAGCCGTGCCGAGGATCGCCACGTCGACGGCGTTGTAGTTGCAGTCGGGGTGCGTATGGCCCCCGACCACCGGCACGCCGAACTTCTTGACCGCACTCTGCATGCCCCTCATGACCTGTCCGCAGACCTTCTCCTCCTTCATCGAGAGGACGTCGACAAGGGCGAGCGGGATTCCGCCCATCGCCGAAATGTCGTTGATATTGACCAGGATTGAGTAGTATCCGGCGAAGAACGGATTCGCTTTGAGTAGCGACTCCATTATGCCGTCGGCTGCAAGTAGCAGCACGCTGTCGCCGAACTCGATTACCGCAGCGTCCTCGCCATAGGCCGCGAGCACGTTGCGCCCGCTCATCTCAGGGAAGAAGTCGATCACTTCGGAGATCGTCCGCTTCCTCGTGACCCCGGGGTGCGTCCTGACGTCGGCGATCAGTGACTGGAGGTCCATGCCTCTGCAACATACTTGGACGTTAAAAAGTTGACCCCAGCCCTAGAGACTGAGCTTTGTCTGCTTTGTTTCCATGACGAGGTAGGCGAAGTCCCGTTCCGAGATCAGGACGCGGGCGATGAGTTCGCAGTACTGAGGCTCCAACTCTTTGTCGTCAAGAAGGAAAGCCTTACTACTATCGGGGATCTTGAAGCCCGATCTGGTCAGAAGCTGCTTCGTTTCGAGCCGCTCCTCCCTGGTCGCCGCCCGGCCGACCGGTCCGCCGGACACGCCTGCCCTGTCCAGTTCTTCTTGGAACACTGGTCGGTGGAACAGTCTGCAGAGTGAGAACAATGTGAGACGGGCGGCTGCATCCTCGTCGCCGGCCACTTGGCGTGACGCCTCCCCTATCAGCTTGTAGATGTCCCCTTCCTTACCCTTGATGGGGGCATAGACTTTAGAAGGCGGAACATCCCTCTCGCGCACGACGCCGAGGTCGGTCATGGCTCGGAGATATCCAGTCAGAATGAGCCTATGCAACTCGAATCCGCGCTTCTCGAGTTCCCGAGAGATCGCACTGATCGATTTGCCGTCTTCCTTGATGATGTCGAGGATGACAAGCCTCAGGTCGCGCTCTGGATGGAACATATGCTCACAGATATGGTAACAAATATGGTAATATTAAGCTTCCTTAACGGCGTTTTTGTTATCTGGTCGTTGTCCGAAAGCTAGTTGATATCACACGGACAATGCACCTGATTGCCTTGAGTAACGGGGATGGGGAGTACTAACAGTCACCCCTACTTACATCAAGAGACAATTAATCAGGTGACATCATGAAAGGGACGGAGTCTTCGACTGAATCTCGAGGAATGAACGAGCCCGGGCTGATCTATTCCGACGAGAAGGAGTCGACAGAACTTTCCTTGTTCGTAAGGACCTCTGACGAGGAGATCAAGAAGTGGGACCGGAGCAGGATATTCGACGCTCTGATGAGGGAAACGACGATCAGCGAGGACGCTGCGTCGATCGTCGCTCGTGAAGTCGAGAAGCTGATAGTCGAGCTCGAGCTAGACTTCGTGACGGCTCCGCTCATCCGAGAGCTCACCAACGCAAAACTAGTGGAATACGGTCTCGCCAAGGTGCGTAGGCAGCACACCCGCCTTGGAGTGCCGCTCTACGATGCGCGGCAAATCATCATGAGCCCCAACAAGGAGAACGCGAACGTTCCGCACGGGCCTGAGGCGACGAACCTCACGCTCTCGGAACGGATTAAGAAGGAGTTCGCTTTGCTTGAGGTGTTCTCTCAGGACCTGGCGGACGCGCACATGCGGGGCGACATCCACCTCCACGATCTAGGAATGATTGACAGGCCATATTGCTCAGGCCAGAGCATCGAATACGTGAAGAAGTTCGGCCTGAACCTGCCGAACGCGATATCGATCGCGAAGCCAGCGAAGCACCCTGAAGTGCTCATCGAGCAGATCATCAAGTTCTCCGCAGCGCTGCAGGGCCATTTCGCGGGAGCGATCGGCTGGGATGCGGTGAATCTGTTCCTGGCGCCGTACCTGGAGAACGTCGACGACAAGCGCATGAAGCAGCTCGCCCAGATCCTGATCTACGAGTTCGCTCAGCAGGCCGTCGCTCGCGGCGGGCAGTCGATATTCAGCGATCTGAACCTCTATTGGGAGATACCGGACCACTTCGTCGGCGTCCCGGCGATCGGCCCGAAGGGGGAATTCACTGGCGCGAACTACGAGGACTACCTCGAGGAAGGACAGAGGTTCGTCAGCGCTCTCTTTGATGTCTACCTTGAAGGGGACGCCCTCGGGCGTCCGTTCTTCTTCCCCAAGCCGAACGTGCACATGACGGAGAAGTTCTTCAAGACGGAGGGGCACGAGGAGTTCCTGCAGAAGATCTCTCAGGTCGCGACGGAGAAGGGCAACACATACTTCGTCTTCGACCGCGGGAACACGGCGAAGATCAGCGAGTGCTGCCGCCTCGCCTTCCAGCTCGAGAAGAAGGACCTGGAAGACGCGAAGACGCCTTGGAAGATGCGCTACTCCGCGATGCAGAACGTGACGATCAACCTGCCGCGCATCGCGTATGAGGCGCACCAAGACGACGCAAGGCTGTTCGACATCATCCGCGAAAGGATGGAGATGGTGGCCCAAGCCCACGTCCAGAAGAAAGAGTTCATCTCGAAGCTCCTCGACATGGGCAAGCAGGGTCCGCTGTCGCTGCTCACAATGAACCTCGACGGCGAGCCATACTACAGGCTTCACAGGGCGTCGTTCCTCGTCGGCATGGTCGGGTTGAACGAGCTGGTGCAGTACCACACAGGCATGCAGATGCACGAGTCCAAGGACGCGGTCAAGTTCGGCCTCAAGGTCATGGCGAACATGAAAAAGGACGCAGAGGAGTTCGGAAAGGAGTATGGCGTGAAGATGCCGCTGGAACAGACGCCGGCGGAGTCGACCGCCTACCGCTTCGCCAGGCTCGACGCGAAGTACTATCCCCTCCAGGCGCCGACGGTCATCCGAGGCAACAAGTCGACCGGAGAGGTCTACTACACAAACTCGACCTACATGAACGTGGGGGCGTCGATCAGCGCAATCGAGCGCGTGAAGCAGGAAGGGATGTTCCACCCGCTTATCGACGCCGGGTCGCTGACGCATGTGTGGCTCGGGGAACACAAGCCGCCGGCGGAGAGCATCGCCTCCTTCGTCAGGAAGACCTTCGAGACGACTCAGAACGCGCAGATCGCCTTCAGCCCGGAGTTCACCTCCTGCCTTGACTGCGGCAGGACGACGAGGGGGTTGAGCGCGACCTGCCCGATCTGCCAATCGCCCAACGTCGAGGGTATCACGAGGGTCACGGGCTTCTTCTCCAAGACGAACAGCTGGAACAAGGGGAAGCTCGGCGAGCTCAAAGACCGGGTGAGGAACAACATCTCATGACCCGGACCTTCGCCACCAAACCATTCACTCCTTCACTTTTCATCTCATCTTCATCATCCAGTCGATCCAGCGAACGCGTCTTAACAATCTTCAAATACAATATGGCAAGTGAGATAGACATTGACACGCTTATGATGGTGAGAGAAGAGTGACAAGGGTCCAGGTAAGCAACCACATGCTCGTGAACGTTAGACGGCGCAGCCTGTGCGACAACTGCCTGGAGGTCGATTGTGTCGATATGAGGCGGAACAGGGTGACGGAATGCGACAGTCTGGTCGCCCCGTTCCTTGTGTTCAAGAAGTGCCCACGCTGCGGGCAGGTCTACGAGCTGTTCTCTAACATCACGTCCGTGGATTACGACGTCTGCCCCGAGTGCAACCATGCGGACCGCCGGCGCTAGAGAAGCCGAGGACCTATCAACTGCCAGATTATCAGGAAGAACACGGTAATGGCGAGCAGATAGGTCAGCGCGGCGACGATCTTCTGCCTCTCCTGATCCGTCGCGTTCTTCTTGAACTTCGTGACGATCCCGTCGATGGCATCGCGGAAGAGGTAACCCCCGTCCAGCGGGACGGCCGGCAGCACGTTGGTCATCCCGAGCATGAGGTTGATCCAGAATATCCAGTAGAGACTGTTCGCAACGAACCAGAAGAGCCCTCCCGGCAGGGCACCAAGGATACCTCCCGCAGTGAATAGGCTGGCGAGCGGCGATTCGACCGGCGCCAGACCCTGGAACGGCAGGGCGATGAAGAGCAGCGTGTCACCGATGAATCCACCCGCGTCGCTCACTCCGGCGTACGGGTTCTGCAGGCGGTGGATGAGCGCGTTCGGCGAGTTCATCACCAGACCCATGTAGGCCGTGTTGACACCGAGGAAACCGATGTCCTTCGTCGTCGAACTGACCAGGCTGGGAGAGACCTGCATCAAGTAATGGGTACGGCTTGATAGTGTCACGGTCAGGTTCTGAGTGACGTAGGATTGCGAGACCGAGTCGTACGAGAGCATCGTCGCATTGACGATCTGTCCGGGCCTCGTCTGGTTCAAGATCGCTTCAAGCCCAACCTGATTGCCCACGATCGTGCCGTTGAGCCTGACGAACGTCATCCCGACCTTCATGCCTGAGGTATCTGCGGCCAGACCGCTAACGATGCTCACCAGAGTGAGGCCGTCGGCAACGGGTGCCGTCTTGGCTTCGCCGCTGTAGTAATAGCTAACGCTAACCATCTGGCCTGGAGTCGGCGCCGAAAGGTTCGTGAAGTCGGTGAGGCTCCTGATGCTTGCGCCATTGATCTCAGTGATCTGAGAGGCGAAATTCAGGCCGGCCACGCTTGCTGGGCTATTGCTGCCTACCCCTGTCACCACTGGGTTCTCCCTCACCGGGGTCACCGAGCCCATGAACGCGACGCAGAACAGCATGGCGCAGATCGTTGCGACGACGATGTTCATCGCTGGGCCAGCGGCGTAGATGTTCATTCTGCGCTTGCGGTCAGTCTTGACGATGTCCTCCTCGTCAGGCTCGACGAACGCGCCCAGAGGCACGATCAACAGGACGACGCCTAGGGTCTTCACCTTCAAGTTGCCAACGCGTGTCAGGATGCCGTGGGCGAACTCGTGCACCACGATGCCGACGACCAGGCCGATGATGCCGTAGACGACCGGGATCACTGGATTGATGCCCGGTATGCCGAGGATCATCTGAGGCGAGGGCGCGCGATCCGCTGGAATCTGATTTACGATCGTCGCCTCCCAGACCAGAAGGGCCATGATGAAGATGCCGACCAGTAGGCAGATGACCTTCGCCACGGTGGCGAATGAGAGCCAGAAGCGCTTCGGTTTGGCAAGGCGGTCGATCAGTCTCTTTCCGCCTGTGGTCCTCAACATCAGGAGAGGCCCGTAGGTGCTGAGGCCGCGTTTGGACAGTATCCCCTTCTTCTTGATGTAGATGACCAAAGCGATCCAGGCCACGAGGACTGCGATCAGGATGATGTACGGAGTGTAATCCATTTACTGGACCGTCA
>JBEKAR010000040.1:0-12746 GCA_050015815.1 Methanomassiliicoccales archaeon | reverse complement strand
GTCGCCCCAGACAAGGCGGAGAAGGCCATGGCCGCTTCGCTCGAGATACTCGACAAGAAGTACGCCAAGGGAATGAACTCGGCCGCCCTGGCCACGGAGGTGCACCGTGCCGTCTACGCCATCACCGGTACGGACGACCCATACAGGAAGTTGAAGATCCAGAGCGATGAAGTCGCCTTGGAGGTTTTTCCCAGGGCTGAGGCGTTCGTCAAGCAATCGAAGAACAGCCTCGAAGCCGCCGCGCTCTGCTCGGTCGCCGGGAACGTGGTCGACTTCGGGATAGATGCCAGCGTCGACAGTCCCACCCAGCTGGCCGACCGGTTCCAGGGCATCGTCGCGGAGGGATTCGCGGTCAACGACCTGGAGAAGGCGAGGAAGAGGTTCGTCAAGGCGAAGAAGGTCCTCTATCTGCTGGACAACTGCGGCGAGTCGGTGCTGGACCGTCTCCTCGTTCGCGAGATCAAGGCGATGGGACCTAAGGTCATCGGCGTTGTCAAGGGCAAGCCGATCCTGACCGACGTGACGATGGAGGATGCGCTCAGGGTCGGACTGGACAAGGAGTTCGACGGGCTTCTCAGCACCGGCCAGTTCGCCGTAGGGTTGAACCCCGTGAAGGCAGGGGCGAAGCTGCGGCGCGATCTAGGCACGGTCGATGTGATCGTCTCTAAGGGCATGGCGAACTTCGAGGCGCTCGGGGATGGGAGGCTCCCTCCTACGCTGTTCCTGATGCGAGCGAAGTGCGGTCCCGTTGCCGAGGCGATAGGGGCGAAGCGCAACGACAACGTGGCCAGGTTCAAGGCCTGAGCGTCGACAGCGACCCTTTATATATCGACGCCAGGATTCGTCGCTTGTCAGAGCATGAAGCCAGGCGCAAGGCAGGCTGTGGTCCTAGTAGGCGGAGAGGGAACGAGGCTCAGGCCTCTCACCAACAACCGCCCGAAGCCGCTCCTCCCTGTTCTGGGAAGGCCTTGCGTCGAGTACATGCTCGGCTCGCTCGCCTCGGCAGGGGTCGAAGAGATCATCCTCTCCTGCGGCTACCGCTCCGACGCGGTCGAGGCGGCGCTCGGAAAGGGCAGGGGTCTCGGCATCGACGTTTCGTTCGCATACGAGGACCGGCCGATGGGGACAGCTGGGGCGGTAAAGCTCCTTGAGGACCGGCTCGACGAGACCTCGCTAGTGATCTACGGCGACACGCTGATGGACATCGATCTGGCGCAGGTCGTTTCATCTCACCGGAAGAACAAGGCGACGGTGACGATCGCGCTGACAGAGGTCGAGAGGCCGACCGAATACGGCATCGTCGGGCTCGACGAGACATCAAGGATCGTCCGCTTCAAGGAGAAGCCGAAGGCCGACGAGGTCTTCTCCAATCTGATCAACGCTGGAGTCTACGTCATGCAGAAGGAGGCGATGTCATACGTACCGAAGGCGACGAAGTTCGACTTCTCGAAGAACCTCTTCCCGATTCTGCTCGAGGCGGGGCGTCCGCTCTTCGGCTCGAAGCTGGAGGGGATGTGGAAGGACATCGGCAGGCCTGCCGATCTGCTCGACGCGAACCTGAAGATGGCGGCAAGGAAGAGCGCGGCCATGAAGGTCCCAGGGGCCACGGTCGAGGGGCACCTCGCTGGATCTGGGTTCCGTGCCGACGGAGCAACCCTCATCGGCCCGTCCTACCTGGGGAAGGGAACGGCCGTGGCCAGAGGCGCGACCATCGAGCGAACTGTGGTCGGGGATGAGTGTTCGATCAGGGAGGGCGCCAGGATCGAGGGTTCGCTCCTGATGAACGGTTGCACGATCGGCCCGAACGCCAAGCTCAAGGGCTGCGTCCTCGGAGAAGGCTGCAACGTCGGGGAGTCGTCCGTCCTAGTCGATTGCGTCGTTGCCGACGGCCGCGTAATCGAACCCTGCATGACGCTATCAAGTGCCACGCTGGACTAGCCCGTTTCACCGGTCTATTGAAATAGTCTATTAGTTCATCGGCGGCGCGTGAAGCTCAAGGTCGATAAGTACGGGCAACTGCTCATCCTTTCGAGCTTCCTTTGGGGCACATCGTTCGTCGCCGCGAAGATAGGAGTGACGAACGTCGACCCGTACTACCTTGGCATGTGGAGGTGGGTCATCGGGGCGGAGGTCCTGCTGATTATCGCCTTCGCCATGAAGACCTTCGAGACGAAGATATTCCGCGATCCGATGGTCTGGGGCATCGGTTTCCTCAACGCCATCGGTCTGACGCTGCAGAACGTCGGTCTGACCACGACCACCGCCACGAACACCGTTCTCCTCGTCGACATCAACGTGGTCTTCGTCGCGGTCATCTCCTACTTCGTCCTGAACGAAAGGGCCAGCCGGTACACCGTCCTAGGCCTCATCCTCGGCCTGCTCGGCGTGATGTATGTCGCGACCGGAGGCGACATGTCGACGCTCGCCAGTGGGAGCTTGATCGGCAACATCCTCGTGTTCAGCGGAGGGATTGTGTGGGCCTTCTACATCGTGTACCAGAAGAAGCTGGTCGACCGCAGGACGGAGCCGTTCATGACATCCGCCGCGGTGGTCACAACCGCCGCGGTCACATCGGTGCCGCTCGCCCTGGCATTCGGCCATGCGGCGGCACTCGACATGGCCGGAGGGTTGTCTATCCTCTACCTCGGGGTCGTATGCACTGGCGCAGCATGGCTCCTGTACATCATGGGCCTCAAGGGAATGGGCGCGACCGATTCCTCGATCATACTGCTCCTGGAGATCGTCTTCGCCATGATCTTCGCCCTCATCATCCTCGGCGAGGTGCCAGGATGGCCCACGCTCATCGGCGCGGTCCTCATTGTGCTCGCAATCGTCCTGGTCAACGTCAGATCGAACGGGAAAGGAAAGAGCTCCGAGGACAAGCCGAAGGTCACCTAGAGAGCAGCTCCTGCGCCTTCTCCCTCTGGTCCACGCCGATGGCCATCTGGACTTCGGAGGCCTTCGGTCCGAGGATGAACAGGCTCTCGATGTTGATCCCGGCCCTGGCGAGCTTCTTCGTCATCTTCGCAAGCTCTCCCGGCTTGTCAGGGAGAGAAAGCACGAGCACGTCGCGCTCCTTGAACTCCATGCCCCCGCTCGTCAGCACCCGACGCGCGCTCGCTTCGTCGTCAGTGATGACACGTACGATCCCAGGGGTCCCTGCTAGGTCGGTGGAGATGCCCCTTACGTTCACAGCGTTCTTGGCCAGAACCTCTGCAAGCCTTGCGACCTCGCCTGGCTTGTTCTGTACATAGACCTCGAACTGCCTCAATCAAACACCGCTTCCCTATTGTAGGCGCTGCGTAGAAATACGTTGCTGAGCGACTTCGATTCACGGTTTCGGCGGGGGAGCGCCGGTGACCATGACCGCGAACATGAAGATCGCGGCGAGGAGAAGCAGCCCGACCACCCGTCCGGCCGGATTGATCAAGAAGAACTCGAGGAAGAAGCCGGTCGTCTTCCCGACCGGTCCGCACTGTTTCATGACCGATAGAACGACCTGGCCATTGAGCTTCGACGTACCCTTCGTCCGGTCGCCGAAGGTGTACTGGACCTCGGTGTACCTAGCGTCCTTCGGCATGAACTTGAGCATATCGAAGAGGACCTTGAACCCTTTCCGTTCGAACCCATCGCCTTTCCTCACGATGACGTCACGCACGACATCGGTCCGCCCGCCGAAGAAGCCGCTCATCAGGTCGGTCGAGCTCTTCTGATGCTTGAACCATAGGTACGTCGCGGCGAGCTTGTGCGCGCCCTGCGATGCGATCCGCCGGAAGAACGTCAGCGGTCCCATCGTCTGCCTTGTCCCGATCACCAGGTCGGCGCCTTCCTCGAGGGCGGCATAGAGCCCCTGGACCGAAGCGGGAGGATGCTGGAAATCGGCGTCCATGTTGATGAAGTAGGGCGTCTCGACGGCTAGTATCCCTTCCATGACCGAGGCGGTCAACCCCCGTCGGGTGTTCTTGCGCTCGATTAGCTTCAGGCCAGGATACTGCTTCGCCATCGCTTCGACGACCGATGGGGTCCCGTCCCTCGACGAGTCATCCACGACGATGATGCGGACGCCAGGGTACATCGAGAAAAGTTCGGGGATGATGTTGCCGATGTTGTCGGCCTCATTGAAAGTGGGAAGAACTATCGTTAGCCTGACGTAATAGTCCGATGTCTTCTGAGCCATTCCCACTCCGGCGGAAAGAAGCCCGTAGCGATATTTATTGCTTACGGGGGTTGGCGAGAGCATCTAGGTGGGATTGGGAAGACAGCGTTCGCATAGTCCAGGATTTGCGTTCCGTATCATCTCTAAATAACCGCCAGGCGATTATGTGGCGTTCCGATGTCCGGCGTCTCGATCGGAGTCTGCGCCTACAACGAGGAGAACAACCTCCTCCCCTGCCTCCAGTCGATATCGTCGCAGGAGCTGAGCGGGTTCGAGCTCGTCGAGACGATCGTCGTCTCGAGTGGCAGCACCGACCGCACGGACGAGATCGCTCGAGCCTATGAAAAGAGGGACCCGAGAGCCAAGCTCGTTGTGCAGCAGGAAAGGAAGGGCAAGAACGCCGCGATCAACCTCTTCATGGGGCTCGCGAAGGGCGACATCCTCGTCCTGGTGAACGCGGACAACCGCCTCACGCCTGGCTGCCTGCAGGCGCTCCTTGAACCTTTCCGCGACCCGAAGGTCGGGGTCGCCGGCGGCCATCCCGTTCCGACGAATCCGAAGGACTCGTTCTCCGGGTTCGCGGTCCACATGCTCTGGGACATGCACCACCGCGTCGCGCTCATCGATCCGAAGATCGGCGAGTTGATGGCGTTCCGCCCTCTCGGGCTAGTCCTCCCCGAAGGAACGCAATCAGACGAGGACCTGATACGGATGGAGAGCGAGAAGCGCGGACTGAGGACGGTGTACGTACCGGGCGCGGTCGTTAATAACCGGGGGCCGGGCGACATCGGAGACTTCCTGAGGCAGAGGGCGAGGGTCAACATCGGTGAGCGGTACATGAGAAGGTGGTACGGCGTCAGGTTCTCGACCTGGGACATAGGCTCGCTGATGAAGGCCTACGCGGGATTCGCCAGCGACAACCGCCGACACCTTCTCCGCGTCTTCGTGGCGGTGCTGATGGAGATCGGGGCGAGGGGATACGCCTCGCTGCACGTCGCTCTGAACAAGGGCGACCGTCCCGTTTGGGAACAGGTCAGGTCGACGAAGGACTTCGGGCGCTAGCCTTCCGCTCCTTCAGGATTCGCTTCGCCGCGTCGAGCAAGGTGAACGAGGTCGTGACCTGGATCTGCTTGGCGCCGATCCTCCTTCCGAGCTCGACGTCATGCTCGCTGTCTCCGACGACATAGGATGCGGACAGGTCGATCGGGAAGTCGCTCAATGCCTGCAGCACCATCCCGACCTCCGGCTTCCTGCACTTGCATCCCGCGTCGGGCAGGTGGGGACAGTGGTAGATGCCGTCGACCTTCGCGCCCTTCTTCGCCAGGTCAGCCTTCATCTTCTCGTGGATGCTGTTCAGAGTCTTCTCGCTGAAGTATCCCCTGTCAACACCGGACTGGTTCGTTATCACGATGACGAGGAGCCCGGCGTCGTTGAGCTTCTTGATCGCCTCGCCCGCTCCCGGCAGGAGTTCCATGTCCTCCGGCCTCGGGCAATAGGGAACGTCTTTCGCGATCGTGTTGTCGCGGTCGATGAAGACGGTGCTCCGTCCGAAGAGCGAGCGCTCCACCAGTCCGCAGATTACGTGCGCCGCCGCCATGTACCCTTCCTGGATCCTTGGGGTGCTCCTCGAGGGGACGATGAGCGAGAGCTCGACCTCGTCCTTCAGCCTTCCTCCCGAGCCGGAGAACCCGATCGTCCTCGCTCCGAGCGATCCGGCCGCATGGACCGCCTTGATCACGTTCTTTGAGTTGCCGGAGGTGGAGATGCCGACGACCGCGTCGCCCTCCTTGATCATCGCCCTGACCTGGCGCTCGAAGATGCTCTCGTAGGAGTAGTCGTTCCCGATCGCGGTGATCGACGAGAGGTTCGTCAGCGCGATGGCGTTCAGCGGCTCTCGGTCGAAGAGGTACTTGCCGGCGAACTCCGCGGCGATGTGCTGCGCGTCCGCCGCGCTTCCCCCGTTTCCGAAAAGCACGACCTTGTGCTTGGAGCGGAGGATCTCGGTCAGTAGCTCGGCGATGCGCAAGATCGGCTCTGGGTCGATGCTGCCGGTGACCGAGGCGCTCTCCTCGAGCTCCATTCTGACCAGGTCCTTCATACCCGGTATCTCCAGGTCTGGAGACCGTGCTTCTCGAAGTTGAAGTTGACGACCTCGGCCCCGAGATTGATGAGCTCTCTGGCGACGTTGTGCCTCCGATCGTAGTGACAGATGAAGAACATGAACCCGCCCCCGCCCGCGCCGGATATCTTCCCGCCGACCGCACCGCTTCTGCGCGCGGTATCATAGATCGCGTCGATGTGCTCATTGGTGATGTTCGCGGTGAACCGCTTCTTCTGCTGCCAGGATTCGTCGAGCAGCTCGCCGATGCGCATAATCTCGCCCTTCATTAAGGCGTCCCTCGTCTCCTCGGCGAGGCGTTTCGCGTTGTCTAATGCCTCCGTGTTCTGCCCCGACCGGTATCCGCTCTGCTGGTCCTGGATGATGTTGGCCGATTCCCTCGTCCTGCCGGTGTAGCAGAGCAGTGCATGGTAGTGCAATTCGTTGAGCACGTCCGC
Organism: Methanomassiliicoccales archaeon; assembly: GCA_050015815.1. Classification (GTDB taxonomy): domain Archaea; phylum Thermoplasmatota; class Thermoplasmata; order Methanomassiliicoccales; family UBA472; genus JAJRAL01. The sequence continues at coordinate 6,034 of JBEKAR010000040.1, read as the reverse complement.
CCTGATGCGGAGAGGGGTGACGATCGTCTCGTCCCTCTTGAAGGTCATGAAGTTGAAGCCGCCGAAAACGGCGGAGTACTGGTCCTGCCTCCCCCCTGCGAACCCGAGCTCCTCGCGTTCGAGGACATAGGCCAGCCGGGCGATCTCGTACTGGGACATGGGCTTGTTCAGCCACTCGGAGACGGCGCCGATCAACGAGACCATCACCGTGCTCGAGCCTCCGAGGCCCGAGCCGGGCGGGACGTCGCAGTGCAGGAACATGTCGAATCCCTGATTCACCTCGAAGTGATTGAGGACCGCCTTGACGAGGTCTAGGTTGCCGTCATAGCGGAGGATCCCTCCGTCGGCATTCCAGCTTTCGTCCCGGGCGAAGTCCAGGGACTTGATGTGCATTTCCTTGTCCTCGCGGGGCGCGATGGTGCAGAACGCATACTCGTCGATGGTGGACGAGAGCACTGCTCCTCCCCTCTCGTCAGAGTAGGGAGGCACGTCGGTCCCGCCTCCGGCGAAGCTGATGCGGAGTGGGGCCTTGCTGCGGATGACGTACTTGGCCTCGCTCATCGGGCTGTAATTCGAGTACTCATATTTACAGACAGCCCTGCCAGGGCGGTCCATTCCCGCTGGTCCCACCGTCGCGAAAGTATTTCACTGGCATAGGTGATGTGACGCCCGATGCCCGAGAAGGATGCGCCGTTGGTCTCGGTCATTGTGCCGACGCTGAACGAGGAGGCTTCGCTTCCGATCTGCCTTGACTCGGTGGGATCACAGACCTGGCCTCGGATCGAGTTGATCGTCGTCGACTCGGGCTCGAAGGACAAGACGCGGGTCATCGCGACGCAGCATCGGGCGACCATCGTCGATTATCCCGGGCGGCCGATGGGTGCCAGGAGGAAGGGCGTCGAGGAATGCCACGGAGACCTAGTCCTGTTGCTCGACGCCGACCAGGTGCTCTATCCCGACACACTGGAGAGGGCGGTCAGGCAGATCGATGGAAAGGACATGCTAGTCCTCGAGGAGACGTCGTACGAACCGAAAGGCTGGTTGCAGCGCTCCCTTTGCCGGCAGAAGGCGGCGATGCACCGCGCCGCAGACAAGGAGAAGGGCATCGGGCCGAACCTCTACCCCCGGTTCTTCCGGTGCGAGCTTCTGCTTCGCGCCTACGAGGGGTTCGACGAGTCGACGATATCGAAGGTCTATGTCTACGACGACCTTCTCTTGTTCCGTCGCGTCTACTCGATATCCAAGAGCATAGCGATCCTCGACAAGGGCGTGATGCACATAGAGGAGAAGGACTGGCTGCAATTCATGCGGCACGCGTACCGTCTCGGCAAGAGCTCAAGGTCGGTGAGGAAGGAGGACATGACCGGTGATATCGGGCGCTCCGAGCCGATCACGAGGCAAATGGCGCGAGCCGTCAAGGGAAGGTATCTGACGCTCTCGGTCGTCAGGGAGCTGTGTCTGCGCCTCGGAAGGATGGCTGGATGAATCACTTCCTCGAAGCGACCAGTTCCGAGTAGACATCCTCGTACCGTTCCGCTATTCTGCTCCAAGAGGCGATCTTGTCGCTGAACGGGCCCACTTTCGAGGCGAGCCTTCCCTCCAGGACATCGCGTATGACGCGAGCCGTTTCCTCGGGGTCCTCCGGGGCGTCGACCCCCACGCATCCCGGCTCGTTCAAGAATTCCACCAGCGCCTCCTTCTTCGCCACGATCGCCGGTGTTCCGCAGGACACGGATTCGGCCACGACAAGACCATACGCCTCGGCCGACGACAGCAGAACGAGCGCCGTCGCAGAACGATACTCGCGGTTCAGGTCCTGCTCGACGAGGTCGCCGAGCCACGTCACGTTCTGCTCGAGCCCTAGCGCACGCGACCTGTCCCTGAGGGGCTGTTCGGCCGGGCCTTGACCCACGATCCTGAGCTTCACCTCGAAGCCCTGCTTCTTCAGGAGCGACATTGCCTCGAGCGTGTGGTCGATTCCCTTGTACGGCATTACCCTGCCGACGTAGAGGAGAGTGTCCTTCCTCCGCTCTGCCTTCATTGGCGGGAACTCCTTCACTCCGCTCGGGATGACGTCTATCCTGACCTTGAGCTTCGGGAAGTCCTTCAAAAGGAGACGCTTCTCGTACTCCGAGACCGAGACGATCCGCTCGCTCCAGGAGAGCACCCCCTTCCCGAATGCGTGGTATGCCCTGAACGCCAGATCCCGCAATGCAGTGTGACCCTTGCCGTGATAATGCGCCGAGAAGACGAACGGCTGGGACCTGTTGTGGCAGATGTTGGCTGCCTGGGCCGAGAGAAGGATGTGGTAAGAATGTATATGGATGATGTCAAACCTCGTCGTCGAGAGCTCATCCCTAAGGTAGCGGCCTATGCGACGGTTCGCGCCGCCGAACGCCCTCGAGTCGAGCGGGAAGCGGACGACCTTGACGCCCTCTATCGTCTCCTCGCCCGAGAGTTCCTTGTCCTGGGTCACCACGGTGCACTCGTGTCCCTTCCGCACCAGGTTTCCGCAGAGCTCCTTCACGGTCGTCTCCACTCCGCCGATGCGGGGGTGGTAGAACTTCGTGACCATCAGGATCTTCGTCTATTCTTCCCCCTTCCTCTGGATGAACGAGTCCTTGGAGAAACAGATGCGCGAAGTGTCAACCAGGATGTAGAACGCGAGCAGCGTGAGCAGCAGGCCGACCAGCCAGGCGTATGGGATGTTGATGATCGGTATGTAAGAAGGATTGTCCTGGGTGAAGAGCAGCGTCGCGAACAGAGGCGCGGTCAGGCCGAAGGTGCGCAAGGCCATGCGGAAGTCCTCCGCCGCCCACGGTAAGAGGAAGATGATGGGGAGCTCGAAGTAGCCGACCCACATCCTCGAGTAGAAGACGACGAAGGCCACCGTGACCAGTAAGGTGGCCCGCCATAAGTCGAACCCTTTTCGTTTGCCCCACCACAGGGCGAAGACGTACGAACCGACGGTGAGGACCAGGAGGACGACGCCCGGGATATCCACGCCCGCGGTGCGGAGATAGTCCCAGACGGAGATGCCGCTGACCGGTGTGACGTTGCTGCTGCCACCTCCGATGCCGAAGTAGTAGAGCGGGAACTGCAGGAACTGGACTGGGCAGAGGATGAGGAACGGCCCGGAGACGACGAGCGAGACGACCGCGATGATGCCGATCTGCTTCCACCGATCGCGCCATGACTTTGTCCTTAGTAATAGGACCGGGTAGAAGAGACCAGTGAATACTTTAACCCAGACGCCAACGACAGCGACGAAGGTGCTGAGCTTGTCCCGATTGCGCACAGCTAGGACGACGGCCAGGGCGAAGAGGAAGAAGATGACCGTCTCGTCCTGAACGCCCAAGGTCGACTCCACCAGGGTGATGGGGGAGAAGATGAAGAGGATGGCAACCATGAAAGCGCGGTAGTCGTTGAGGTGCCTCAGACCCCAGTAGAGGGCGAGCGCCGTCATCACGGTGAAGAAGCAGAAGTAGAGCTGATAGGCCAGGTTCGATCCGCCTGCCAGCTGCGGTGGGACGAACAGGAAGACGATCAGCGGCGGCGACTCTATCATCAGGTCGCGGTAGAGGACCTTGCCGCTGAGGACCGCGTTCACCCGATCCTGGTAGAACGAGACGTCGGTAGTCCTCCCGAAGGCGCTTGTAAAGACTTGGTTGAGCCACAGGTCGTCGAGGACGAGGAAGGTGCCGAGAACCGCGACGGCGACGAGGATGATGACGAGCGTCCTTCTGGACGGAGGGATGGACCTCAACCTCTTGTCCGCCCGGTCTAGCCACCCCCCATCCTTCAAGCCGATCTCCCCGGAGTTGTCTGGAACTCTACTTATGTCTTTTCGCCCTGGGACGTTCATTGACCCGCAGGCGTCCAGATGTCTCAGAACCATGCCAGAGTTTGACAATGTATATATACGGAAGCCGGAATACACCACCTCCAATGTCTAGCCCTGCGGTATCCGGGATTTCTGGCACGGTTAGCTTGCAGGTTCTGGTCATCTGATAAGGGGACGCTCTTCCGAGTAGTCCCCGAGGATTGGTGGTGTGTTGGCAATAGCTCACGGTTCTGCTTCGCCGGCCCTTCGGGCCGCATCCCAGCGGGTGAGCTGTCTTCGCGCCGCTTGCCTGAAACTGGACATTGCGGATCCGCGGACCGTCACAGGTCGCGGCAGGTGAGGGAAATGGAAGTAATCTCGATGGTGGTGAACGACGAGTTCGGTGTCATGCAGAGGGTAATGGGTGTCTTCACGAGGAAGCGCATCAATGTCGACACCATCGTCGTCGGCCGATGCGAGATCGCTGGCAAGTCGAGGATCGTGCTAACCGTACAGGACAAGCAGGCAGCAGATACCGTCGTTGCGGACCTGCAGCGGCTGCACGACGTCGTCCACGCAGAGATGGTCGACGAGACGAGGCACGAGGCATACGCCCTCGTCTCCAATGGCGCGGGAAAAGCGAGGATGATCGGCAGCCTGCCCGAGGTGGACAAGCTGCTGGATAGCAGCAAGCCGGAGAAGTTCATCCGCGCGGTGAATGCTCTCTAGTGTCACGCCAGCTTTTTATTGCGGTACATTCAACTAGGTTCCGGAGAGAAGAGAATGGCATCGAGTCAGAAGGTCTGGATGGACGGCAAGATGGTGGATTACGAGAACGCCAACGTCCACGTCATGACGCACTGCCTCCATTACGGCGGGGGAGTGTTCGAGGGGATCAGGATTTACGAGACGGAGAAGGGGAGGGTGATATTCCGCCTCAGGGAGCACTTGCAGCGCTTCCTGGAGTCGGCGAAGGTCATCTCGCTCAAAGTCCCCTATTCGCTCGACGAGCTCTGCGAAATAACAAAGGAGGCGGTGGCGGCGAACAAGGACGTGAAGGTCGACTACATCCGCCCGCTGGCTTACTACGGCACCGGGACGTACGGCCTCAATCCCGCCAAGCTCCCGACGAAGATCGCAATCGCGGTGGTCTACATGGGACCGTACCTAGGCGAGGAGAAGGTGAAATTCGGAGCGAACCTCATCACATCGTCCTGGGCCAAACCGAACAACAGAGCAGCGGCGCTGAACGCCAAGATCTGCGGCAACTACATCAATTCCGTGCTCGCCCGATTGGAGGCCGTGAACAAGGGCGGGGACGAATCGCTCATGCTGAACGAGACGGGGAACGTCGCCGAGGGGACCGGCGAGAACGTGTTCATGGTGCGCCGGGGCAAGGTCTACACGACGCCAATGACCGCGGGGATACTCGAGGGAATCACCCGGAACTCCGCAATGGAGATCAGCGAGGACCTTGGCAGTCCGGTGATCGAGCGCGACTTCACCCGCTCCGAGCTCTACGTCTCCGACGAGGTGTTCATGACCGGGACCGCCGCCGAGGTGTTGCCGGTCCACTCGATCGACAGCATCGTGATCGGCGACGGGAAGCCGGGCCCGGTGACGCTCAAGCTACAGAAGGCGTTCTTCGAGGCGGCCAGGGGAAAGAACAAGAAGTACGCGTCGTGGCTGACGTACGTCTGAACTGATACCCTACTTACCTGCCGAGTCCTTGGCCCGCCGGAAGAAGTCGTTCTCCTCCTTCTCGTCGAGCTCGATCAGCCTGCCGTCCACCAGGAACTCCAGGTCGGAGACGATCATGTTCTTGCCCTCCACGTTGTCGGCGAGCCACATCTTGAAGACCTCCTCCATCGCCGAGGGGGTGTCCTTCCTTTCGACCCACCTCAAGTATAAGTGGAACGGGTCACGGTCCTCGGGCCCGAGCGGGTTACGCCACCGGATCTCGACCTTCATCTGCTCTGCCATGTAATCGAAGTAGTTCCGGAGCGCATCGGGTAAAAGGATTGCGAGGTGAGTGTTGCAGTTGTTAAATACGGCGCGTTTCCAATCAGTGAGCGTACTGGAGGGAGCAGATTGTTCGAGATAAGGTTCCATGGCAGGGGCGGGCAGGGGGCGGTGATGGCGGCGCAGACCTTGGCGGAGGCCGCGGTGCTCGACGGATATCATGCCCAGGCGTTCCCCTACTTCGGGGCG
>JBEKAR010000039.1:0-15933 GCA_050015815.1 Methanomassiliicoccales archaeon | reverse complement strand
TCCTCCAGTTTCAGGATCTCATAGAGCACCGTTGGGGGAATTTGATTAACTAGATTCTTCGGTGGCGCGAGCGAGCTCCTTGGTCCTTGCCAGCCCGGCCTTGAGCATTGCCAGGGTACCGTTTCTGCATTCGTGCTTGAGTTTCAAATCGGCGGCGAAACGCCTCGATAGCTCCATCGATTTTTCTATACCTCCAAGTCCGTCGTCTATGAACAACACTCTGGAATATCCTTCGAACATTTTCTCGAGGAACCAATCGACGCTAACTCCGAGTTCTGCGTAGTTCGGGAGTTCCTTCCTCAACTTCTTCTCGAACCATTCCCTGTTCATTTCGGCGAAGTATGGGGTATGGTACATCGTTCCAGCGCACTTCTTCCTCTCCCGATCGTACTCCTCTTGCGTGAGCATGACGCCTATGCAATCATCACCCACCAGCTGCACAGTCGGTACGCGCATCACTTTCGTGACGTCTTTGAGCGAATTGCATATCCCATAGCCAAGAAGCACGGCATCCACCTTTCCCTCCAGGCCGTTGACCTTGTCGATAACAGCCTTCTTAAGGTTCTCGGGCCACTCGTGCAAACCGAATTCCAGATACTCCTTGTAGACTATATCCGTGTCTTCCCCAATAATGTGATCTAGATCACGATGGAAGGTCTCGCATGCAATGATGCCGATTCTCATGTCGTCCACTCTTCTTGCATCTTCATCCGGTCTCCGATCAGTGTCTTCTCATTGCCCTCGTGAAATTGTTGACCAACAGTCTTTCCTTCATGTCCTCGTCACCCCAGCCGCTGGTTCTCACCAGGTCCACGAAAGCAGCCTGAGGAAGAACTAGATCGAATAGCGGCCAATCGGTCCCAAAGAACACCCTTTCTGGAGCTCTCGCCGCTATCTCGGCAAGCCTGCTCATGATCATGTCTGGGGATGAAGGAAACCAGCCTTGAAGCGCCGAACAGTCGGTGTAGGCATTTGGGTACTTCTCAAGCAGCGGCCAGAGTTCGTCGTGGAACTCTCCTCCCAGATGAGCAATGACCAGCCTCAGGTTCTCGTGGCGATCAAGAACGGATGCGAAATGCGATGGTCTAGAGAGATCCTCATTGAGTGGACCCCACACCGCCCCAGAATGCGAAACGATCATGAGACCCAGCTCGTCTGCCAACTTCCAGAATGGGGCGATTCTATCGTCATCTGGCCTCCATCCAGTCGGTGGATAGACCTTCACTCCGCGCGCGTCAAACCGCTTCACACAATCCTCTACGATTCTGAGCGCGGAGTAACCTCTCTGCGGATCAACTCCGATGAAGGGTATCAGCTTGGGGGCGTACGAGGCGCACACCTCAAAGACCCATTCGTTGAGTTCCTCGACTGTCTTTCTGGTCGGACCGACAAGTCCGAAGTCGAGAGGAAGGACTACCGATCGGTCGATCCCGGCCGACTTCATGTTGTCTATCAGCACCTCGGAATCAGTCTCCATGAAGAGCCAATCTCTGTCGTCTGGCCCCGCCATTCTAGGATAGAGTGCATCAAGGTTAGCGAACGGCTCGATGTAGGCGTCCAAGATTACATCTGGATACATGCTCCTTTGCCAAAGGTGGACATGCGTGTCGATAATCAATCGCCTCACCCCCTTGACCGGTCATCGGGGCTGATGTCTGCCATTGGATTATCCCTCGGTCTTTCCATAGCTGGACGCTTCAGACTTCCTTTGCGCACGATTAGGAGCCTTCTTTATTCGAGGAACTTTACGAACTCCTCTCTGGGAATCGCGACGAGGGTCTCAGTCTCAAAGATGTCTGACACGGCAAGGGCTGCTTTCAATGCCGTCTTCTCATCAGGAGCTTCGTATATCACGACGGAATCGTACCCGCCCAAGGTCACGTACATCCCGAGGGGCTTGATCCCTTCGCTCCCCATCAGCTTGTTCACTTTGGCTGCTGCTGCCGTGGTCGGCTTCTGTCTGAATCTGTTGAGGCTTATGAAGATCATTTCTCCACCACCTTCGATTGTCCTTTGAGTTCTAGTATATCTAGCATAGTAGTATATCGAAGATACTACTTAAATACGAAAGACACCTATTGTATACTGTGTCCGGAAAGTCGCCGATCGAACTGGAGAACGAGGCCCTGGGGCTTGCGGTGAGATTCAAGAACTGCCCCATTCGGGTTTCGATCATGGGAGTCCTGGGCAGGAGGTGGACGCTCCTCATTCTCCGGGACATTGCATTCCTGAAGATCGTCCGATTCAATCAGATTTTGCGCTCGATTCCAGGATTGACTCCGAGAGTACTGACCCTGAGGCTTCATGAATTGGAGGACGAGGGCCTCATCCGCGCCATCGTGGTGAAGAAGAAGCCTCGCGTAGTGGAGTGGACGTTGACTGAGAAGGGGGATGACACAGTGCCCATCTTGCTTAGTGTCATGGCCTTCGGAGCGAAGTGGTATTCCGAGGAGGTTTTCGATGACGGTCAAGCGCGCACTCTCAATGAGATTTGGCCTGGAAGACCAGCGGATGGTGGCACCGAGCCAGACAGAAGTATCAATACTGTTCCGTAGGACTATTCTCCGAGTATCGAAGGCGGAACAAAATCCAGAGCTATTCTTTCAACGAAATCGCTCAGCCGAATTTCGAAAGCGTGGAGCGAAAGGCAACGCCAGTATGGCATTGTAACTCCGCGGAACAGCGGATTGATCCTCCTTTTCTCAGGTCCAGGAGGAGAGGAGCACGGGTATGAGGACCGCTGGCAAGAAGACGGGTCCTATCTCTACACTGGAGAAGGGCAGACAGGAGATATGGTCCTCGAACGCGGAAACAAGGCGATCGTGGACCAAGCCAAGAATCACAACGACATCCACCTGTTCAAACAGATCGCTCCGGGCAAAGTGAGGTACCTTGGTCAGATGGCGTACGCTGGACACGAGTTCGCAGACGAGGACTTGAGAGGGGTCAAGAGGAAAGTCATCAGATTCCGATTGGTCCCGATTGAAAGCTGGCGACTACTGTTTATAGCCACCCCGCTTTTCGTATTTGCAAAGCGCGAGGAGCGATTCCGCCACTCTCATGGACGACCCAAGCGAAGAAATCAGAAGAACGGCAAAACGCGAGCTACTTGGAGCCAGGTCGCCCAACCACTGATTGACGCCCTCCGAGCTTTTGTCGTCAGAAGGCAACTCTTCTTTTCGGACTTGGTTCAGCCAGACGTCGGAAGAGATGTTCTCGCTGAGATCCTGGAGAGATACGAATTACCCGCGACTGGCAACAGATATGATATGCTGCGAGTACTGGTCACTAATGGGAAGTTCGACCCCAAAGAAATACTGACATGTCTAAACGTCCAGAGCGTCAAGCGCGTTTACGAGTCCATTTTCGCTGGACACTCCCTCCTAGAAGAGGACGTGTTGCGAAGGGAGATTATCGGATGGGTGAGGGGCGAACCACTAGCGAGCCAATGGAGGAAATGGGGAAATCAGCCAGTGCCGGTGACCAGGTATGTCCCGCTCGCTCCGACGACCGCTGAAGTGAGCGAAACGCCCCGTCCGCCCTTGACTGATCACAATTTCTATCCGGCGACACCACTGCCGGAACCGACAGCAATCGGATCATCTAAGGAATCGCCATGGGGCCCGCTTCCTGCGCTCGCGGAGACAAGGAAAGAAAAGAAGCTGACGACAACGCAAATGGCCGAGGTATGTGCAGTTTTTGGCGTTCCCGTCACCATTGGAATAGCTTTGATTGTGGGGAATGAGGAAATGGGTAAGGCATTTCGCCTGAACGAAGGTGTACTATTCGTTGCTCTCGGAGTGATTTCGATCGGCCTTGGGTTTCTACTATCATTCCTGGTTTATCGGAGAGCAAAGAGTTAGCCTGGGATTAGAGCTGAGCTGGATTGGCCTACGAATTCCTTGATTTCTTCATTGACGTCTGGCTCTCCTTTGAACTCGCCAGGTTCAACTGTGAGGAGCCTTGATGGCGTTGTTCCATTTCCTTATGTAGCCATCTGTCAGACATTCTGGATTGTGCTTGACGTAGTCGCGAAACCACCCAGACATACCGTCCCATCCCTCTATCGGCTTCTTGATGGCCCATCCCAGCTCCTCGAGCGTGAAATTGGATTTCGCCGAATTCGTCAAATAGGACACCGTCATCCTGTTCGCATCATCCAACGGACCGCCCCTGGACAACGGAACTAAGTGGTCGATGTTGGGGCATAGGTAGTACCAGGCCATATGGCATTCTGATGGAGTCCAGTTTGGGTCGTAAGGGAACTCCTTCTTGTACACCCAGTTAATCAGTTTGAGGACTCCTGGAAAGACTAGTCTGTCGCCAGTGTATCGGTCGGTGAATCTGTCCCTTATGAACAGTCGCACTTTGTCTTTCTCAGCTAGGTTGTCCTTGGACGTGCCCTCGGCTGAAAAGGGCCATTCCTTTTCAATAATAATAGCGCCTTGCTCAATGTCGTTGGCCGTGATAGAGTCGCATATGTCAGTGATTGTTTTGAGTCTAGCCTTTTGCGATCTTGGTGTCATCGCGTGAAGAATGCAATCACAGCCTACATTACCATTGCATATTGGCATCTATGATTAGCGGTGATTGCCTGGGTGTTGTCGAGTTTCGTTCACCAATCTATCGAGGCCTCGACCTCATTGTATCTATGCCCGTCCGCAAGTTACGCATTTGCGAATGCCATTAGATGAGTTCCTTTTCACTCCCTGATCATCCTCAGCACCGCACCATAGACAATAATGTGAGTAATACTCAGAAAAGCCAGAGTCTAACATGCCCTCATCGTTCAATTCTTCGATTAACGCCTTGATAATGAGAGCAAGTCGTTCCGTTGTCTCTGTGTTTTCTAAATGGCCTCGTTCCTCGGCTATCTGCCTGTCTAGCCTGGCTATCTCAAGTTCCTTTCTCTTATTCCTTACTTGCGGATCCTCAGCAAATGCGTCAATAATGCCTTTGGGATGGGTGATCGAATGACTTCCCGCAGGTTTGCCAATACCCCCGACGCCCGGAATGCTTTCTGCGCAAGTTATGAAGTTTTCTTGAATCTCAGATATTCTGCGTGATCGGCACTTAGAACATTGACGAGCCTTCCCCTCGGTTCTCCGAGATCTCCATTCATGACCGCATCCATCGCACTTGAGCATAACTCTCTCCTGAACTGCCATAATCTAGGCCCCCTTGAGAGAGTTCGGCATATTCTCTATGCTATCGATACAACATAGACAGTTGCGCAGAGACCTTAGCACTCCGAGCTCTTCAGCTTGAGATAAGTGAGCTAAGCTCATTTTATGCTCAAGATATCCCAGCCTATCACCGAACATATACCAGCATTGTACTCTCATTTTGCTCAAACTCTTTGCCTCCTACATTTTGCATACTCAGCTGCAACCTGCAACTCAACACACCGTTGAGAACCGCCACGTTGACGGTGATTCCAATCAGTCCTAGACCTATCTCCAAAGATTCTGAAACAGAACAGAGATTCCCCATTTCGAGACGCAAAAAGAAAGGGAAGGGGTTTCAGCTCAATGAACGCCGGAAAGTGCGTTATTGACTTCAAGACGCGACATGCTGGATTGCCACCGTGGCAAGTCCGGACAGACCCACTGCAATTACGATTCAGGACACCGTCTGCAGATGGCGTTGGACCCTCATGTGGACCGAATGCAACGACTTCCAGGATATCTGGATAACACGATTCATTGGATACGACTCAGGTCGGAATCTGACCGACCCGCCCCTTCCTTCCTGACGGATCGCTCCGTCACCAAGACCTGCCGATTCTGAGCCAATCGCCACTCTCGAGCTGGGGCGAGAGTTTGGAAATACGAGAATATCGATTAGTGGATGACACCAATCGCGATGCATTCCTGGAGAGAACGCTACGGAAAGGACCCTTAGAGTTCTGATGGTGGACGATGAACCTGTGCTCCTAGAGGCATCCAAGCAGTTCCTGGAACTCGACCCGAATATCACAGTGGACACGACACTGTCGGCCCTCGAGGCACTGGAACTGATGAAGGCCAAGAAACACGACGTCGTCGTCTCGGACTATCAGATGCCAGACATGGACGGCATCCGACTCCTGAGGGAGATACGCTCAAAGGGCAACGAGATCCCGTTCATCCTATTCACCGGCAAGGGCAGGGAGGAGGTGGTCATGCAGGCCCTGAATTCCGGAGCCGATTTCTATCTGCAGAAGGGCGGCGACTTCAGAGGCCAGTTCGCCGAGCTCGTCAACATGATGAGCCAAGCGGTGCAACGCCGCCGGTCAGATCAAGCACTGCGCGACAGCGAGGAACGATATCACCGACTGTTCGACAACATCGGGATCGGGGTGGTGGTGTACGAGGCGACGGACGACGGAAGCGACTTCATCATAAGGGACTTCAATCGCGGAGCACAGAACATCGAGAAGGTGAGAAAGCAGGATGTCGTCGGGCATAAGGTGACCGAGGTCTTCCCAGGCATCCGCGATATGAATCTCCTCGACGTATTCAGAAGAGTCTACCAGACGGGGAATCCAGAATCTCACCCCATCTCCCTATACCGCGATGAAAGGATGGTGGGTTACCGGGAGAACTACGTCTACAGGCTGCCCTCTGGAGAGGTGGTAACGGTCTATGAGGACGCCACCGCCAGGAAGGAGTCCGAAGCGCGCATCGAACACCTCGCTTCCTTCCCTTCGCTGAACCCCGATCCGATTCTAGAACTCAAGAGCGGAGGCCACATCACATATGCGAACGCGTCCGCCTACAGGATCGTGAGAGAATTGGGCCACCCGGACGACCCATCACTTCTCCTACCAGAGGACATCGAGGAGGTCATCAATGCGCTGAAAACATCTGGAGCGGGGCGCACGATCCGGGAGGTTGAGCTCGACGGGAAAGTGATCCAGGCCAGCATTCTGAATGTGATAGGGACGGACCTGGTCCGGGTATATGAAACGGACATCACGGAGCGCAAGCGGGTCGAGAAGGTTCTCCGTGCGAGCGAGGCGCGATTTGAGCAGCTTGCCGAGCACGTGGGCGTAGTAACCTGGGAGGTGGACCCGGAAGGTCTATACACCTACGTCAGCCGTGTGTCCGAGACCGTCTGGGGATACCGTCCGGACGAGGTCGTCGGCAAGATGCATTTCTACGATCTGACCCCGGAAGCAGAGCGCGAGTCGCTCAAGACTGTGGCCTTCGAGGTGTTCAAGGCACGAGAACGCTTCGTCGGCCTGGAGAACTCGATAGCGACGAAAGATGGGCGCACTATCACCGTCCTCACAAACGGCATTCCGCTACTGAACACGGACGGCATGCTTAGAGGCTACCAAGGAACCGATACTGACATCACCGAACGCAAGAAGGCTGAACAGGCGCTGCGGGATAGCGAGCGCAAGTACCGTCTTCTCGCGGAAAACGTCAACGATGTTATCTGGATAATGGACATCGCAACGCAGAGATTCACGTACGTCAGCCCTAGCGTCGAGAAGCTGAGCGGCTTCACGGTGGAGGAGACCCTGCAAAAGAGCCTGAAGGACGTTCTTCACCCCGATTCCTACGCCGAGATCGAGGAACACCTGCCCACATGGATCAAGCAGTTCCTTCACGGGGAGGATGCTGGTAGGGCTCGCCGCTTTACAACAAGGCAGCGTGGCAATGATGGCACCTGGATTGACGCCGAGGTGGTCGCGACCCTACTTCAAGACTGCGGCGGGGAATTCTCCAGCGTACTTGGAGTCACCCGCGATGTCACTGACAGGGTGAAAGCGGAGCAGGCTTTGCGGGAGGCCAACAGAAAGCTGAATCTTCTGTCGAACGTCACCCGGCACGACATCAAGAACCAATTGACCTTGCTCATGGGGAACCTCGCACTGTTGCAGAGGCAGCATTCTGGCCTCCGATCCGAAGATCGGTTCCTTCAGGCAATGGACGCTGCAAGACGTATCTCGTCGATGATAGATCTTACCAAGGAGTACGAAGAGATCGGGGTTCTGAGCCCCTTCTGGCAGAACCTGAGGGGACTAGTGGATTCAGGAGCAGCAGAAGTCGCGACCGGCTCGATCCGACTCTTGAACGATCTTCCATCAGATGTCGAGATCTATGCCGATCCGTTGATTTCGAAAGTCTTCCACAACCTGGTGGACAACGCTGTCAGGCACGGTGGCACGGTGACGAAGATCCGGTTCTACTCGATGCAGAAGGATGGCCCCCGAGACGTGGTCTGCGAAGACGACGGCGTCGGCATCTCGGCGGATCTGAAAGAGAAGATCTTCACGTATTCCTCCGCAAAGAATCACGGACTGTTCCTCTCCAAAGAGATACTCTCCATCACTGGGGTCACAATCACAGAGGCGGGCGAGCCGGGGAAAGGGGCCAAGTTCGTTCTGACCCTTCCCCCAGAGGGGTATAGAAAATCGGCAAAGTCCTGAACGTCTAACCCTGACGAAGGAATCGTTGATGGCAACGCATCACGCCATGTCTCTATCACCGTTTGTCACCCCCTGGATGATGGAGTGCCTGGACTCAAGAGAAACGACCGGACACCCTTCAATGGACCTGACGTCAAACGGTTGATCTCGCATTCAACCGTGAAGGCGACGCCAACATGCAAGACCTTCGGTCTTCTCGTCACGAGCCGATTGAACAAGGAACGGCGCTATCGAGACTTCGCATCGTCTCTCTTGCCGGCGAGAAGACCGGAATGGATTACTTCTTCTCCTTGTCCTTCTCCTTCTTGAACCCGCTAGCCAGACCCTTGCCTAGCCCCTTGACGGCTCCCACGCCCTTTCCGACCACTTCCCCCGTTACCTCGCCTGCCTTCTCCGCCGTTCCCTTCTTCTTCTCTTCCTCTGCCATCTAATTCACCGGGAATAACACGGGGCGTTTCGTATCCATCAGTTGGTCACAAGGTCGGCTATGCGGTTCGGGCAATCTCACTATCGACGCCCGGGACAGGGTGCCGGACCAGAATAGAGCGAATAATCTCAATGCACCCTGGTGAGATCCTCCATCATCTCGTCATACTTTTCCTTCGTGATCTCACCTCGCGCGTATCTCTCCCTAAGGATGAGGATAGGCTGCCTTTGCTCCACCCGCTCCCTCCAGTACATCCTCCTCGAACGCCAGAAGAGGACCCTCGCCAGGAACAGAATGAAAAAGGCAACGATAAGGACGATGAGGAATTCGCCTGGGAAGTACCCCTTGCTCCCTCCGATGAAGTAGACCAGCATCAAGGCGATGATGAGGCCGATCGGCAGCATGAGCAGGATTCCGACCACTCGCCACCAGCTCCATCCACGGCCAGGAGGACGTTCGCCGCCGCTGCTGTTCATCATCGAGCCACCGCCTTCGGGCCCAACCGGGCCGCGATTCCTTTCATGCGGCCCGATTGGCAGCCTCTCCCATGTCAAACCTTCGGAGAATGACCGTATGGCGGCGCCGAGGATCGACGGTGTCGTGACGAGATCCTGAAGGCCTTCCTAGGCGATACGTCGCACCGCGAACCGGTCATCCCTGGCGGTCAGGTCTAACGCCTCTTCTGGTGTGAGGAGGGACGACGCGACGTCGCGCAGGTGTTTCTTCGACGCATGAATGGCCGCGGACATTTCCTCTTGTGAGGGCGGGCGGTAGGCCTGTCCGGGAACCGTGATGTACCCCATAATATGTAGAGGAACCCGTGGGTCCAGGTCCGCAAGCCAGGCAGCGACCGACTCCACCTGATCGATATCAACGAGCCCCGGCACGTAAACTATGTTCGCCTTCATGTCCAATCCTGCGTGATAGGCGGCAGCGAAGTTAGCGAAGATCGGAGCCTTTCGCTTTCCGGTGTAGCTCAGGTGGACCTTCTCGTCCCACGCCTTGAGACCGACGTTCGCTCCGTCGAGATCCGGCAGCGGGAGGTTGCTGCCGTTCGTATGCCCCAGATATGTCTTCGCACCGAGCTCGTTCTTCACGAATCCAAGAATCTCGGGCAGCTCTCTCGATACGGTCGGTTCACCGCCCATGAAGTAGACCTTCTCCAACGGGACCGAGCGGAGTGCTTTCTCGATCTCCGCCACTGTGAGCATCCTCTCGGGTCTTGGAAATGACAGGCCGGGAACGCCATCAGCCCCGCTCCTTAACTTGTAGCTGCAGACGGCACAGCGGAAGGTGCATCCGTAGTTGTGCAGCGTGGCAAAACGGTACTTGTCATTGTAGGTTATCGAATGAAAGGCCAGGTTCATCCCCCAATTCTACCGTTGCCTGAGAAGGTGAAGAAGTCGGCCTTGGTCATCGACTTTCCGGACGGCAGAACCCGTATATAACCTCCGGCCGAGAGTGAGCTGCAAGACCGTTCATTCCTTGAAGAGGCAATGAGCAGAGTATGCCTCACGCCCGATTCGTTCCCCCGCATATGGGCCTTGAATCGCGTCGGCGGCTTCGCTCCATTTCCGAGACGGAAGCGTGCGATTGATTAGCAGGCGACAGGGAAGCATTAAAACCGCGCAATCGCTCCACTGGACGATTCTCATGCAATCGGGCCTGCAATCATCGTACGATGACCTGATGGGGCGATACAAGCAGCAATACGTGCTTCGCACCGCGAACCAGATGATACACTGGGACCTGGAAACGATGATGCCGCCGCGCGGGATCATCCTCAAAAGCGAGCAGCTGGGGCTGATGGACGTCCTGGCGCATAAAATCCTGGTCGATCCCCAGATTCCGAAGCTCCTAGCCACCCTCGAGGCGGAGAGCTCACTTCGCGAGATGGACGCCTTCCAGAAGCGCAACATCGAGCTCGTCAGAAGATATTACGACCAGGAGGCAGGGCTCCCCGAAGACCTGGTCGAGGCACTGGCTAAGCAACAGGCGATGACGATCGTCGCCTGGAAGAAGGCCAAGGCTGCGAAGACGTTCTCGATGTACAGGAACGAACTGGAGCAGATGATCGCGCTGAAGAAGAAGGCGGCGGAAATCATGATGGGCATCAGGAAAACGCCCACGCCGTACGACGCGCTGATCGAGACGTTCGAGCCGGGCATGACGCAGGAGACGATCGCCAAGGTCTTCGAGGAGATGAAAGCGGGCATCATGCGCACGGCGCATAACATACAAGCCTCAGGCGTCAAGCCAGACGTCTCGTTCCTTAGCTATCCCGTGCCCGTGGAGCAGCAGAGGAAGATCTCCCTGGCGGCGATGCAGTTCATCGGCTACGACACCACAAGCCCGAGTGCAGGAGGGAGGCTAGACGAGACGGAGCACCCGTTCACGACCGGCTGCTATGATGACGTGAGGATCACGACTCACTACCACGTGGACAGGTTCCTGTCAAGCTTCTACAGCGTCATGCACAGGGCGGCCACGCGCTCTATGAGCAGGGCATTCCGCATCAGTGGATGTTCCAGCCCCTGGGTTCGGCTTCGAGTTACGGTGTGCATGAGTCGCAATCGAGGTTCGTCGAGAACATGGTCGGGAGGAGCCCCGAGTTCCTCGCCTATATCCTACCCATCCTCAGGAACCTCACGAAGGGAGCGCTCAAGGGCGTTAGGCAGGACGACTTCGTCAAGGCGGTCAACAGGGTAGAGCCCACCAAGATCAGGATCGACGCCGACGAGGTGACATATGGGCTGCACATCATCATCCGTTTCGAGATCGAGAGGGAGCTCTTCGTCGGCAAGATCGGCGTCGACGATCTCCCGGCGGTCTGGAACGAGAAGTACGAGAAGTACCTCGGGCTCAAGATCGAGAACGACTCCGAGGGCGTGATGCAGGACACTCACTGGGCCGGCGGCGCGTTCGGCTACTTCCCCTCGTATGCCATGGGCAATATCTATGGCGGGATGTTCTTGGAGAAGATGAACAAGGACCTGAAGGGATGGAGGAAGTCGGTCAAGAAGGGAGACTTCTCCGGCGTCAAGTCCTGGCTCACTACGAACGTGCACTCGAAGGGCGACACGCTCGACCCGGCACAGCTAGTGAAGGCGGTGACGGGAAGGGACGTCGAGGTGCAGCCGTTCATCGATTACCTGGACCGGAAGTTCTCCAAGATCTACGGCTACTAGACTTGAAGGAATTTGCCCGGCCTATCCCCGACAAGGACGGAGAGCTTGAGCAGGCTGAATGATGCTAGGAAGGCCTGGAGGTAATCGATCGCCCCTTTGCTCACAGACAAATCCCCCAAGGGAGTCATATGGGGCTTCGCCATCACAGGCTCGCCGACGAACGAGATTATCGGCTCGGGCGCGTTCATGCTCCTCCTCGCCTCGGTAACGGTGTTTGGCGGACTGATCGCAGTGATCATTTGGAGCGGAAGGAACTAATCGCGAAGATGATCCAGCGTCCAGCCATGAGGCAGACCGAGCTCACTTCGCCTTGCTTTTCTTCCCAAGTGGCTTCTTGGCCGGCGGCTTTGCGACCGGCTTCTTCGTCGCCGCCTTCTTTGCCGGAGCCTTCGACTTCTCCTCTTCGACGGGGAACCCTTCCTTCTTCCACTTGGCGCGGAGCGTCTTCCTTATCTCGTAATCGTCCCCGTACTCCTCCGTCGTGACCACGATCGAGGATTTCTGCGCCTCTCCGTCCATCTCCATGAACGGCTTCTTGGCCGCCTTATCCAGGCTCTGCAGGTACCTCGCCAGGAACTCGAGGTCGGCCCTCTTCGTCTCACTGGGGAGGTTGATGATGAACATCCACGTCTCCCTCACTCCATCAAGGACGACCCTCATCTCGCCCTTCTCGAGCAGCGCGAGGAACCTCTCCCTCTCCTTCTTCGCCTTGGAGAGATCGACGACGCGCTTCCTCCACACGTCGGCCATGGTAGGGATCACGGCCTCCTCCCCCAGAATCTTCCACATGAGGAGGTGGACTCCGTTAAGCGATAGATAACCCTATGCTCCTGTTTAGGCCGGAGGGACCGCCTTCTTCGTCAGCAGAGCATCCGCCAGCTTTGTGAAGTCGAACTGTTCGGAAAGAAGCATCCCCCTTATCGCGCGGACGTCGACCCGGGTGCAGACCATGCTGGTATACACCCCGGCGTCATCGAAGTCGCCCAGGAGTATCGCCCCGATTATCTTGCCGTCGCGAAACACCTCCTTCCTGTATCGTCTGGCCTTCGTGTCCGATGAGACGATGAACTGCTCTCCATTCCCTGGCAGGGTGTGCCTGCTCTCGCCAATGTTAACCACCGGCAGGCCGAAGAACGTCGTCGTGTTCATCCTAACGACACCGGCATAGGAAACGTTAGCCCCGGCCATGTTCGCTCCCGCAATGTGACCCTGCTCCACCGCCACCGGCCAGATGTGCACCACCTCGTACTCGCCAGTGATGAATCCCTTGCACTCGACGACGTCGCCAGCGGCATAGACGTCCGGGGATGAGGTGCGCATCATATCGTCGACGAGGACACCTCTGCGCACCTTGATCCCCGCCTGCTCCGCGAGCGCCATGTTCGGCCTGACTCCCTTCGCAATGATGACTATGCCGCACTCAATCAGCGTGCCGTCGTCGAGCCTCACCGCCTCCGCCCTTTCCTTCCCGACGACCTTGGCGACCTGGGCGTTGAGGACAACCCTCATCCCCTTGTCCCGGAGATGCTCTTCGAGGATCGCAGCCGCGTCGTCATCGAGGTTCTGCGACATGACGTGGGGCGAGGCTACAGTCATGCACACGTCCAGCCCCATCTCGTCCAGGGCGGTGGCGGTCAAGATACCCACCGTGCCCCCTCCCATCACCACTGCCTTCTTCGCTTTCTTCGCTAACGCGATGATGTCTTCCGCGTCCTTCATGTTCTTCAGGACGTGCACTCCTCTGAGATCATTCCCTGGAATGTCGTAGAGTACGGCTGAGGACCCGGTTGCGAATAGCAGCTTGCCGTAGGCTATGATGTCCCCCGAATCGAGGGTCACGTGTTTCGCCTGGACATCGAGCTTGATCGCCCTTTGGCCCAGCCTCGTCTCGACTTTGTTGATCTCGAAGAACCTCATCGGCCTGTAGGTAATCTTGCGCATGTCCGCCTCGCCTTTCATGTAGTCGGTCAGGAGGCAGCGGGTGTATGGCGCGACGTCCTCCTCGCCAACGACGACTATCCTCCCTTCTTTGTCGTGCTGGCGGATGCCCTCTACGCCAGCGACACCAGCAGCGCAGCAACCGATGATCAGGTAATCGCAAGTCGCCGGGCCCAGTACATCATCCCTCCGTCACCAGTTCTAGAGCCTGGACCTGACAGGCCTTGACGCAGGCCGGGTCCCCCGTCTCGGCGCACAGGTCGCACTTGAAGGCGAGGCCGAGCGAGCGGTCCACCCGAATCCCTCCGAACTGGCAGACCTTCTGGCATATGCTGCATCCCGAGCATTTCTCGCTATCGAGCATCACAACGCCCGAACGGTCCTTAGAGAGGGCACCGGTCTTGCACACGGTGACGCAGAGAGGCTCGTCGCACTGTCGGCATATGGCCGGGAACCTTCTCGGCACTACCGAGACGGAGTAGCGCTTCTTCTTTGATGCGTCGTCTATTCCGGAAGAGACCAGGAGCCTCGGGTGGCGATCGCTCGGGGAATGCGCCCCAACGCAGGCGACCTCACAGGCAAGACAGCCTAAGCAGCGCTTTGGGTCCGCTTCCACTCTCATCGATCTCATTGTCGTCCCCGTGGAGAACCGGGCCCGCCCTGACCCACACAAATACCAACGCGCGGAAGCGTAAAAAAGTTGCCGTGCCGTATTCGCCACAAGCGGCTCCGCAGAGACCGTGACAATAATTATCAAGGTCGGTTCGCTCTCGTCTTGACGATGCAGCAGTTGAACGTCTATGTGAAGAGACGGGTGGCCGTCGCCCGTGGCCTGGCTAGATGGAGGCACGAGGCAGGTCACGTTGAGAAACTGGTGGCTTGCGGGGCCTTCGCCCTGCTGATAGCGTTGTCGGCCCAGATCAGGATCGTCCTGCCCTTCACTCCCGTTCCGTTCACCGGGGAGGTCCTCACTGTCCTCCTCGCTGGATTCTTCCTCGGCAAGCACGCGCCGCTCAGCGTCGGCATGTACCTCGCCCTTGGCGCCGCGTTCGGCTGGTTCAGCGGGCTGGTCGGGTTCGCGGCCTTCTCGAGCATCGCGGCCGGCTACCTCCTTGGCTTCGTAGTGGCTGCTGCGATCGTCGGATGGCTCACCTCGACCCGCAGCTCCGGAACGCAAATCCTGCTCGCTATGTGCCTTGGGTCGTCGATGATCCTGCTCTGCGGTGCGGCATGGCTCTGCCTCGCGTTCTCGATGCCGCTCATCGAGGCGATCATGATAGGCGTCCTCCCGTTCGTGGCGGTGGACGCGGTGAAGATCGCCATGGCGGCGACGATCGCTCGCGGCCTCTCGGCAGGGCCGGCCTAGAAACAGGCAAGAGTTAAGTAAGCCCACGCACTTCGCACGGAACGATGCCCGAGCGCCTACCACCCCATTCGCACTGCGTGCAATGCGACAATCCGGTCCAGGAAGGGGAGCAGTATTGCTCGGACGAGTGCAGGCAGGCCAGAAAGTTGGCGAATCAGAAGAGCAACCGCCGCACCTGGATATTCTTCATCATCGTCATCGCGGCGCTCGTCGTCCTCGCGGTCCTCACTTACCGCTAAGGCAGGCAGTCGACCGCGTCGGCAAGGCGCATCGCCGCCGCCGTCTCCGCCACGTCGTGGACCCTTACGATCGAGGCGCCGTTCCTGGCCGCCAGGACCGCCGCCGACAGACTTCCCTCGAGCAGCCGGTTCTCGCCCGACAGCTTCTTCACGAACGCCTTCCTCGAGGCCCCAACCAACAACGGCCTGCCGAGGCAGCGGAACTCCCGTAAGCGGCGCAGGATCTCGAGGTTGTGTTCCGTCGTCTTCCCGAACCCTATGCCTGGATCGACGATCACTCTGGAACGGTCCAGCCCGAGTTCTGAAGCAACATTGAGCCTTCTCTCTAGGAAGAGGCAGATGTCGCCGACGAC
>JBEKAR010000038.1:0-12945 GCA_050015815.1 Methanomassiliicoccales archaeon | reverse complement strand
CAGGTCGGTGCAGTATCCGTCGCGTTCCGATGTCTCCCCGAACACACGGATGCACGTGCCCATGTCGTAGTCGAAGATGAAGCGCCGGTGGAACGGGATGTCCGCCGCGAGCACCTCGAACTTCGCCCTGATCCTGTCGCGGAACTCCGGGACGAGGCCTGGATATCGTACGGTCACCTGAGCGCTCCTCTTCACCTCCCCCCGGTGGAAGAGATCGATCCATTCGACCTTGACCACGTCGCTGTCCTTCCTCAATCCCTGGACGAGCTCCTCGCTCGCTCCGAAGACGTGGAAGTACGGCAGGAAGTCCGAGTAGCGGATGGTGATCGAGCGCCCGTCCGTCGTCTTGCCGAACATCTCGATGACGAGCTCGCTGTCGCTCGGTCTCTTGTATGTGGCCGTGATCAGCCTGACGTCCCAGGTCCCTTTCATGTGGGCCTCACTTCTTCGTGATGATCGTCACGACGTCGCTGGGCTGCAGCACGTAGTCGTGCCCGACGACGCGGTGCGTCCGGCAGTTGATGGCCCGGATGAAGTCTTCCCCGAGGTCGGTGTGGATCTTGTAGGCGAGGTCCCGCGCGGTCGAGCCTCTCATGACCAGGTGCGTGTCCGGCAGAACGTGGCCTGCCTTGTCGGTCCACTTCGTCTCGTCCTCGACCGGGTAGACAGGGATCAGGTCGAGCATGTTGTACGCGGCGTTCTCCAGGCACAGCTGCACCCCGGTGCCACCAAACCTTGCTATGACATGAGTATGGATGTAGTCCAGCCCCTTCTTCTGGGCCGGGTTGAGCTTCGCCGGGTCCTTGACATTGAAGTCCTTCGCCCCGGGAAGGTATTCGAGCACACCGGCCTTGGCGGCTCGCCTCAGCGCTAGTTCGGACTGGGCGCAGGTCGGGACGGACATGTACTCCTTCGACGCCTTCATCCTCTCGAGCACGTCGTCCTTCGCCACATCCGCCTTGTTGAGGGCGATCATCATCGGCTTAGAGAACTTCCTCAGTGAGGCGCAGAGGCGCATCAGCTCCGGCTCGCCCCACTCCATGATGTTCTCCGGCATCGCCGCGTCCCTCAGCGCGGCGTGGATGTGGTTCATGGTGACGCTGAGACCGGTGAGCCGCTGGTAGATCAGCTCCTCGACCTTCAGGTCCTCCAGGTGCGCCTGGCGGGCCGACTTCTCCCAGCCCTTGTCCAGGATCCCCTTAATCCAATGATCGATCTCCTTCTCTAGGAATAGCACGTCTTGCGATGGGTCGTGAGAGCCGGCTGGCACGGGGTTGCCTTCCGAGTCCGTCGCGCCGCTGGCATCGACCACGTGGACGAGCGCATCCGCCTGACGGAGGTCGTCCAGGAATTGGTTGCCGAGACCCTTGCCTTGCCAGGCGTCCGGTACGAGACCGGCCACGTCAAGCAGTTCGACGGGGACGAGCCTCACGCCGTTCTCGCAGGCGGAGTTGCGGGGATTGCACTGAACGCCGAGATCCAGATGCGGGCACCTCGTTCTGAGGTAGGCCACGCCCTTGTTCGGTTTGATGGTGGTGAACGGATAGTCGGCGATCTCTGATGGCGCTAGGGTTGCCGCGGAGAAGAAGGTCGATTTCCCGACGTTAGGCTTGCCGACGATTCCGATCAGCATTAGCTCACCGATTCAGTAATCCCGCCATTCCTAGAAAAATCATTGCAATTCCAACTCTTGTTGTCTGAAGACGTTTTCCATCTCAGGAGCGCTCGAACTCCCTGTAGATCCTCACTGTCTCGTCGTAGTCCGCCCTATCCTCGAAGATGTTCATCTTCTTGCCGAGAGTGAGGGCCAAATCCACATAGGCGTTCGGAAGCGCGGTGACGATGTTGCCATCCTCCACCACGTCCCGGTCGTCGTGTATCGCACCAGCGAACTCGCTCTTCCTCTCCTCTGCTACGGAGCTGTTATATCTACGTCCCCTCAAGATCCCCGAACGTGCTAGGATGACCGGGCCTGCGCATATCGCGGCGATGACCTTGCCCTTCTGGTTCAGTGCCACAAGCGTTCGCCGCAGGTCCGGGTCGTCGGCGACATTGTCGGGGTCGCCGCCAGGCAGGATGAAGAGGTCGACGTTCTCCGCGTCAAGGTCCTTGAGCCGCATGTGCGGCCGGACGCGGAGCCCCTCCCACGATTCGTAGTCCCGAATCTCCGGCCCGACCGTGACAACCTCCCCGGCGTGCTTCATGAACAGCGCAGCGATAGTGACTTCGAACAGCGCGCAGCTGTCATAGTAGAGGATGCAGGTCCGCATGCGTGCTCCATTCCATGGGCAGGCTATGAAAGCATTGCTCGCCTACACCTTCTCGCGCTTCTCCGGGTGAGCAACCTTCGGCCGCTTCGCGACGAACGAGGCGTCGATGTCGTTGACCATCCTCTCCGCTACCTTGCGCGGGATCGCCAGACCGAGGAACGACTCAGGGAAGAACGAGTCCACCGTCGGGTCGGTCGGACCGAGATAGACGCAATCCTTCGGCGCCTTCGAGGACATGCCAGATGGATAAGTGACTAGGGAAGCGCAGGCCGAGCCCGCGGGCATGATGGCCGAGCCGAACGTGTCGGCCGTGCCGAACGAGTTGAGGGCGCAGAGGACGCGGATCGACTCCGCCGTGCCGAGACAGAGGAACGACTTGACCTCCGGCGCCTCGCCAGATACCGACGAGCATCGGCGGAACACTGTGTATTTGCCGAGCGGGACGATCTTGCCCGCCGCGGCTTGCATCGCGTCGACCAGCTCCGGCGTTCGCTTCAGATACTCCGCTCCCCCCGTCCCGTCCGGCTTGCCCACCGAGACGAAGTAGCGAATCCGCTCTGAGAAGCCTGAGTAACCCATGTACGCGAGGCCGCCACCGCAGCACCCTTCGGTCGAACCCTCGCCGACGTACGCCGGTGGCCCTCCGTGGAAAGCGAGCTTCAGCAGCACCTTCATCAGGCAACGGTCAACCTTGCCCGTGGTCACCCAGCCTTCTTCTGGCCTCTCCGCGCCGTGGACGCAGATCGGCTCCGTCGTGAGCATTCCGGCATTAGCCAGGCCTTTCGATATCTCTGCTACGGTGAGCGACATTCTATCCCCGACGTATGATGGTCCGGTCCAGCAGATAGATGTTGCCTTTGTGATTCTTCTAGATCAGGTTCTCCGGGTTGAGGCCCTTCAGCTCGGGCAGGACGAACTTGCCGTCCTTGCGGATCAGGACGTCGTCGAAGTAGATCTCGCCGCCGCCCCACTCCTTCGTCTGGATGAGCACGATGTCCCAGTGGACCGCGGAGTGGTTGCCGTTCGGCGCGTCGTCATAGGAGTTACCTGGTGTGATGTGGACCGAGCCCGAGATCTTCTCATCGAACAGTGTCTCCATCATCGGGCTCTTCACGTATGGATTGAGGCCGAAGGAGAACTCCCCCAGGTACCTCGCCCCTTCGTCAGTGTCCAGGAGCCTCGTCATGTTCGGAGTGTCGGAACTGGTCGCCTCGACTATCTTCCCGTTCTTGAATCTGAACTTGATGTTCTCATAGACCTTGCCGTCGTAGATCGTCTTGGTGTTGTACGCGAGAGAGCCGTTGACCGAATCTCTGACCGGGGCGGTGTAGCACTCACCGTCTGGCAGGTTCATCTGGCCGGAGCACTTGATGACGGGGATGCCCTTGATTGAAAAGGTGAGGTCCGTCCCCGGGCCGATTATGTGCACCTTGTCGGTGCGGCCCATCAACGAGGCGAGCGGGTCCATCGCCTTGTCCATCTTGCTGTAGTCCAGGGTGCAGGTGTCGAAGTAGAGATTCTCGAAGCCCTCGGTCGACATCTGGGCGTTCTGCGCCATCGCCGGCGTCGGCCACCGGAGCACGACCCATCGGGTCTTCGTCAACCGCCAGCCGATGTGCACTGGTCCGTAGAACAGTTCGCGATACATCGCCATCTTGTCCGCGGGGACGTCCGACTCCTCCGTCGTGTTCATCCAGCCCCTCAGTCCGATGTATGCCTGGACGCGCTTGAACTTCTCCAGCTCCGTCTCCTCCATTATCTTGTAGGTCGTCTCGTCTGCGTGCATGTGCAGCGTCCGGAGCAGGCTGGCGGAGTGCTCGCTGACCAACGGATGGCCGCCGACCGAGTACACCTTTCTTACAAGGACTTCGAGCATCTCGTGCGGCATGTCGAACGCCTCGATGTAGACTGCCTCACCCTTCTTCAGCTGGATCGAGTGGTCGACGATGACGTCGGCCAGCTTCTTCATCCTTGGATCGTACAAGGAGCTCCCTCGCCCGAGTATCGCATCTCGGGGTACTTAATGCCAGTTCGAGGCGGCAAGGCCGGCTCTATGCCGACTTCCTCATTGCCAGTACAGCGTCGGAGAGCTCGCCTATTTGTTCGGGAGAGAGCACCTCGACCCTGTCGTCGGTGAACGGAAGTGAGGAGACCGATTCCTTCGAAGCCTGGCCGGTCATCCTGAGGACTGTCCCGATCTTCTTGCGGCGATGTTGGAACAGCATAGCGACCAGGCTCAGGAAGAAGCGCTCGTTCTCGAGCTTGAAAGGCGGCGCCCTCGGCTCCAGGAGCACCATCGACGAGTCGACCTCGGGTTGCGGCCAGAACTTGGACCGAGTGACGTTCCCGAGGACCTCGCACTTCGCCCGGTAATAGGCGGTGACGCTGAGGCGCGAGTAGTCGTCCGAGCCCGCCTTCGCCACCATCCGGTCGGCGAACTCCTTCTGGACCATGATCACTCCCCGCTCGAAGTCTCGATCGAGGACCTTGAACAGGAGCGGCGAGGAGATGCTGTACGGAAGGTTGGAGATGAATCGGTCGAACTCAGGGAACTCGACCTCGAGCGCGTCCGCCTGGATTAGCTCGATCCGTCCGCCGAACCGGTCGGTCAGGTAGTGGCAAAGGTGTTCGTCGAGCTCGATGCAGACGACCTTTCCTGTCCTGCCCACTAATCTTTCGGTCAAGGCTCCGAGGCCCGGCCCGATCTCGAGGACGGTGTTCTCCGGACCAGCCTCAAGGTGCTCGACCTCCATGTCGGCGACGCTCTCATCGGTCAGGAAGTTCTGCCCCCTGGCCTTCGTGGGATGTATGCCGTATCGTTCCAGCAGGGCCTTGATCTCGGAAGGGTTCATCCTAACGCGCCACGAAGATGTGGTACTTCTGCGTCGGATCGGCAAGCTCCTGCTCGATGCGCTTGGCGATGACCTTCTCGGGGTGCTTGAACGAAGAGACGCGCTTGGCGATGTCCTCGAAGCTCTTGAACGGCCCTTTCTTCCTCTCCTCGATTATCGCCCACATCGTCTTCTTGCCCAGACCTGGGAGGAGCTCGAGCATGTGGAACCTGGTGGTGATCGCCTGGGCCTCGTTGAAGAACTGCACGAATCGCACCTCGTTCTGCTTCGCGATGTCCTGCACCACGAACGGAAGCTCGGACTGTGCGGCCGAGGTCAGCTCTTCATAGCTGACGCGGCGCTTCACGTGCGCTATCTTGTCGCGCTTCTCCGCTTCCTTGCCGATGTACACTCTCTCTCCGATCGAGATAGGGTTCTCGATCTTCGGGACGAGCTCGAAGAGCTTGAACTCCGTCTCGCCGAGGGCGTAGGCGATGGGCTCGTGTTTGAATCCTCGCTCCGCTGGAAGTCCCTGCGGTAGATAGTCGAGGATATGCGCGTAGTCCTCCATTCCCTCCCCCCTAAGCCCTAGTTGCGCTCCTAGATGTACTTCTCGACGGCGGCGAGCAGCGCGTCTATTTGTTTCTTATCTAGAATAAGCCTTTCCTTGGCGAACAGCGCCCGGACATCCTCGGGGTACTCGGGCAGGATGTCCGCTATCTTGACGGCCACCATGTCCGGGACGAAGCCCAGCTCCTTCAGGTCCTTCTTCAGCTTCGTCGCGTCGCTGACTTTGAGCCTCGCCACCTTCGTCGCATGGTCCAGCGAGACCTTTTGCTCAGGGGTGAGCTCGGCGCGCTTCTTCTGCTCTTCCTCGAGAAGCTCCTTCACTTCAGCGAGGGTCACCGGGTGATCGTCTGACATGAGCACCTCAGGCCTTTACCTTCTTCAGGTGCTCCGGTGTCACCAGGACGGTCTTGATCTTGTTTCCATCCTTCACCTCGAGCACGAACGCCTTGCCCTGGTTCCCGACGACGGTGCCAGTCTTTCCGTGGAAGCGGACGGACGGCTGTCCATGGTGGATGCTCGGGTCGAGGAAGATGTGTGCCTTCTCCCCTACCTCGAACACTTGGAACTCGTGAGTGATGGGGGAAAGTCCCCTAGCTCTCGGGGCCTTGCTGAGTATCTGTCTCGTGTGCTTCCTCGGTCCGTGTGACGACCTTACCATTCTGATCCCTCTCGTCGTAGATATGTATCACGTCCAGCGCCTTGACCTCGCAAGGCACGCCGAGCGACTCGCAGAGCGACGGTGTCGTCCTTCCCTGGTCCCCGTGCACGAACTCCTTCACGTACGTTCCGGATTCCGTGCGAACCTTCAGGACCAGTTCCTCACCATCGAACTCCTCGACGGTCAGGTCGACGATCTCCCGCTCCCGGGCCAGGTCCGCGCGCCGATGGGCAACACGGGTTGGCGTTTGCTGGGTGATGCGTTTCCGCTTAAGCGATGAAATGACCTCATCGAGTCTCCCCTTATCTATTTTTCCCTGGAGCTTCACCGAGACGCGGTACTCCTTCTCGGGACTGGCGGATTTCACCAGGCGCACTTCCTCTCTTGTGGAGTAGCGCAGCGGGCCGACGACCTCGACCAGATACTTCCCAGATTCGTTGATCTCCTCCAGGAAAGAGGCGAGGTCCAGGTCCCTTTTCTTCGGGTTGCGGACCTCGAGAACGAACGGCCTCCCGTCGCCGAGCATCCTCGCGTCGATGTCCTCCCGCCCCATACCGTGGAAGAAGTGATCCTCGCCTTCGGCCCTCCTCAGAATCGGGTCGCCTATGATCTCCTGCACGCTCGTCTGGTACATCTTGCCTGTACCGGCGCACTTCTCGCAGCCCTTGCCCCGGCAGCGGTTGCACGGCCACCGCGTCTGCGGTATCTCACGAGAGAGCTTGCGATAGCGGCCGTATATGAAAAGCGGAGCTACGTCCAGATCGACGTGCGAGAAGCGCGTGTCGACCAGGGCGACGACCTCCGGCGTGGTGAAATTCACCTTCTTGCCCGTCTTCTGTTCGACGAGCTTGCCGATCTCCTGGTTGAGCTCGGCCTTGATCGTCTCCGCATTCTCCTGCCCCATCTCGGACCAGAGGCGCTCTTCGCGCTCGATAATCAGCGGGTCGACCCTCGTCCCCACGAGGAAATTGTGATACTCGACCTCCTGGAGCTTGGCCACGACCGAATCAGCGAAGCGAGGGAGCATGGCGAAGAGTTCCTCGCAGACGAAGCAGTTGACGTGAGGCGCGAGCGGTTCCCTGTCGTCCATCGCCCTCTGGAACACAATGGCCAGGCGGAGCGACTCCCCTCGTTCCTCGTTGCTCAGTCCGGTGTCCACTTGGGCAAAGAGGCGGCCAAGGCAGTGGTCGCAGAGGTCGTGGGCCAATGCCTTCTCTGCGCGCTCGACGAGCTCGTTCATCTGTGGCGGTGTAAGGGCCTGGAGATTAAATGCGTTCTGGCCGGTCGCGATCCTGAAATTGATGAAGGAACCGATCTTCGGACGAAGATCTACCTTCTTTCCGGCAGCCTGGCCGACTCGAACCAGAAGTGGACTATGGACCGGATGACCGACTCTAGGTCGTCGAGGTTGCCAGGCTTGACGATGTACGAACTCGCCTGCAGGTCATAGGCCTGGCGCACGTCCGACTCACAGCTGGAGGACGTGAGGACGATTACCGGGATGGAGCGCAGCTCCGGGCTCTTCTTGATCTCCGCGAGCACCTCGTGCCCGTCGATCCTCGGCATGTTGAGGTCGAGGAGCACAAGGTCGGGCAGCGGGCGCCTTCCCTCCGCCCCTTCCGCCAAGATGCCGAGAGCGCACTCGCCGTCCTTCGCAATCGTCAGTTCGGCGGAGTGCCTCTCCTGGAATAGGCACTCCTTCACCAGTCTGGCGTCCTCGGGGTTATCCTCGATCAGAAGGATCCTCGGCGGCCTGCTAATGCGCTGATTCATGCGCTCCCTTTTTCCAGGCCGTCTCCCTTCAGACGATTCCCTCCGAACCGGCCTGTTAAGAATTGAGGAAGCCTCGTCGGATTATCTTGATTTCGGTGGCGTTGCCTCAGAATCGCCGCGGTTTCTCGCAGAATCGGCGTCCTTTGGGCTCTTTCAAGGTTCGAAGCCCATCTCGATGACCCTGAGCTTCGGTCGGCTGCGCTCGAGGAGCCTGTACACCGTCGCGTGCTCCGAGCCGCGGAGGAGCATGTCGATTGCCCTCCTGGCCACGTCGACCTGCTCCGGCTGCCCGATGATGCTCACCGTGCTTCCGTAGATGGACATGCTGACGCCCGTGAGCTCTTCGATGATGCGGCGTGTCTTGCCGTTCGCGCCGATTACACGCGCCCGCTTCCTCTCCAGCTGTTCCTGCTTGCCGGAGGTGTAATCCTTGATGTCGATGACCTCGAGGTATTCCATGTCGTCGAATAGGCGGTATGCGTGCTGCGGGCTGAACCCCCGGCCGATCGCCTTGACGACATCGAGAACTTTCATATTGGCGACGGGATCGTTGGCGTTCTCCTCAGTGATCATGACCTCGCCCTCCGCGTCGATGCTCAGCTTCACTCCGAGGCGAGCCTCGATGAACTCCTTCGTCGAGCCGTTCGTGCCGATGAAGACGGCGATGCGTTCCTTCGGGATTCTGACGCCTTTCATTTCTTCCCCTTCCTGGCGGTCTCTTTGGTGATCTTCGCTAGCGTCTCTTCCGTGCCCATCACGTCGACGTCGAGCGAACGGAAGTAGTGGTTGACGTTCTCGACGTCCCGCTTCAGGAACTCGAGCGCGTTCGGATGGTCCAGGGTCATCGCCTGCCCGCAGTCGATTATCACCGGGCCGTCCTGCCAGAGGATGTTGTACTCGCTCAGGTCGCCGTGCACGAGCTCCGCTTTCTGATAGGCGAGGCGCATGTACTTGACAATCAGCTTGTAGACCTTTTCCGGCTCCTCGAGGAGCACGTTTCGGATCATCGGAGCCGGTTGAGTCGCTGTACCGATGTACTCCATCAGGAGCATGTTGTTGTGGAACTTGATTGGCTTGGGAACTCGAACTCCAGCCTCATCAAGGCGAGACAGGTTGCGGTACTCCTTCGTCGTCCAGGCCATGATGATCTTGCGCCTCGAACCGTGGAGCCCGAGGAACCGCTGGTCGCCCTCGATATAGCGGGCGATGCGCTTGAAGGTGAGATTGGAGGTGCGGAATATCTTCAGGGCGTAACTCTTGCCCTCCGGCGAGGTGACGTGGAAGACGTTCGCCTCCTTCCCGGTCGAGATGGCGAAATCGATCGAGGCGATGAAGCCGTTCTTCATCAGCTTGTAAATGCTGAACATCGCCTGCTTGTCGAAGACCTCGTCCAGCGTCTTGCGGTCCTCGTCATCGACGGCGCCGTAATCCTTTGTCTTGATCGCCTGGACTTCCCTTTCGATCGTGTGCAGATCGTCGTCGCCGCTGCGCATCTCAAACATTTCCCGGCGCTCAGAACACGTCGAGGCTCTTCGGGAGCGCCTTCTTTCTCGACAGGTACGAGGCCTGCGTCTTCGTGTAGCGATAGAGGATGTCGGCCTTGTCGTCCTGGAAGTCCCAGGGTTTTATGATGACAAGATCGCCCTCTCTGATCCACATCCTCTTGCGGATCTTGCCTGGAATCCGGCCCATGCGCGACTTGCCGTCGGCGCACATGACCTTGATCCTAGAGGCCCCGAGCAGCTGGTCCGCTATGCCGAACATCTCCCCCTCTTTCTTGTTGGGGTATGGGGTGCGCAGGATCTCCTCCTGCACCATCGCTTCGGTCTGCGGCTCATGCTTCCTCTCAGGTGACAAACGTGGCCTCCGTGGGGCTAATGCCACTAAAGGGTTGCCTATATAAAAGAATTCGGGGTGGCTGGGAAGTTCGAAGGGTCGAGCCGCTCTTCTGGCTAGATTATATGGTTGGGTTGTACGAGTCCGTGTGGTCCTTCGAAGCTGGGGACGGCGGCCGCGTCCGTGCCCTGATGGCGGCTCTATGAGGGAACGAACTTGATGTATTCCATGGTCTCTTCTTTCTGGAAATCGGCAAGCATCTTACGTATGACGGCTGATTCGCCTCTGACGAGGAAGACGTCTAGGCACTTGCCGCTTTTCAGATGCGAATGGACCTGGGTCGAGGTGTGCTTTCTATACTTGTGTCCCGCCTCGTCCAGTCCGTGACCCTCCTCGCTGGTGTGAACGGCTATTAGGATGCCCTCCACATCCCCGGTCAGGCCATCCCGTTCCCTCATCTCCGCTTCGGCCGATCTGAGACAGACGCGTACCGCTTCGCTCCTGCCCGCCAGGCCCAGGTCTGCCTGGAGCTTGTCGAGGTCCTTCAGGTTCTTTTCCGTCAGAGAGACGCTTATGACTGTCGTGTTGCTCACCAAGGGGCATTATTAATAATATTACTTATAAAGGCCCGGTGCAGATTAATAGGATAGTATATATTTGTTATTAATCGTTTCAATGTCAGGAATGCGAATGGCTCTCGGAAGGAAGGCGAGAACAGTGGTCGTGGCACTAGTGATCGCCGCGGTCCTAGTGACGTCAGGGATCGGGCTCATGGTCTCAATATCTGGGATGAGCAGTAACAGCTCAAATGGGCTGCGCGTGGTCGCGAGCTTCTATCCTTTGTACTACTTCTCTTCGCAGATCGGGGGTGACAGGGCGAGCGTCTCGCAGATAATTCCTGACGGTGTCGATCCCCATGCGTTCGAACCCTCTCCATCTGACGTGGCGAAGGTGGAGTCGGCCCAAGTTCTCGTTTACAACGGTTTCAGCTTCGAGCCTTGGATGGGCGCCTTCCTTGGCGCGGTCGACAATCCGGGATTGGTAACCGTAGATACGAGTGTGGGAGTCCCTAGCCTGCTCTCGGACACGGTCGTGCAAGAATACACCATCGGTCAAGACGCGTTGCAGCATGGAATCAACCAGTCTGCCACCGCCTCGATGGCGCCATCGGGAGCGCCCACCGTCGTCTTCAACGGAACCGTGCTGGACCTCAAGCTTCCTAGCATGGAGGGCGGGTATGGTGGATACATCAGCATCACCTGCGCCGAGGATGGCGATCACACCGCCTTCAGCACCAACGATGCGGCGTACCAGCTACTCTACAGCAACGGAACGGCCGTGGCTATCGAGCTGGGCGTCGGTCAGCTCAACCAGTATCCGGAATTCAACTCAAGCGCGAGGTACGACATTCCAGTGGGATCCTACACTCTGAAGATCGGGCCGGGGCCGGTCAACGAGACGACGATAGTATTGGTCGCGATTCCCCCGGAGGTTGTCGAGCCAGGTGCCCCGGCGGACCGCCATGGTCTCTATGATCCGCACATCTGGGTCGATCCGGTGGACGCCAAGATACAGGTGCAGAACATCCTGAATGGATTCGAGAAGGCCGATCCGGTGAACGCGACCTACTATCAGGCGAACGCCGCCAATCTCTCCTCAAGGCTTGACGCCCTGAACCAGGAGTTCATCATCGGTTTGCAGAACCGCACCAAGAATGTGATCATCACCACGCACGAAGGCTTCGATTACATGGCCCAGCAGTATGGCTTCAAGGCCTACGGCGCCACCGGCGTATGGGCTGACAGCCAGCCAAGTGCCCAGGCGATCGCGGCACT
This sequence comes from Methanomassiliicoccales archaeon, assembly GCA_050015815.1. Classification (GTDB taxonomy): domain Archaea; phylum Thermoplasmatota; class Thermoplasmata; order Methanomassiliicoccales; family UBA472; genus JAJRAL01. The sequence goes on along the minus strand of JBEKAR010000038.1, from coordinate 1,172 downwards.
GGCCGGCGCGATCAGGTACTACGGTCTGCACTATGTCTTCTCTGAACCGGTGTACAACGACGCGGTCATACAGACGATAGCGAGCGAAACGGGAACCCAGGTCCTTGTGCTCGACGGCATACACGGTAGGGTGGGCGTGCATGGCGGTTGGAACTACTTCCAGATCATGGAGGACAACCTGAAGAACCTTAGGATCGGATTGGAAGTGACGAGCTGATGCTGAGGAAAGGACGCGAGTGAGCGGGGCGGGATCGATGGTCGAAAAGATCGTGGAAGTGAGGGACGTCAGCGTCCAATACAACGGCGTGACCGTTCTTGACCGGGTCTCTCTTGAAGTCGACAAGGGCGACGTCCTCGGTATCGTTGGGCCGAACGGCGGCGGGAAGACGACGCTGCTGAACGCGATCCTGGGGAACGTCAAGCTGACCTCAGGGTCGATCAGGCTCTTCGGGGTCGAGCTGGAGGCCTTCAGGGACTTCCAACGCATCGGCTTCGTGGCTCAGCACGCGATCCAGTTCGATCCGCTCTTTCCTGCTACGGTAGAGGAGATAGTCAGTCTTGGCTGCCTGTCGAGGAAGAAGATGGGCCGGCGACTGAACAAGACGGACCGCGAGGCGGTGGCAAGATCCATGGAGACGGTCGGGATAGAGGCGATCAAGAAGAAGAGGATCAGCGAGCTGTCCGGGGGGCAGAAGCAGAGGATCTTCCTCGCCAAGGCGCTCGTCCGCGAACCCGACCTCCTGATCCTCGACGAGGCGACGAGCGGCCTCGATATCGCGATCCGGGACAGGTTCGTCGAGCTGCTCAAGGATCTCAAGAAGGAGAGGGGAATGACCGTCATCTCCGTCTCCCACGATCTCTCCAGCATCATGTGCCAGGCGAACAAGCTGGCGGTGGTGAACCGTAGGCTGGAGATGACGGACGTCACCGAGGGCGTCGATGCGACGAACGCGCTGAGGCATGCGTACGGTGAGCACTTCACCTTCGTCTTCCACAACGAGAGGGAAGAATGCGTTATTGATCATATGGAGTGAGATCATGGCCCTCGACCTTGGAAGCATGTTCGACTACGCCTTCTTCCAGAGGGCGATCATAGGAGGGCTGTGCTCGGCCCTTCTCTGCTCCATCATCGGCATCTTCGTCGTCCTGAGGCGGCAGGCGCTGATCGGAGA
>JBEKAR010000037.1:0-12963 GCA_050015815.1 Methanomassiliicoccales archaeon | reverse complement strand
CGACACCAGAGAAGCCAACAGAGGGAGAAGGATGAAGCGACGCACCTGGTACATCATTGGATTCGCCCTCATCATAGGGATATGCGCGTCGGCGTTCATCATCACTCCGAACGGAAGTTTTGGCGGTTCAGACGATCAAGGGTCGCAGAAGATCCTGCAGATCGACCCCAACTATGTGATTTGGTTCAAGAGCATTTGGAACCCGCCCCCGGAGACACAGTCCCTCTTGTTCGCCGTGCAGGCTGCCATCGGCGCTTCGATAATCGGCTTCTTCATCGGCAACGAGCGTGGCAAGAGAGTCACCTTGGAGAAGTCAGAGAAGCTGAAGGCTGTCCAGACCAAGGCGACCAAGAACGAGACAGAGGGCAAGAAGACGGAAGACCTGTGATCCCATGTTCGCGATAGATGAGATCGCCTACGCATCCCCCTTCCGAGACTGGTCACCGCTAGGGAAGTTCGCGCTGGCTCTCTCCCTGCTTGTGTCCTCGCTGGTCGCCTCATCCATTGCGATCCCGATTCTTGTCTTCCTCATCGGGTTCTGCCTGCTGTTCTATTCGACCAGGATGCGCTTCCCTCGGGTAATCGTTCTCGCGTTGCTGGATGGTCTTGCGGTCTTCTTCATCGGAGCGCTGGTGATCGCCCTGATCACGACGGGAGACCCGCTCTGGTCTATCAACCTCGGCTTCATCGTGCTGAACTTCTCCAACCAGGGGGTCAGTCTGGGACTGCTGGTGTTCATGCGCGCAGTGGCCGGCGTCACCGTCATGCTGTTCTTCGCCACTTCGACTCCGATTCCCCACCTTGCCAACGCCCTCAGGCAGGTCAAGATACCGGCAGAGATCGTGGAGCTGACCATCCTCGTTTACAGATACGCATTCCTTCTGCTAGAGCAACTGGAGACCATGTACATCGCGGCCCATAGTCGTCTTGGTTTTCGTGGGCTCAAGACGAAGTTCCGGACAACCGCCAAGCTCATGGTAGGCATATTCACTCGATCGTTGGAGGTGGCGGAGCGGTCCCAGGTGGCGCTGAACTGTCGGAGCTTCCGCGGCGAGTTCCATTGTTACAGGCCCCCAGCGAGGATAACGGCGAAGTGGGTTTTCGCCTCGATCATCGTCTTCGAGTTGCTTTTTATCATAAATCTATTGCTGGTGAATCCAGCTCCACTGACTGCCAGTCCACTAGCCGCGATATTCAGATTGTGATTCCGATGACCGATCAACTCATACTGAGAACCAAGGGGTTGGACTTCTCCTATCCCAACGGGACTCTCGCCCTCAAGAATGTATCAATCGATGTGGAGAAAGGGAAGAAGATCGTTCTTCTCGGCCCAAATGGGGCCGGGAAGTCCACGCTATTCCTCCACTTCAATGGAATATTGCGGCCCAAGAGAGGCGAGGTCGCATTCGAGGGCGCACCTCTCAAGTATGACCAGAGATCGCTGGCGACGTTGCGCGAGCAGGTGGCGATAGTGCTTCAGAATCCTGACGATCAGATCTTCTCCACGACCGTCGAGGAGGATGTGGCCTTCGGCCCGATGAACCTCATGCTGGAAAAGGAAGAGGTTGACCGCCGCATCGACGAAGCGCTGCACTTGGTCGGGATGGAGGACCTGAGGCAACGCCCGACCCATCAGCTCTCCTTCGGACAAAGGAAACGGGTCTCGCTCGCAGGCGCCTTGGCCATGAAGCCCAAGGTGCTGATCATGGACGAGCCGACCGCAGGTCTCGACTCGGAGATGGTGCACGAGCTCATGGAACTGTCGGACGAGCTTAACCACAGCGGCATGACCATGCTCATGTCCACGCACGACATCGAGACCGCTTACGAATGGGCGGATGAGATGATGGTCATGCACAAGGGCGAACTGTTGTTCTCTGGATCACCCGAGGACTTGTTCGCCGATGATGAGCTCATCGACAAACTGCGGATCGTTCCCCCGTTCCCGGTTCGATTGAACCAACAATCATACTACCGGACAGGCAGGCCAGAACTGCCTTTTCCGAGGAATCTTGTCGAGGTGTCACAGAAGTGCTTTCCAATTAGGAACCGGTCGGCTGAAAATGGGAGCCAAGGTACTCATGATGGTACGGGCGGGACCGGTCCGACCGATCCCCCGGTCGGAACAATGTACATCGTCGACGTCGAGGATCGCGAATACCCCGAACAAGTCCGCTTGCTGAGCAATCACTTGGAGAACCTTCACCTTTCTTCAGGTGCTTATGGGGCCAAAGCTCGCCGACTGGTGCGAGCTGGCAAAATCGATGTGCACAATCCCTTCCACGCCCTCGAGAATGCTTTCCTTCGGGTTAGCCTTGGCAAGGATTACGTGTTGTACACGGACACTTCTCTCATCTCCTTGGTGGGATATAATCTGTCCAAGGTTGAACAGAAGGTGGGCTTGAGGATCAATGTTCTATTCTGCAGTCACATGAGGCTTGAGGACAAGTTTGGCGCCAAGGCACCGGTCGAGATGTCTAGGACAAGTGCAAAATAGGTGCGATTGATGGACCGGAATGGATGCCGAACGCCACGTGAAGCCCGCTTGAGACGAGCGAATCTCGATGGTGCAAAATCCCGCGATCGCGCCATAAGACCCCGTTCTTCGTAATATCTAGCCTGAGCAGAGCGGGCTCCCCCCTTCGCGCTCTATCCCCTATCAGAATGTGGGCTTTCCGGCCTTCTATGCGGAACTCCGGTTGCCCACGACAGACGGTTTGGCACATAGCAGGGGGTTCGCCCAGGCAATCCTCAGCCGACGATGTTCAGAGCCCAGTTGCGGCGTCTCCGTCGACTATCTTGGTAGAGGTCTGTGTCCCCCGGCCCTAACAGATTGGTTCACGGACGGGCTTGCGGCCCTGATCTCCCCACACTGACCCAGGCCGGGGGTGTGTGTCGTGCACCGGGGTTGTCCTCCAGTCATCACGCGACGTCACGTCGCAGTTCCTGCAGGGACCCATTGTACGGCGCACTGTACGCCCGCGGCACGATAGGGGAATCACCGGTCATCCCCGGATCGCCTCGGGCACGGTTACCAGGCGCGGACTAGTATTTAACTAATATGCGAATGAATGAATTGCCCGCGATGCCGCAGAAGAACGTGCTGATCACGGGACCGCCTGGCGCCGGGAAGACGACGGTAATCCAGAAGGTCGCGGAAGCGCTCGGAGAGCGCGAAGGAGGGTTCTACACGACCGAGCTAAAGGTCGGCGGTCAAAGGACGGGCTTCAATATCAACACCCTCAACGGAAAGACAGCACCTCTGGCAGTCGTTCGCGGAGGAGTGGGACCGCGCGTGGGACGATACGTCGTAAACCTCGTTGGCATCGATCAGGTGGCGGTTCCCAGCATCCTACACGCTATCTCGGACGCCAAAGTCGTCATGATCGACGAGATCGGGAAGATGGAACTCTATTCCGTCGCCTTCAGGAACGCGGTGCATAGGGCGTTCTCCGCCCCAGGGCCGGTCGTCGCGACCATCATGGAGCGGCAGAACGAGTTCTGCGATGAGATCAAACGGAGGCCCGACGTCGTCCTCCTCCATGTCTCCCTAGAGAACCGGGACGAGATGCCAGGCATGGTGTTGGAGAGGCTGCGAAGCTATTTATGAAGGGCCTTTCAATCGAATTCGGATGAAGTCTCTTGTGGGCTGCAGCGGTTGGTCATTCGATGACTGGGTGGGCCGCTTCTATCCCGTAGACCTCGGCAAGAGGAAGGGCGAATGGTTCGGCTATTACGCGCAATACTTCCCCACCGTCGAGATCAACTCCACCTTCTACCGCCCCCCGAACGAGCTCCTGGTGAGGAACTGGGTGGCGAAGGCCAAGGGCGTCGAGGGCTTCGAATACTCGGTGAAGATGCCGCAGTTGGTGACGCACGAGTCGCTGGTGAAGGGAGAGACGAAGAAGGCGTGCGAGCAGTCCGTTTCGTTCGAGAAAATCTGCGTCGAGCCGCTGGCGTCCGCGGGAAGGCTGGGCTGCGTGCTGCTCCAGCTATCGCCATATTTCAAGAACGATGGCGCGTCGCTCGAATCGCTGAGATCGGTCCTGGACGCGTTGGAGACCGAGACGCACGATTATGCCGTCGAGTTCCGACACCGGACCTGGCTGGACGAAGGGAAGCGGGAGGTCTCCTCAGCCGCGCTCGATACGTTGAAAGAGTTCAACGTGGCGAGCGTTCTGATTGATGGGCCGGGGTTTCCGATCACGAAGGTCGAGAGCGCGGACCATGCCTATGTCCGGTTCCACGGTCGCAACTATGACATCTGGTACCGGGACGAGGCGAAGGAGGACTCGAGGCTGAACCGTTACGACTACCTCTACACCGAGTACCAGCTCAGGCAGTGGGTGCCCCGGATCAAGGAGGCGGAGGAGAGGACGAAGAAGGTTCGGGTCTTCTTCAACAACCACGGCTTCGCGAAGTCGGCGAGGAACGCTATGCAGATGATGGACCTGCTCGGGGTCGAGCACCGCCAGAAGGATTTCAAGATCACGAGTCAGAACAAGCTTCCGGCTTGAGCGATTCATCGTTTGCCCGCCACAGGTATTTCTATCGGCGACCGCAATCTTCGCCAAGCATAACATGAAAGCGCTCTTCGAGCCGAGGTCGATCGCCGTCATCGGGGCGGCAAGGGAGGAGCTGAAGGTCGGGCATATCGTGCTCAAGAACCTCGTCGACTCCGGGTTCAAGGGGCCGCTCTATCCCATCAACCCGAAGGCCGACATGATAGACGGCCTCAAGTGCTACCCGAGCGTGTTCGACGTGCCAGGCGAGGTAGATCTAGCGGTCATCACCGTGCCGAACGTCTTCGTGCCGAAGGTGATGGAAGAGTGCGGAAGGAAGAACGTCCCGGCGGCGATAGTCATCAGCGCCGGGTTCAAGGAGACCGGCAAGGTTGGGGCTGAGCTCGAGCTCAAACTAGGCGAGATCGCGCGCTCATACAACATCCGCGTCCTTGGACCGAACTGCCTCGGGCTGATCAATTCGCAGATCGGGATGAACGCGACGTTCCTTAACGAGTACCCGAAGGAGGGCTCGATCGCGATATCTTCGCAATCGGGGGCGATATGCTCGGTCGTCCTTGACTGGGCCAGGGGCAGCAAGGTCGGGTTCTCGAAGTTCGTCAGTGTAGGCAACAAGGTCGACGTCGACGAGGCGGACATCGTCGCGTACCTTCGAGACGATCCGAGGACGAAGGTCATCGGGATGTATATCGAGGGCACGAACCGCGGCGTCGAGTTCATGAGAGAGGCGAGGCTGACCTCGGCCACCAAGCCGATCCTCGCATTGAAGGCGGGTCGTACCGACACAGGTGCCAGAGCGGCGAGTTCGCACACTGGCGCGCTGACCGGCAGCGACAAGGTCTACGACGCCGCGATGAGCCAGTCAGGCGTGATCCGGGTCGCCAACCTGGACGAGCTGTTCGATGCGCTGATGGCCTTCGCCATGATGCCTCTCCCTGGTGACGGCGGCCTAGCGATCGTGACCAACGCAGGAGGACTTGGCGTTCTGGCGGCCGATTCGTGCGGCGATAGCGGGATGACCATGGCCTCGTTCTCTCCTGACACGATAGCGAAGCTGAAGAGCTATCTGCCGGAGGAGGCGAACTTCTATAACCCGGTGGACGTCGTCGGCGACGCCCGGACCGATCGTTACGAGTTCGCGATGAGGGCGGTCATGGAGGACCCGAACGTCTCCAGCCTCCTCGTCATGCTCGCCCCGACGGAGCTGGTCGACATTCCTTCGATCGCTCGCCTGGTCGCCTCGTTCGTCGGTCAGGTCAAGATCCCGCTGGTGGCAGCGTTCGTCGGAGGGGTCGACGTCGCTGAAGGGGTGTCGATCCTGCGGGAGGCCGGGGTGCCCTGTTACGAATCGCCTGATAGGGCGGTGAGGGCGGTCTCGCTGATGGCCGAGTACCGGAATAGCGTGGTATCCAGGGTCGTATCTCCTCAGGTCAAGGTGATCGGCGACGCGCAGAAGGTCAATGAGGTCATCGCCAAGGCCCGGGCCGAGGGCAGGGTCGGACTGAGCGAGAGGGAGGGCAAGGAGGTCCTCCATGCTTATGGTGTCCCGATTCCTGAAGAAGGCGTCGCCAAATCGCCAGAGGAGGCAGCGGCGATCGCCGAGCGGATCGGCTTCCCGGTCGTGATGAAGATAGAGTCGCCGGACATATTCCATAAAACGGACGTCGGCGGAGTGGTGGTGGGGGTGCAGAACTCCGAGGACGCGGGGAAGCAGTTCTCGCTCATCTCGGCGAGGATCAGGACCCGGTTGCCCCAGGCGAGGATCGACGGCATCTCGGTGCAGAAGATGCTCTCCGGTCGCGAGGTCATCGTCGGCATGGTGAGGGACCCGCAGTTCGGGCCGGTGATCACGTTCGGCCTCGGCGGCATCTTCGTCGAGGTGATGAAGGATGTCTCGCAGAGGATCGCACCGTTGACCGAGGATGACGTGGACAGCATGATCCGCTCGATCAAAGCGTACCCGATCCTGGCCGGCGCGAGAAGGCAGAAGCCGGCGGACATCGCGGCCTTGAAGAAGGTCATCGTCGCCCTATCGCAGATCGCTCTCGATTATCCTGAGATAGTGGAACTGGAAATGAATCCCGTCATCGTAGGTGACGAGGGGCAGGGATGCGGCGCGGTGGACGCGCTGCTGACGTTGAGGAGGGAAAGGACATGAAGAGTGTATTCATGGGCTCGGTTGTCGAACGATCAGGAAAGAGCATGGTCACGCTCGGGGTCGCCCTGAACTGCTCGAAGAGGGTCGGTTACTTCAAGCCGTTCGTGGAGAAGCTCATCACCGGCCGCGAGGCGCTGGTGGACCAGGACGCCTACTTGATGAAGAAAGCGCTCAAGCTCCACGCCAGGGAGGAGGACCTGTGTCCGTTCATGTACGACCTGATGCGGCCTGTCGGCATGCCGGCGATCGTCGAGGCATACAGGAAGGTCAGCCATGAGAGCGACCTGATGCTCGTCGAGGGCACGAGAGACATCGTGACGGGCTGCCTGCACGGCGTCTCGGGCATGGCTATCGCGAAGGCGATCGGCGCGGAGGTCGTTCTCGTGACGAGCGGCAACTCGTCCGCGCTCGACAAGACGTCGATGCTCGCCGGAATGATGAACGCCCAAGGAGTCCCGTTCAAGGGGGCGATCATCAACATGTGCAGCGAACCAGACATCAAGGCGATGCTCCAGGACAAGGGGATTCCCGTGCTGGGGACGATCCCGGAGGTCCGGGAACTGAGGCGTTTCACCGCTCGGGACATAGCCGACGTGGTGAACGCTGACATCGTCGTCGAGGACGGCCTGACCAACATCGTCAACGAGGTCTTCATCGGCGCCATGACGCCTGAGACCGCCTTGACCCAGATGAGGAGGGTGCAGCGGAAGGCACTGATCACAGGGGGCGACAGGGCGGACCTTCAGCTCGCGGCCCTGACCACCGACACATCATGTCTCGTCCTGACAGGCGGGCTGCCGCCGGTGAAGCAGGTCGTCGCCAAGGCCTACGAGGAAGGCGTGCCGATCCTCGTCACCAGGTATAACACGCTCGAGACCGCGGAGATGATCGACCATCTGATCGCCCGCATAGACCCCGGTGACGCGTCGAAGATAGCCCGGATCAAAGAGCTCGTCGCCACCAACGTCGACCTGAAGGCTCTCTGGGCGTGAGGATGAATTCCCAGCGAGAACTCATCACTGAACCAAGGTGAGCTCGCTCGTCCCGTCCTCTTTCTCGCTGACGACGATCGCTCCGCCGAGCATGTCCTTGACGTCGTCGACATGAGTGATCAGAACTATCTGGCTGAACTGCCGGGATAGTTGATTGAACGCGTTCACGATGTTGCGCTTGCGAACCTGGTCCTGCGAGCCGAAGATCTCGTCGAGGATGAGGAAGTTGAGTGCGCTTCCGGCGCGCTCTGTGATCAGCTTCGAGATGGCGAGTCGCAGGCAAAGGTTGGCGAGGTCCTCCTCGCCACCCGAGAATCGAGCCAGCTCGTACTTTTTGCCCGCATCCAGGACTTCGATGTCGTACTCGTCGTTCAGCTCGAGGCCAGCGTACTTGCCTTCGGTGAGTTCCGAGAACAGGCCCGAGGCGATCTGCGACAGCGCCGGGGTGATCCTCGCTATCACCTCGGACTTGAATTCCTTCATGACCTCGCTGAGCGCGGTCTGCCCCTCGTGGCGCGACGAGCAGTCGCTCGCCCGCTCCTCGCAGACATTGAGCTCGTCCAGCTGCCTCTTCAGACCGTCCGCTTCGCTGGTCTTCGCCGCCAGCTCGGAGCGCTTGGCTGATAGCTCCTTGCTCTTCGCCATGGCGGACGATGACGCACGGTCGACCTCGGACTGCGCCGCCTCAAGGTCCCCTTCCTTGTAGCCGATAATGGCGAGAAGCTCGGACGCCTTCTCCATCGATTGCTCCGCCGCGGCGAGAGCCTCGCGAGCCTTCCTCTCGTCCGCCTCCAGGGACGGCAGGCGTTGCATCTGCGCGCTGACCGCGTGGTACGCGTCCGCAGACTGCTTCAGAGTGATGAGGCGGGATTTGAGGGCCTTGTAACGCTCCTCCTCGAAGCCGACCTCGCCGATCTCGTTCGATCGGACCGACAGCCTCTCCCTCTCCCGCTCCTTGTCGGCGATCTGGTTATTCCATCCGGAGACGCGCGACCCGAGACCTACCTCCTTCTCGCGCTCTGCGATGAGTTTAGATCGGCGTTCCTCGAGCACCTTTCGCCTCTTCACGAACTGAGCCGTCTCATCCTCGAGGCGATGTCTGTCGTCATCCAGCGTTTTCTTCTCGGCGGTCTTATCCGCCACTTCGTCCTCAAGCTTCCGAGTGAGGTGCGCGTGGTGATCGCCGAGCGTCCTCTCGCAGGTGGGGCATTGGCCATCCGGACCGAGCGTCGAGACCTCTTTGAGCTTCACCCTCAGTGATTCGATGTCCTTCGAGAGGCGGCGCGCCTCGCTCTCCTTTCCCTTCGCCCCCTCCGAGGCCGCCTTCGCCTGCTCCGTCAGCTCGCCGATGTTCTTCTCGACGGTCAGTATTCTTTCCGAAGGCTTGCCCAGGCCATTCAGTTCTGCCTCGCCGGTTCGGACCGATTCCTTCAGTCTCGATACCTCGTCATCGAGCGCGTGCATCCTCGTGTCTATGCCCTTCTTCTCGTCGGAGAGGCGCATCGAGCGCTCCATTCTCTCCCGTTCTTCGACCGCCTGCTCGTAGTCGACGACCGAGGGTTTCAGGACGGCCAGCTCTCGCGACTTCCCCTTGAGCGAATCCAGGTCCGCCACTAGAGCGGCAAGCGTTCGCTCACGTCCCGCCGCCTCGGTCGATGACCTGGTGCACTCCTCTTTGGCAGAGCGGTACTTCTCCTGTAGTGCGCCAATGTCTGAACGTCTGGCCTTGAGCGTCTCGACCTTCTCTTCGAGCATCTTCATCTCGCCGGCGAGCGATTTCACAGATGCGTCGGCCGCCGTCAGGACCGCTTCCGATTGCAATAGCTCCGTCTCGAGCAGCTTCCTCTTTGGCCTTCCGTCGGACGTGAGGAGCGAGGCCTGGAGCCCCTTGAGCTCGCTGTCGATCAGCCTCGCGTCCTTGTCGATCTCGACCACGACCCTGTCCAGAACGTCAATGTCCAGCATGCGGCGGATCAGCTTCCGCCTCTCCTCAGACCTCAATGAGCTGAGCGCGTTGAGCTCCTTCTGCTTCGCGAACACCGAGACGAAAAAGGCGCGGTGGTCCATCCCGAGGCGGTCGATCATCGCCTCGGTGACCGCGGAGTCGCCCTTCGCGAGCAGCTTCCCATTGACCGTAAGACTGGCGTCGAGGACGTTCCTGGCGCCCTTCATCGCCCGCTGGAGCCGGTACTCCTCGCCCCCGAGCTCGAACTGCAATGTGACAGAGCACTCGTCGTTGGGGAAGGCCGTCGCGAGCTTCACGCCCTCCTTCCCCGTCCTGACGATCGTGCTCTCGTTCCCATAGATCGCCCAGGCGATCGACTCGACGAGCGAAGACTTGCCCGACCCGTTCCTGCCGACGATGCCCACAATCCCGTCGGGGAACTCGACGCTCACCTCGCGGAACTTGCGATAGTTGTGCAGCTCAAGGGACCTCAGTCTGATGCTTCCAGCCCCCTATGGAGGTATTCGAGCCCCTTCGCCTTGAGCGCGTCCTTGTCGATGCCCTCCACCGGCTTCGCCTCAAGGAACGAGACGAACTCCTTCTCGAGCGAATCGATGTGGGCGCTCGCCCTCTGGAGCGAGGTGCCTTCCTGCGCCAGGTCGAACTTCGCCTCGAAGTGCATCGCCGAGGCGGTCGCGGAACGGAGCCAGTTGTGGTCCAGGGCCTTGTAGGCCGCTGAGGGCACGTCCCTCACCACCAGCCTGACGATCTTGCCCTCGATCTCCAGCCCTTCTATCGATGAGGAGATCGCCGCGCGGAGATCCTCGGCCGTCATCCTCCTCGCGTCGATTGGATCTAGGTCCAGCATGGGCCTCGAGGGCAGAGAGACGAATTCCCGCCTTCTGCGCTCGAGGTCCACGATCGAGAATCCCTTTGCGTCCCCCGCCTCGGAGAACGATAGGCGTTCCGTCGAGCCCGAGTACGCCGCGTTCTTCGTCACGTTGACGTGAGCATGGTAATGGCCGAGCGCGACATAGTCCATATCTTCGCTGAGCACCGAGACCGGGACGACCTGTTCGTTGAACTCACCCATCCGGAAATCCTGGATGCTTGCTACGCCGACGTGCAGCACACCGACGTTCTTGTGCGACGAGGACGGTCGCATCTTCGAGACCTCGCGCTGCAGTGTTCCGCCGTCGCTGTGGGGGACGGCATGCACCATCAGGCCACCGAGCTCAATCGCCTCGTACTCGCCCTTGTAAACCGGATGGATATCATCCAGGTGCTCCAGGATCCTGAACACGCTGCCCGTCTCCCTCAGCTTCGGCGTCGAGTGGTTCCCCGCGATGACGACCACCGGGATCGCTGCCTCGGAGATGCGCGCGAACTGGTCGAGCGCGAAAGAGATGGCGCGGTTCGACGGCCTGACGGAATCGAACAGGTCTCCCGAATGCACCATCGCGTCGACCTTCGCCTCGATGATCATCGAGACGCACTCCTCGAAGGCATGGCAGAAATCCACCTCGCGCTGGTTCAGCCCCGTGGCCTCGTCCACCTTTCCGTAGGCGGAGAAGCCCAGATGAGTGTCCGAGACGTGAGCGATCCTCAAAGGTCCACCGTGCCTGACCCTCGAAGGCGATGCGCTCTAAAAGCCCTTTTGAAAGACAAATCCGATTCGGTAAACTCTACACTGACGGACTCGACGCGGCTTTCAGACGCACCTTTTCAATCTCGGTCGCGAACTCCAGTGTCCCAATCTTCCCATCAAGATAGGAGTCCAGCAGGGCCAACGCATCGGGAGGCCTTTCAGAATACAGTTCAATATCGGCATTAAGGAGTAGACCGAGTGGTCCCCGCGGCAAGTGGTCGTGCTGCTCCTCGAGTATCTCCTCAAGGTGAGGGGCGTCATACCAATCGCGCATGCTCCCACCATCGGCCGCGTCGTGTCCTTCAACAATCCGTCGTGCGATATTTCATCTTTTGTAGTCGCGGCCCTGCGTCATGGAGTCGGATTGATATCCGATGACTTCTTACCGCTCTTGGCTCGTTCCTTTCTCTTGCCAACAAGCTTCCTGAACCGCTCCTGAATGACAAAACAACCCACCAAGAACGACCTAATAAATAAGTCCAGATTCATTTAAATTAACAGGGAAGGGAGGGGGGACATTTCAATTTCTGTCTATATAACCCCCCGAACAGTAGTGCGAGTGGTACAATTTGAACCCAAAGGGCTAATTCATGAGCATGGATTACGCAGTCCATTGACTCGACTACTGATATTCATCGATGAAAGTGGGACCACTGATTCAAGCGAATCGATTTTCGTTGTGGCATCTGTTTGGTGTGCTCCAGATAGTGGGTCTGGCGTTCAAAATGCATTGAAGCATACCTCGGACGGTGTTAAGAGGCGGATTAAGGAGCTGATGGGAAGTTGGCCTAAAGAGATACACTATGCTAGTGGATTATCCAGATACTCTTACGAACTATTGCAAATTGTTGAAGGTTGCTCATCAGAAGATAAATCAATCCTAAGAACAAACCCAATATGGACAAAACAACCAATTCGATATAGAATCAATGAGGTCAATCCAGAAACTGAAGCGATGATATTAGGCGATAATTCAGAAACGAGCAATTTGATGCGTGCACATGCAATCTTGTCAAATCTGAGACCATTAATAACTTGCCACGGAAAAGTCTCGATTGAGGTTGGGGTTATTTTTGATTCTGAAGTTTGGAAGAAACCTTGGGAGTTGCTATCTGAACAATTAAAAGAAGTTTTCAAAGGTTCACTAATAACCCTATCGCCCTATTATGAGAATAGCAGCAGAGTTCCAGGGTTGCAAATTGCAGACATGGCTGCTGGAGCCGCTAGGCATTACTTCGTCAGTGGCGATGGGAAGGATTCGCATGATTTTCTAATTGAACGAGCTATATGCAATATCGGAGGCAAAGCCACCGAATTCACCACAAAAATAGAATAAATAAGATTGTGAGACCAAGGAGAAGGGCTCGTAACCATTCACAGATGGGTCATTGACCCTCTCGCCGTCCCACTGAAAACAAATAACTCTTACTTACTTAAGTAACTTATTGAGTGACAATCGAGTCACAATTTCCGAGTTTAGATGATAATTCACTTTTGGAATAATTGGAAAATGAAGATGTGTTCATTGGTCGAGAATAGAGAAAAGGAAGAGGGGATGTTCCGCTAGATTCGATGGGGTCTTTCATTGAAGCATCGTATCGACCAGCTGGATGCAGAAATGGCGGGCCCGGTGGGATTCGTGCCAATGACGAATTGGTTGTGGGTAATGACGGAACTCTCTCGGTTTTCAATAGAAG
>JBEKAR010000036.1:0-13871 GCA_050015815.1 Methanomassiliicoccales archaeon | reverse complement strand
GGACTATGTCCGCCTCGCGAATCTGGGTCTCGACGAGGCGCTTGACCGCGGATATCAGTAGATCGATTCTTGTTGCATCCACCAAGGTGATGACCGGCGCGTGCTCGATGTGCACGTCGCTTTCCGCCTCGGAGTACTCCGCCGCCCTCTTCAGGCCCCAGGGGATCGCCACTCCAGAAGGCTCGACGATGACGATGTCAGGTTTGAAGGTATTGTGCAGGACGGCGATCGTGTTGGCGAACGAGCCAGCTATCTGGCAGCAGATGCATCCGCCGGAGATCTCCCGGGCCTTCAGGCCGTACGTCTCGATGAACTTCGCGTCGACGTTGATCTCGCCCACGTCGTTGACGATGATGGCGATGCGGTGCCCCCGCTGGACAAGTTCCCTCGAGACGTCGATGAGGAGCGTCGTCTTTCCGCTCCCCAGGAAGCCGGCGATCTGCGCTATCTTCATGCCTTCCGCTCCTCCGTCTAGAAGCCGTCTAAGGAATGTCAATGTTTCGGTCCCTGCCACGTCTCGCGACTAGCAGCACTCCAGATCGTCGCACGAGATCTCCTTTCCGGTCAGGGCGGCGCGGAACATCGCCGAGGCGCAGCCAACCGAACTCTTGACGATGATCGCCCCGGCGGGGCAGTTGCGCATGCAGGCCCCGCACTCCATGCATTTGTCGTGGTTTACCATCACCGCCTTACCTCCATCCAACTTGAAGACGGCATGAGGGCAGACATTTGTACAGGCGCCGCACCCGGTGCATTTCTTCTGCGCGAAGCGGAGCGTGTTCGTCTCGTCCTTCAGAGGCTCGAAGATGACCGCATCATCCGTCAGCTGCATCAGATCAGTCATACATATCCACCTGCCTCGAGGAGCAGGGCCACTATCTGGATGACGACTCCGGCAACAAGCATGATGACCATGATCGGCACCCACCGAAAGATCTCCCTCTTGACGCCGGTCCTCGAAGTGAAAGTGCTCGAGCCAGTATAGTTCAGCGAGAGGAACGAGACGATCGGCGCCATGATCAGGATGTAGGTCGCCCCGTTCAGCAGGAACCTCGAGTCGATCGAAGCCCCGTTGAGCAAAGGATAGAGGACGAACGGCAGGGCCAGGATCACGCCGAGCAGCATGCCCTTCGAAGCGAACTCTTTTGCCGGGATGAACGGAAGCAGGAGCGGGAACAGCACGATTGCGCCCATCAGACTGACCAGGACAGCCAACGCGACGACCGGCCCGAGGAGTAGGAGTGCGACTACCTCCGCGATTATCAAATAGGGCAGGTTGTGGACTATCTCCACCGGCACGATTGTCATCCTCTCCTTCAGGCTGTAGGTGACCTTGCGCATCTCCGTCGTCGCCTTGCCTAGCCTCATGTACTCGGGGATGTCCTTGGCCCGGACGGGCCCCCATTCAACGTGAAAGCCACTCTTTCTCTTTACCTCAAGGGCGCTCACACCCGGGGCTGAGAGCTGAGGGAGAATAAGTCTCCTGTGGCTGACGATGCTCTCCAGGCCGAGTTCCTTGACGCACCTGACCACCTCGTCCGTGCCGAAGGTTCCCTTGCCCGCGGCGCACCAGACGTTCACCCCCTTCGTGTCGATGACCATGATGTAGGCATCCATGTCCTTGAGCGAGGTGCGCAGCGCGTCGAAACTGAGGGTGAGGTTGGCGCTGACGAAGACGGGCGAAGACGAGGTCGGAGAGCCGACGGAGTAGAGCCCGGGCTTGACCAGATGCTCGGATCGCTTGTAACCGAGACGGAAAAGCCGATGGTCCTTCTTGTCGGCTGGTGAAAGCTGAGTGCTGACCTTGACGATCTCGACCAACGTCTCACTCCTTTGGTTCGGGATTCACGACCTGTTTCACCCTGTCGTCGAGCTCCTGCGCCCGGAACAGGTGCACGCAGCAGACCTTGCCGTTCCGAGAAGAGGTCGCGATCGCGAGGCGTTCGTTCGGCTTGACCCCGAGTTTGGCCCGGATGTCCTTGGGAAGGACCATCTGGCCCCTGTCGTCGATGCTGACGACCGACTCGACCGTGTAGCCCATGAGCTTCTCGCCGCACCCGCACGAAGCCTTCTTGCTCGACATGCTATCGGGGGGAGATGCCGTCGCCCATATTTGAATATTCTGATTTTTCAGCAGATGCTGAATTCTAGAACTCACAATTGCGCTTCAGCTGGAGAACTAAAAATGAATAAGCTAAGGGGTTTGGACCAACGGATCAGCAGGTTATCTGTCCGTACTTCTTCGTTGTGTCGATGACCGTCTTGATGTTCTCGAGCTTGGTCGACAGGGCCGGCGGGACCTCGCAGCCAGAGGCGATGACGTAGCGCGAGTTGAGCCCCTTGGCGCAGAGCGCGGTCTTGACCTCCTGGAGCAGGTTGATCGTCGTCTTCTCGATCTTCTCCGGCGAGGAGCGCACGAACGCCTGCGGGTCGATGTTGCCGGCGAGCAGGGTTCCGTCCGCGTATCCCTTCATGATCGCCTCCTTCGGCGAAGGCGATCCGGGGATGAGCGGGTAGTACGCCATCGAGTAGATCACCGGCTTGAACGCCTTGATCTGGGTGTCCAGGTGCGGCAGGTCGGCGCAGTTATGGATGCAGAACGCCTTTCCCACATCCGCGGTCAGCTTGTTCAGTCCGCGCGCGTACTTCCCTTCGAACTCCTCGTACTGCTCGTCTCCGAGGCAGCTGTACGAGCCCCACAGATAGTCCCAGCACAGGCCGGGCGCGGGCGTCGCGCCGAACGCCTTGGCGAAGTCCTCGTCGAAGGTGGTGAAGCTCTTCAGGGCCGCGTGCACCGCCGTCCGGTGGTTGTACATGTCCATGAAGACCTTCTCCGCTCCGGCGCTCTGCGTCAGGGCGAGGAGCGGCCCCTCGATGAATCCCGAGGTGATGATCTCCTTCCCCAGCCTCTCGGCGAACATCTTCGTGCCCTCGAGGATGACGCCGCAGCGTCCCTTGTGCACGTCCGGGACCTTGACCTTCTCGTAGTCCTCCGGGCTCTTGATCAGCGGGTCGACGACGAACGGCGTGTTCTGCTCGTCGAACCTGACCCCCGCACCGGCGTCGCCGGCCATGACGGACAGGTCCATCAGGCCGAAGAACCAGTCCCAGTCGAAGTACTTGTATCCCGCTATGGCCGCCTCGGCGAACTTGCGCGGGTCGTTGGCCCACTCCGAGTAGGACGTCGGGGTGCTCAGCAGCCTGCGGTTTACGCCGCAGGCGATCGGATAGGTCGAGAGGCGATCGACCGGTTGATTGGTGATCGACGCCATCGCCCTTTCGATGTGTGACATTGCCATTCTACAACACCGCCTTCAGCTTCATCACAGCCTCCTGCGCGTTGATGCCGTGCAGGTCAGCACCGATGTCGTCCGCGAACTCCTTGGACGTCGGGGCGCCTCCGATTATGATCTTGACCTTCATTCTGAGTCCGGCCTCGATCAGCCCGTCGACGCACAGCTTCATGCCATCCATGGTCGGGGTCATGAGCGTGCTCATGGCGACCACGTTCGCTTCTTTCTCCTTCGTGCTCGTCACGAATTTCTCAATCGGAACGTCGCGGCCGAGATCGGTCACGGACATTCCACCTGCCGTCATCATGGTCTTGACCAGGTTCTTCCCGATGTCGTGCACGTCGCCTTCGACGACTCCGATGACGACACCGACGCGCTTCGCTGCCTCCTCCTTGGGGATATGAGGCAAAAGCACGTCCAGTGCGCCGTACATCGCGTCGGCGGCAAGGAGCACCTGGGGAAGGTACAGCTCGTGGAGCGCGTACTTGTCTCCGACGATCGTCATCCCCTTGATCAGCCCATGATCAATTGCATCCAGAGCTTTGACCCCAGATTCGAGGGCGGACTTGGCATCCCTGATCGCCTCATCCTTCTTGCCCCCCACAACTGACTTTTCCAGTCCTGCTAGAATCTCCTCTCTCTTCAATTAATATCCACCCCCTCGCAAAAGACGCGAGTTCGGCGACTTTAACGACAATTGTTAATAAGTAGGTTGGCATGGATGGATGTATCCTCCATTAAGTCCGTTAATCGAATCCAGACAGTACGCAAATAGATGGAAAAATGAGCGCCCGCCGGGTCGGGAAGACGCCCCCGGCGTCTGAACCTCTCCTGCCTCAGCGACTCGGAGGCGGGGGTGGGGGCTGCTGTTGGTATTGCTGTTGATACTGGTACTGCGGTGGCGGTGGGGGCATCCTCGGCTTGCGCATCACTATCGCCATGATCACTACCACCACGACGACGAGGACCAGGAGTCCGATGATCATGACCGCGATCCAGATGTCTATGAAGCCGTTGACGTTGCCGAAGTAGTCGACCGTCAGCGTCGCATCGGTTGACTGCAGGTTGGTCCAGGTCATGGAATACTGACCCGTCGTGGGGACCTTGTACCCTGTTCCGCCGCTCGACGACCCTGTCTCCACCTTTATCGTCGCTCCCGATGGGTCGCGGAAGACCTCGGTCAGGGCATGGGTCGCGGTCCAGCCGAAGACGAAGGTGGCTCCTTGGTCGAGTTGGATGTTTATCTGGTAGCTCTGGTCCGAGTGCACCACGATCTGCGTGTGGGTCGCGCTCGCGGTCGGCAGGGCCACGACGCATATGACGAGCGTCAGGAAAACTAACAATGAGACGAGGAATCTCTTGCTCATTCGATCACCTCGGTGGAGAGGTACCCCAGCTCTAATAATAATAATATCCAGCGACGAGCAGATTGAAATATAACGGAAGGAGGTCAAGGTGCGAGCCAATGATAATCGACGCGCACGTTCACCTCTGGCGCCGGAGCATGTACCCCGACGTGATCATGGATGCGTACCTGGAGCCGCTCGTTCTGCTCGATTCGCTCTACTTCAAGGGCGGTCCGCAGGAGGGCAAGGATTGGCTGACTTCCGAGACGGACTCGGAGGAGCTCGTCAACGACATGAAGGTGGCGAAGATCGATCGCTCGGTGATACTTCCATTGGACTTCGGCCTCGTCGGACCGACGCAGAAGAACGTGGAGGAGTTCAACGATTGGATCTTCGAGACATGTGCCGTCTACCCGGAGAAGCTCACCCCGTTCATCGGAGTCGATCCGCAGCGCGGCGAGCTTGCGCTGAAGTTGGTCGAGAAGTACGTCAAGAAGTTCGACGCCCGGGGTGTCAAGGTCTACCCCCCGACCGGCTGGAGGCCGGACGAGGAGCGAATCGCTCCCTTCTGGAAGCTCGTCGACGAACTCGGCCTTTTCGTCGTGACCCATTCTGGCGCGGTGTGGGGGCCGCTCAACGAGGAGCTGTCGAGGCCGTCGTACTACGCGCCGGTGCTCGAGCGGCATCACAGCCTGAAGCTCGTGGTGGCTCACATGGGAGGCAAGTTCAGGGATGAGGTCTGGCCATTGCTCGAGAAATACCCCAACGTCTACACCGACTGCTCCGCCCTCCAGGGCTGGCTGCCCTCGAACCCGGACATGGTAATGAGCCGGCTCAGCGAGGTCGCGAAGAGGATACCGGAGCGAGTGTTCTTCGGTACCGACTGGCCGCTGTTCGAACTGGCATATTCCCAGCCCTCATTCGTCGACCTGGTCAAGTCCGGCGATTGGGGCACGGAAGAGATGAAGGAGCGGCTATTCTCAGGGAACTTCCTTCGCGCCTTCGACCGTTGAGCTCTCACTCTTCGCCCGCTCGATTATTAGGCGGTCCGTCCAATCGTCCAGGTTCCCGGACGCGAGAAGCGGGTTCGCCTCGACGTGGTAGAAGTCGTCCCTCTCTTGGAGCGAACGGAGAATCGCCCGGAGCTGTGATATATCCGAGACCCAGCAGGTCGCCATCGTCAGGTCCGTCAGGTTGCGGTACTGGTTGAAGGAGAGGATATGCGGAGAGTGCTCGTTCAGCTTATCCCTCATGAACGGCTTGAGCTCGCCCCTGCCTTTCCGCCAGAGATGTACCATACAGAGAATATCGCTTGTCGCCTCGAGGTCCAGCTCGATTGAGAACTCGACCGCGCCCTCATCTCTCATCCTTTTCACCCTCGTCTCGACGACCGAACGGTCCTCTCCGACGTCCTTCCCGACCTCGAAGAGACTCTTCCGCGCATCGCGTCTGAGCGAACCGAGAATGCGGAAGTCGAGCCCGTCCAGGGGCGGCCTCTCTCCATGCACCGCGGTCAGGCCGGAACGGATCCCGAAGGTCAGGTCATTCACTCCGATCTCCTCCCTGAGGAAGACCACGTATGAGTCCAAGTGAATGAGGCGCCGGAGCGTCGCGCCGACGTAGATCCTTGATCCCGCCGCCAGGCCGACCCAGGAACTGACGTCGTTCTTCAGGAGCCTGTCCCTCGCCTCTCTAAGCGAACCAATCTCCGTCGACCCGAATATGAAGACGCTCACCGCCCTGAGGTGGCTCGGTGGTATGCGCGCGACGAAGCTGCGCACGACACCGTCGTCGCGGAGCGAAGCGATCCTCCGTCTGACCTCGTCCTCCCCGAGCTCGAGGAACCTCGCGACCTCCACGTCCGGCCTGCGGCAGTCCGCCAGCATCATCTGGACGATCACCAGGTCGGTCGCGTCCAATGAACGTGGCATCGCTCCTTGAATGCAACTTCGTCTAGAAGAACTCCCTCACCGTGGCGCTCTCCTCAAACGCTGCTTGCGGGGACAGTAGACCGTGGTCCTTCCTCCGACGGTGATGCTAGCCAAGCGAGCGCCGTTCGTCCCGGGACAGACCTCGCCCTCGCGACGGTTTCGCAGGAGATACGTCCTCGGCAGGAGGTCGAAGTCAGAGCCGACGGTGAGCGATCGGCCCATGACCCGCTTGGCGCAGCGGTGAAGGTTCCTCAGCTCACTTTCGCTGAGGAACGATGCTAGGGTCTGCGGATGGATCCCGGCTTGGAAGAGCGCCTCATCTGCGTACAGGTTCCCGATGCCGGAAACGACCGATTGATCGAGGAGCACGCTCTTGATCGCCCGCTTGTGTCTCCTTGCCCGTTCGGCGAAGGTTCGCGACGAAACAACCATGACGTCTGGCCCGAGCCGCTTCCGCGCTACGATCTCGTCGACGCTCCTGGCGAAACCGACGCGGCCGAACCGTCGCATGTCTTCGAACACCATCCTTCTTCCGTCCTCGAATCGGACGATAAGCCTGGCGAACCTCGGGAGCCTATCCACGCTCGTACCGATCACAACGTCGCCGGTGAGGCCCAAGTGAATCGCGAGAACGCCTGCCTCGGTCCCGAGAAGGAGCTGCTTGCCGATCCTCCCGACCTTGATGAATGTCTTTCCCTTGAGCTCATCCTTGAGGCGTTCCGGCGAGACGCTGTCGAGCCTCTTTAGGTCGAGGATCTGAACCTCTTCGATCCTTGAACCTAGGACACCAGTCTCAATGCGGCGCCGCACGAGCTCGACCTCCGGCAGTTCGGGCATCGCTCCCCGGTATGGCTCCTGAGTTATTCTCCGTTGCGCCGGGCCGAAATGTGAAATATGTCAGATGCTATCACGCTTCCCTCCAGATGGCAATGAACTCGCTTGCCCGATTGAAGGCGCCGCTCAACGCTTCGGCGAACGTCGAGGCCGTCAAGCCATGCGCATTGCCGCGCTTCGAATGAAGAGCGAGAAGAGTAATCGACAAAAGGGTGTGCTGATGACGGAACACGAGAAGTACCGAATCAAGCAGCTTTCGATATTCTCCGAGAACCGACCCGGGAGACTGATGGACATCGCCCGCGAGATGAAGGCAGCTGGCATTAACATCCTAGGGTTCACCATCGCAGAGGGTTCCGGCTACGGCGTGGTTAGGATGCTCGTCGATAAGCCGGAGAAGGCTCACGAGTCACTCACGGCGCACGGTCACGCCGTCAAGTTAACAGAGGTACTGGCTATCAATATGGAGGACAAGCCGGGGGGCCTCTACGACCTGACTGTGCTTCTCAGAGACGCGGGAATCAACATCGAGTACGCCTACGGCTACAGGAACCCTCCTTCCGCGGTCCTGATCATGCGCGTGGAAGACATCGACAAGGCGATCGACGTGGTGTTCGAGAGCGGACGGCAGCTGCTCGACACGTCGCACTTCAAGTGATCGGCTGGTGAGACAGTGGCGTGCTGGAACACAAGGTACGAGATGATGGCGAAGGGGGACCTCGACGTGCTCCAGCTGAGACTGCTGAAGGCGCTGACGCACCGCCTCTATGACTACTCGCCGTTCTACCGCGAACGCATGGCTGATTCGGGTGCCCATCCCGACGATGCTCGCAAGCTCGAGGACGTGGTGCGGCTGCCGTTCATGTTCAAGAAGGACCTCCGCGAAATCGAGATGTCCAGGCTGTTCATGGTGCCGAACCGCGAGCTCGTCAGGTTCCACGCATCGTCCGGCACCACCGGCACGCCGACGATCGTCGGGTATACGCACAACGACGTCTCCAACTGGGCTGAGAGCGTGGCGCGCGGACTGGCCTCCGCGGGGCTTGGTCAGGACGACATACTACAGGTCGCCTACACATACGGCCTCTTCACCGGCGGGCTAGGCCTCCACTACGGCGCGGAGCGTCTCGGCATGACGGTCGTCCCTGCTAGCACCGGCAACTCCGAGAGGCAGCTGGAGATGATACGCCGGCTCGGGGTGACGGCGATCGCCTGCACTCCATCATACCTGATGCATCTGGGCGAGGTCTCTGGCAAGATGGGACTCGACCTCCGCTCCACGAAGCTAAGGACCGGTATCCTTGGCGCCGAACCGTGGTCAGAGGGGATGCGCGGAAGGATGGAGGACGCGTTCGGCGTGAGCGCGATCAACATCTACGGGACGAGCGAGCTCTCCGGGCCACTCTGGTCCGAGTGCACCGAGAAGCGCGGGATGCACGTCTGGCGCGACCAAACGCTCATCGAAATCATCGACACGAAGACCGGCGAGACGCTCGGCCCCGGAGAGAAGGGCGAGCTGGTGGTCACGATGCTGCTCAAAGAGGCGGTGCCAATCGTCCGCTACAGAACTGGCGACATTGCGACGATAGAAGACGAGGTGTGCGAGTGCGGGAGGACACATCCCAGACTTGGCAGGATCACTGGCAGGGTCGATGACATGCTCATCGTCCGCGGCATCAATGTGTTTCCTTCTCAGATCGAGTACGTCCTGATGCAGAGCCCAGAGCTTGGAAACGAATTCCAGATTGTCCTCGAAAGGACCGGGGCTCTGGACAACATGTACGTCAAGGTGGAACTGAGGCCAGACGGCTTCAAGGACAACGTGGCCGAGATCGAATGCCTGAAGGAGCGAATCGCCTCGCGATTGAAGAACACACTGTCAATCTCGGCAAACGTTGAGCTGGTCGAACCGGGCACGCTGCCCAGATTCGAGGGCAAGGCTAAGAGAGTGGTGGACAAGAGGAAGATCTGACGCGACTGGTGCCGGACTGACATCAGTTCGGGCCGATGCGGAAGAAGTCCTCGGGCGTCATCCGCCGCGGGCATGGCGCCGTTAGAGAATCCTCTCCGTTCCGCTATCGTTTCGGCCATGAACAGCGACAGCGGCCGGCAAAAGAACGGACGCTGCCGTCGTCGACGGTGATGGGCGCTCCAATTCTATGAACCGAGGCATGACGACCTGGCGTCCACTTCGTTCGCCTCGTCTTCTGTGAGTTGGCTCGGCGTGCCCGCAGCTACCACTTTCGTCAGAAGCACCGCCTCGCGTATCGCGTTTAATGTCCCCTGCTTCTCGACGTATTGAAGCTTGAGCTGCTGGGCCAATGCCTGTGTCGTCTCGCGGCACCCGTCTTGGGCGACGCCAGTGTCGATGTACATGCAGCGCTTGAACCCGGTGAACATTATCTTGAGGAAGTACTCCGGTTCGTAGCCCTGGTCCCTCGCCGAGTCGAGATGGAAGAGCTTGACGATCCCGTCGGGGCCCCGCCTCGCCCATCCTGTGGGGTAGAACCACGTGATTCCTCCGTTGTGCTTCTCCTTCGAGTAGACATCCTCGCCGAGGAACGCGGCCAGGCAGTCCTCCGTCTCCAGCATGACCGTCGGAACGGAGACGGCCTTCGGCAGCCCTTTGAGCGCCTGACAATGCGCGAAGCCGAGGAACACCGCGTCGACCTTCCCCTCGAGAGCGCCCAGACGGTTCAGTATCTCATGCTTTAGCTCGTCGGGATAGAGGTGCAGGCCGAAGTCGAGGTACTCCCGCTGTACGAAGTCCGGGTCCCCGGCGACGATCCACTCAATCTCTTCCTTGAGCGCCTCGCAGGCGACTATAGCGATCCTCATCTCGACCTCTATTTCCTCGGATGGTGTTAGTCGTCTATTGCCGATGACCCCGTTTTCCGTTGTCCAGATTTGGACAATGGTTTCCGACTCCATAATCCAGACGTATTGACGGCAAGAGCATCAACAGGCGAACATTCTTTGTCCTGCGGGGCAATCAAAGGGCGATGATGGAGGCGGTCCTTCAGGTCAGCGGCATGCGGTCATGGATCACCGACATCGCCTACAGGCATTGCCAGAGCATCAGGATAGTGGACTGCGTGCCGTGGCGGAGGGAAGGCGGCCAGGCGCTCTTCGAGATTGACGTCCCTCCGCGGCTCGGCAAGGAGATCGTCAGGGATATCATGGCCCATCCAGAGGTCTACAGCATGGAGATCGAGAAGCTGGAGGAGAAACGGATCTCCGGCTCGATCGCCCTTCGCAGCTGTGGCATGATCCGGATGGTCCTCGGCGCTGGGTGTTTCATGGAGTCGGCTCGGGCCCTGGACGACGGCAACATGGAATTCCACATCGCCTGCGGGACCGAGGGCTCTTTCCACCAGCTGGTGAAGGCGATGGAGGACCAAGGGATGAAGGTCGAGATAAGGCGCCTCTCCGCCGCGGCACCGAGGGAGAGCGCGACGAGGAAGCAGGAACAGCTCATCCGTCTGGCGCTCGAGAAGGGCTACTTCGATTACCCGAGGCGCATCAACGTCAAACAGCTCTCGGGATTGTGCAACGTCGCGCCATCGACCCTTGCCGAGATCCTCAAGCGCGGCGAGAAGAACATCATCAGCGACTACTTCCGCCAGAAAGAATGAGACCCTTTCGCCAAGCTCACTGTTCTAGCAGGACGATGTTCTCTCTCCCGACGACGACCTTGTCGTTGGTGACCTTTCCGTTGCCGTTTGCCTTCTCCGCCTTGCAACGGTCGATCAGTTCGGGCAGCTCCTTCGAGGAGAAGTTCACCACGCCCTTGGCGAACCCGTTGATCCGGACCACGTCGCCTTCCTTGAAGCGCCCGGTCGAGGAGACAACGCCACAAGGCAGCAGCGACTTTCCTGACCGGAGCGCCTTCTCCGCGCCCCTGTCGATTTCGAGCCTTCCCCGCGGCGCGGCGAACAAAATCCACCGCTCGCGGTTCGAGTAGCGGCTCTTGGCGGTGAAGAGCGTCCCGATCTCCTCTCCGTTCACGATCCTCAGAATGACGTCATTGATCGAGCCATTCGCGACGACCATGTTGCAGCCCGAGGCCATCGCGACCTTCGCGGCGCTGAGCTTGGTCCTCATCCCGCCGACCGAGCGCTCGTTCCGGTTCGCTCCGGCGGCGCGCTCGATGTCCTTCGTTATCTTGTCGACGGTGGAGATCAGCTTCGCCTCCGGGTCGACCTCTGGGTTCCGGTCGTACAGGCCGTCGACGTCGGTGAGCAGGATGAGCAGGTCAGCGTCGATCTTGCTCGCTACCAGGGCAGAGAGCTTGTCGTTGTCGCCGAAGACCTCTTCGATCTCATCGGTCGATATGACATCGTTCTCGTTGACTACGGGCACCACGCCGAGACGGAACATCTCCTCGATCGCCTTCTTCAGATTGAGATAGCGGATGCGGTCGGAGAATGCGCCGTATGTAAGAAGGACCTGGCCGACCGTCTTGCCGTGGCGCTTGAACGCGTCCCGCCAGGCCATCATCACCGTCGCCTGGCCGACGGCGGCGCAGGCCTGCTTCATCGCCACGTCCTTCTGCCTGCCGTCGAGGCCGAGCTCCGAAGAGCCGGAGCCTATCGCGCCCGATGTAACCAGGATCGTCTCGACCCCGCGCAATCTCAGGGCCATGACCTGCCGCGCCACGTTCTCCAGGTAGGTCTGGTCCACCCTTCCGTCGGCACCACAGATAGTGTTCGTGCCGATCTTGACGACGACCCTCTTCGGACTAAGTTCTCTCATGTTCGACCCTGTGGCTGCGCCTTCCTCATGGGTGCGCCCTTATATAATCGCCACCTCGGAGGTGCCACTTCCTGGTCCTTCCGACGCTCACACCAGGCGCTTATGGATGAACCTTCTCGCGTCCTTTCCGACGTAGTCTGCCACGACCTGACCTCTGCCGGAGAGCTTCCACTTGTAGATGGTGAGCCCCTCGAGCCCCACTGGTCCGCGAGCATGGGTCTTGTTCGTGGAGATGCCGACCTCCGCCCCTAGGCCATAACGGTAGCCGTCGGCGAAGCGCGTCGAGCAGTTCCACATGACCGACGCTGAGTCGACACCCTCCATGAACCTCTTCGCCCTCGATTCGTCCTTGGTGATGATCGCGTCGGTGTGGTGCGAACCGTAGCGGTTGATATGCTCGATCGCCTCCTCAAGCGAGTCGACGATCCTGACGCTGAGGATGAGGTCGTTGTACTCCGTGTACCAATCCTGCTCGTCCGCCGCCTTCATCTCGACGATGTGTCGGGTGTCCTCGTCGCCCCTCAGCTCGACGCTGGCTTCGGCGAACTTTGCCGCCATCTTCGGCAGGAACTCCCTGCCGATCTTGCGATTGACGATGAGCGTCTCCATCGCGTTGCAAACGGCGGGATACTGGCATTTTGCGTCGAAGCAGACCTTCACTGCCATATCGATGTCCGCACCCTCGTCGACGTAGGTATGGCAGACCCCCGCCGCATGCCCCAGGACCGGGATCTTGGTCGATTCCTTGATCGAGCGGACGAGCTCGTTCGAACCCCTCGGCACGATCAGGTCGATGAGGTCGTCCTGCTTCAGCAGCTCGCGGAACTCCTCCCGGGTCGAGAGCAGCTGGACCGCGCCATTGAACCGCTCATCTACCGATTCCGAAGCCTCGACGATGACCTTCGCGAGCGCCTCGTTCGCGTTCTTCGCCTCGGAGCCGCCCTTGAGCAGGACCGCATTCCCCGACTTGAGGCAGAGCGAAGATATCTGGACGAGCGCATCTGGTCGTGATTCGAAGACGACGCCGATCACGCCGATCGGACAGCTGACCTTTTCGAGAACAAGGCCATTGTCAAGCTCGGTCCTTGTGAGCACCCTTCCTATCGGGTCCTCTTGCTCGACGAGCGAACGGAGGGTCTCGATCGACTCCGCCACCTTCTGCGAGTCGTAGTTGAGCCGCTTCAGCAGGGGCGTGGCCAGGCCTGACTCCTCCGCGTTCTTCAGGTCCATCTTGTTCGCGGCGAGGATGGTTTGCGCTGAACGCATCAGGTCGTCGGCAATCGCCTCGAGGGCTCGGTCCCTGACGTCGACAGGAACCGTCTGGAGCTGGTATGACGCCTCCTTGGCGAGTTGAGCCGCCTCTCTCACTGTAGCCATTCGAACGATAGCAACCGTCCTCGACGAATATAGATTTCGGCGCTGGTCAGGCTCGACTATCGCCCTGCATGGAGGGATACTATTATGCTTGACTCATGCGAATATCGACATCCAATAATCGGAGGGATCCGATGAAACCATGGATTTGGAGACTACTGTTCGGGATAGCATTGTTGCTTTTCGGCTTGATCGCGCTTGTGCTCCCAGGATGGACGGCTGCAACTCTTGTGATTGTAATCGGTGTGTTCCTGGTCGCTGCCGGGATCTTCCTGATACTAGGCGGCGCAACGGGCAAGGAGATGAAGGGTGCGAAGTGGGTCGTGGTCCTGGAAGGG
>JBEKAR010000035.1:0-13941 GCA_050015815.1 Methanomassiliicoccales archaeon | reverse complement strand
ATGCCGAAGAAGAAGGGCGAGAAATATGAGTGCGTGGAATGCGGGGTGGTCGTCGTTGTCGACGACGAGTGCGGCTGCGAGGAATGCGAACTCGTGTGCTGCGAGGTCCCGATGAAGAAGGTCAAGGCTCCGGCCAAGAAGGCCGCGGCGAAGAAGAAGCCATCAGCGAAGAAGCCTGCCAAGAAGAAGTGAAGACGCAGCAATTGATTGCGTCGATGGGCTCGGCCCCGCATCTCGTTCCAGGCCGCCGTCTCAGAAATCATTAATATCTGGCTACCCGCTCCTTTACCGGTGGATGGGACCAAAGCTCATGGCGACCAGCTTGCCCGCTACTCGCAGCGCCTAGAGGTCTACCGCGACCGGCTGCTCCACGTCGACTGGCGCAACCGAGCCGTACTCCTTCGCCGCACTGAGAAGCGCTGGACGCTAGACCTCGCAACGCACTTCAAGGACGACCCGGAGCAGGTCGACGAGATACTTGCTAAGGCCACGAGGACCAAGGGTACCATTTGCCTCGTCAAGGACTCCGACCTTTCGGAGCGGGCGGACGACGCGCGGTCGTGGCTGGTACAGCTGGAGAGGACCTCGCGGCTGATCTTCGAAGAGACAGGAGTGCGCGACTTCTATCTGGGCTTTCCGTTCCTGGTCGGCAAAGCAGGCAAGGAGAGCGCCGTCCGCGCTCCGCTTATCCTTTTCCCGGTCGAGATTGAGCGAAGACGCGAAGGCATCTGCGGCTGGTACTTGTCATTCTCCGACGAAGAGCCGATACTGAACCGAGCGCTCATCGGGGCGATCCGCCAGGGCTGCGGCATCACCTTCCCGGACGAGATGCTCGATGAAGCGCAAGACCTGGCCGACGGCTCGCCAAAGGAGGACGTCGCTTCGCACCTTATCTTGGGGATGCAGGGCATTCTGCGCCACAACGGACTCGAGCTGAGGGATTCCGAGCCGAACGAGTTCGCGAAGGGTCTCGAGGCGGTGACGAGGGAGAGCCTCGGTCTTCTCGACGAGCAACAACTTCACCTAGAGGGCATCGCGATCATAGGCTCGTTCCCCCAGGGTTCGACGGCGATCTTCCGCGACTACGAGGACATGTTGACTAGGGTGCAGCAAGGAGGGGGGGACCAGGGGATCGTGGACGATCTGCTCGAGGCTCCGGCCCTCAGGGAGGGCAGGACGGAGATCTCGAAGGCGATCGACATCGACTCGGTGCCGGACAACCAGATCGACCTGGCGCTGCCGACGGACTCAAGCCAGGACTCGGTCATCCTGGAGTCGCAGAGCTCGGAGTGCGTGGTGGTCAGAGGGCCACCGGGCACAGGCAAGTCACAGGTCATCGTCAACCTCATCACGAACGCCCTGGCCAAGGACCAGAAGGTGCTAGTTGTATGCCAGAAGCGCGCCGCGCTCGACGTCGTCTATCAGAGGCTTGGACGGGTGGGCCTGTCCGAGGTCGCCGTTCTGCTGCATGATGCCAGGGGGGACAGACAGGGCGCATATGCGGCGCTCGCAAAACGGATGGAGGGGGATCCGCCGCCTGAAGATCAACGCCTCGAGCGCGAGATTGCCGAAGCGTCAAGCCAGATCGACCTCACCATCGCCGAGCTCAACTCGATCGTCAAGCCGATGTGGACCGAATACTTCGGAGGGGCGAGGCTGCAGGAGCTCTACACCGCCGCCCAGCCTGGCTTCATGCCCAGGCTGCAAATGGAGGCTCTGGCCAACCGCCTTTCCAAGCAGTCGCTCACCGGCCTCTTGCAGAAGATGCCTGGCATCCAGACAGGACACATCAAGTTCGACGCGCCTGCCTCGCCTCTATCGAAGAGGAAGTCTTTCGCATCGCTCAATTCGGCGGTCAAGTACGACCTCCAGGCGTCGATCATGAAGGCTGAGTCCCTTGCGTTGTCCTCGCCGATGACGCTCGATGACGTGCAACAGCAGTCCGCGGCGATAGCGTCGCTCGACGACTACGAGGCGTTGCGTACCCGATTCCTGAGATTCCTCAACGGGCGCTGGCGGAGGGCAAACCGACAAAGGAAGCTAATCTCATCGATATACCCGAGCGACCCTCGGCTCTCCGACGCCGCGTCGCTAAAAGCGGCACTGACCCATGGCAACGACTTGCTTGTGTCGCTTGAGGATCTTCGCTCTGTCCTTCGACAGGACGGCTTTGAGGAGATCAAGATGGCCCAAAGGAACCCTCCGGCGTTGAGAGACAAGCTCGAGGCAATCCGCCTTTCGCTGGACGAGTTCGACGCGGTCCAGGAGTACGACCGCACGCTCGCCTCTCTTGATGCGACCGGTTCGGAGCTCGTCGACCTATGCCGGCGCAGCCTGCCGGTCGCGGATGCCCCGTGGGCGAGGATGGTGGAGCAGGAGGTCGTCGCCCGGTGGATCGCCGGCATCGAATCGAGGAACCCTCAGCTCGCCGGGGACCCGTTCCGCCGATACCTCGAACTGAAATTCCGCCTGCATGACCTCCTGAAGAAGCGGAGGGACCTGTTCGTCAGGCGCCTGGCGCTCAAGGTCCTGCGGGACGCGAAGCGCGCCGAGCTTCCGCCGGGAGAACACCATCCGAACAAGCGCCCCGAGACTGACTGGAACCGCCTCCTCGCCGAGTTCAACAAGAAGAGGAGGGTCAAGTCGGTCCGCAGCCTGCTTGAGGAGTTCCCGTTCCAGATGATGCGGGTCGCTCCCTGCTGGCTTGTCTCCCCCGAAGCGGGGTCGGAGGTCCTTCCGCTGACGAAGGGGCTGTTCGACCTGGTCGTCTTCGACGAGTCGAGCCAGCTCGCGGTCGAGAGATCCCTCCCAGCAATCTACCGTGGGAGGAGGGTCGTCATCGCCGGCGACGAGAAGCAGCTCCGTCCGTTCGACCTGTTCCGCAGTAAGGACGACGAGGAAGAGCTCGACGAGGTCACAGAGGCCGAGAGCCTTCTCGTCCTCGCCATGCGGGTCTTCACCCCGCGCTACCTGAGCTGGCACTATCGCTCCCGCTACCAGGAGCTGATCGATTTCTCTAACCATGCCTTCTACGACGGCAACCTGGAGATCGCGGCGAACGTGGACCGCAGCTTCCCGGCGCCTCCGATCGAGTTCGTCCGCGTCAACGGTTCATGGGACGAGAGGACGAACGACACCGAGGCTCAGAAGGTCGTCGACATCATCACCGCCCTCCTCGCCGAGGGTGAGAAGGCAGGCAGGCTTCCGTCGATCGGGGTCATCACCTTCAACGAACCGCAGCGCGATCTGATCGAGGACGTCATCGACGAGAGGAGGCAGCGTAGCAAGGACTTCGAACGCTTGTTCTCGGAGGCGAGCTCGAACGCGCGCAATCTCGACGACCGGCCGTTCGTAAAGAACATTGAGAACGTGCAGGGCGACGAGCGCGACGTGATCCTCTTCTCCGTCGGCTACGCGCCCGACCGCCAAGGCAGGTTCCGGGTGCAGTTCGGATCGCTCAGCCAGGAAGGAGGAGAGAACCGCCTCAATGTCGCAGTGACCAGGGCGAGGGAGAAGGTCGTGATGGTGGCGTCGTTCGACCCGGCGTCGCTGCCGGTGGACGACGTCAAGAACCTCGGCCCAAGGCGACTGAAGGATTACCTGGTCTATGCCCACGCCGTCTCGGAGGAGAAGCACGATGCCGTCTCGGACCTGCTGGCGAAGATGAGCACCACCGGCAAGAAGATCGAGCTCGCTCAGATCCCCGCCCTCGGCCGTCCGCTGGAGGACCAAGTCAAGGAGGCGCTAGAAGCGAAGGGCTACAAGGTCGACGCCAAGGTGGGCTTCAGCGGATACCGCATCGATCTTGCAGTGGTGGACCCGAGTGACGAATCGCGCTACGTCCTCGGCATCGAGTGCGACGGGGGGACGTTCCATTCGGCCAGGTCAGCGAGGGAGAGGGACGTCGTGCGTCAGGCGTTCCTCGAGGACCGCGGCTGGGAGATGGACCGGGTCTGGAGCCGAAACTGGTGGAGGAACCGGGACGCCGAGCTGCTGAGGCTCGAGGGGAGGATCAGGGCACTAAGCAAAGAGAAGTCCGCCGAGAGCAAGAAGACGGCCCCCAGGATCGGAAAGGTAGAGCGCAAGGAGAAGGACGTCAACGCCGAAGGCAAGGGAGTCTTCCGGGACAGATCGCCGGAGTCGTTCGTCGGGGAGGCACCTGGCGCCGAGATCGCCGAGGGGCGCGACGACCGGTCGATGAAGTTCATATTCTACCAGCAGCTCGCCGCAGGACGCTCGAAGTCGGAGGTCCAAGCGGCGGAAAGCATGCTCGATTGGACGACGGAGCAGGAGATGAGGTTCTGGTGGAGGGAGTTCCACGGGGTGACGACCGTCACACCGTACTTCAAGCACGGAGACTCCGCGCACTGGTTCTTCTCGCTACGCGCCGACGGCAACGTCGACCTCCACTTCCAGTACCTCAAGCCTCCGTTCGAATCGAAACAGATGCGGTTCGATCTCATCCACCGTCTGAACGTGTCATCAGGACTGAACATCCCGGAGGACTACGCTTCGAGGATCAGGACCGTCAGGCTCTCATGGCTCACCGGCGAAGGTTCCCTCGACGGCTTCATTAAGGTGCTGCAGTGGTACGTCAATGAGGTTAAGAAGACTTGAGCCAGTTCCCAACTTTTATATGAAATGACGCGCCTCTGCGTCACGGTGATGGGATGGACCTCTGGCTCCTGGTATCGATAGTTTGGCTGCTGCTCGGCGCGATATGCGCCATCATCGTCGCCCTGGACATGCGTAAGCTGAAGGCGATCGACCCTCTCTGGATAGTCATCGTTTTCGTCATCCCGATCATCGGGCTCGTCGCATACGTCCTGTTCATCAGGGGCAAGTCCGCTCCGTACGAGTACCCGCCAAAGCCGAACTACCCTGCCCCCGAATACAAGTTCGAGAAGCAATCCGCTGCCACAGAGAAGGAAGCGGCGAAGGAGGAGAAGAAGGTGGAGCAGGTCGAGGGGATCCCGCGCTGCCCGAACTGCGGCGCGGCGATCTCGATGCGCGATGTGAAGTGCCCGAATTGCGGCAAGGAGCTGAAGTCGTACTAGTCAGGACCCAAGCCGCGCTCCCATCTCAACACTTCGACGATGTTGTCCTCTGGATCAGTGGTGTAGGCGAAGATGAGCGTGCCGACGCCCTCGACCTTCGTTGTCGAGACATGGCCGAGCATCTTTCCGCCATGTCGGATGACTCTTCGTACCATCGCGTTCACGTCGTCGACCTCGAACGCGAGATGCCCGAACCCCTTTCGGTTCGCGCGAGGTTCGCCTGCTTTCTCCAGCATCTCGCCGTAGGAGAACACCTCGATGGTCGGTCCGTTCTCCGCGTATCCCGGGAGCCTCAGGTGAATGCCGCGAAGACGAGCGTTTCTGACCCCTGTACCCTTCTCAAGCCATTCTCCCGACATGTCCCGCATCGACGGGACGGCTACGCAATCGAACACATCGATGTAGAAGGCGGCCAATTTCTCCCAGTCGGTCGCGACGATGTTGGTATGAGCGTACCTAGTTGGCATACGTCTTGGAAGCGAGTAGGCCGTGATAAGGATGCCTCGTCGTGCCACGCAAAGCCTTTTCTGCCGTTCAACGGATTGGACCTGGATGCTTCCTGGCGAACTCGTCTACCTACTGGACGATAGAGGCAAGAGACACTTCCTGAGGATCGGCCAGGGTATGGTCAAAGTGCCCGGACTGGGCGTCTTCGATTCCTCCAGGCTGCTGGAGGTCGAAGATGGAGCGCGGATCGAAATCGCCGGCAGCGCTTTCTTTGCCCTAAGACCGAAGGCGAACGAGCTGATGGAATCACTGGAGAGGGGGGCGCAGATCATCATGCCGAAGGATGCGGCGACGATCGTCTTCAGGTTGGGAATCGGCGCCGGGGACACGGTGATCGAGGCGGGTGTCGGATCTGGCTCGCTGACAACAGCTCTCCTCTTCGCGGTCGGCCCGACAGGCAAGGTGATCTCGATCGAGCTGCGGGCGGACCACGCGGAGAAAGCGAGCAAGAACATCGAGCGGACCGGACTTTCGGACCGCTGGCGTCTGATCGTCGGTGATGCGAAGAAGGCAGAGGTCGGAGCGATGGCTGACAGCCTGGTGATGGACCTGCCGGCGCCGTGGGAGGCTCTCGACAACCTCGGCTCGAGGCTGAGAGGCGGCGGAAGGCTCTGCGCCTACGTCCCGAACATGAACCAGGTCGAGGAGACGGTCAAGGCGCTCAGGGCCAACGCCTACGTCGAGGTCGAGGCGCTCGAGAACATCCAGAGAGGCATCGAGGTGCATGAAGGCGGTGTGAGACCGGCTTTCGAGATGCTCGGCCACACTGGCTACCTGATTTTCGCCCGGAGGACACTCGCCGCGCCCGCAAATCAATAAGTATTTCGCGAAGCGTCAGGCTCTCTGGCAATGACCCTCGAGTTCGCAGTAACAGCGTTCGCGGCGGTGTTCGCGGTCGTCAACCCGATCGGCAACATCCCGATCTTCGTCGCGGTGACCGAGGGCTATCCTGCGGACCTGAGGCGGAGGATCATAGTCAAGATCGTGATTGTGGTCATCGGGGTCCTCGTCGCGTTCGCTCTCTTCGGCCAGTACATATTCGCCCTCTATGGCATCACAATCCCTGCGTTCAAGATCGCCGGGGGCATCCTGCTCTTCGCCATATCGTTCTCGATGGTGCAGGGCCAGAGAACCAAGACCAAGATCACCGAGGAGGACGAGCAGGACCTGCTCTCGAAGGAAGAGATAGGCATCGTCCCTCTCGGGATCCCGCTCTTCGCCGGACCGGGAGCGATCACCACGGTCATGATCTACACTTCCTACGCGACGAGCGCGGGCGATTGGAGCGAGTTCGTCGAGGTCATCGTGGCCATCCTCGCCACCGCGGCAATCAGCTACCTCTTGCTGGCCTACTCAACCCCCATCTTCGACCGGATGGGGAGGATGGGGGCGGCGGCCTTCTCTCGGATAATGGGCCTACTGCTGGCGGCGGTCGCGGTGGAGTTCATCATCAGCGGCATACTGCAGATAGTCCAGAGCTATCCCAACATCGTGTGACCCGGTCGGCGAACCGGCACCTGGAGCGCACACCGCCGAACAGTTAAGTATCGATTGCGAGATTCCACAGTCAGGTGGCGACGGTGGTGACAGCTGAGGTTTGGATCGAGCTGAAGCCTGGGGTGGCCGATCCGGAGGGGCAGAACACGAAGAAGGCGCTGGAGCTCCTCGGCTTCAAGGGCGTCAAGAACGTCAAGACGGTGAAGGTCTTCGAGATCGAGCTCGAGGCTGGCCCTGATGAGGCGAAACGCCAGGCCGAGGAAATGTGCCGCAAGCTGCTCGCCAATCCCGTGATCCAGAAGTTCAACATCCGCGTCAGGTGAGTGCATGTCGGCCAAGGCCCTGATGACCAGGCGGCCCGAGGCTTTCGAGCTTTCTGACATAGACGTCCTCGAGGCGAAGGACGAGGAGCTGGTGGAGATCAGCAATATTCTCTCGCTGAACCTGAGCCTCGACGAGATGAAGAGCATCCAGCGGTACTTCGCCGCGAAGATGAGGAAACCGACCGACATCGAGCTCCAGTCCCTGGGACAGGCCTGGAGCGAGCATTGCTGCTACAAGTCGTCCAAACGCTTCCTCCGCGACCACATCTTCAACATCCAACATCCTGACGTCCTGCTCAAGGGTGACGCGGGCGTGATGGCCTTCGATGAGGAGCACGCGTACGCTCTGAGGAT
The DNA here is from genome assembly GCA_050015815.1 of Methanomassiliicoccales archaeon. Taxonomy (GTDB): domain Archaea; phylum Thermoplasmatota; class Thermoplasmata; order Methanomassiliicoccales; family UBA472; genus JAJRAL01. The sequence goes on along the minus strand of JBEKAR010000035.1, from coordinate 6,203 downwards.
CGAGAGCCACAACCATCCGTCGGCGATCGAGCCCTACGGCGGCGCCGCGACTGGCATCGGGGGAATCGTCAGAGACGTGCTCTGCATGGGCGCACAGCCGATCGCTCTCGTCGACCCGCTGTTCTTCGGACCGATAGACTACCAGGGAGAGATTCCAGTGGGGGTCAAGAGCCCCAAGTACCTGATGGGGGGCGTGGTCGCTGGTATCCGGGACTACGGCAACAGGATAGGCATCCCGTGCGTCGCCGGAGGCGTCTACTTCGACGAACGCTACGTCGGCAACTGCCTCGTCAACGTAGGCTGTATCGGCATAGCCAGGCGCTCCGAGATCGTCAAGAACGCGGTCGGTGGTGTCGGGGACGTCCTGATACTCGTCGGCGGCCGGACCGGACGCGATGGGATCCACGGCGTCACATTCGCATCGGCCGAGCTCACCGCTGCATCGGAAGAGGAGTCGAGAGGCGCGGTTCAGCTCGGCGACCCGATCATGAAGGAACCGACCATCCACGCGTGTCTCGAAGTGAACTCCCGCAAGTTGATCCATGGCATGAAGGACCTGGGGGGTGGAGGGCTCTCTTGCGTCGTCGGGGAGATCGCGCTCGCCGGAGGATGCGGCGCCGAGGTCGACCTAGGCAAGGTGCCGCTGAAGGAGACCGGCCTCGCGCCCTGGGAAATCTGGGTATCGGAATCGCAGGAGAGGATGATGCTCGCCGCGCCGCAGAAGAGCATCGAGGCGATCCTCGAGGTGTTCGATCTGTGGGACGTCCCCGCGACGGTCATAGGCAAGGTGATCAAGGAGCAGGTGGTGCGCCTCGAGTTCCAGGGCAAGAGGGTCTTCGAGATGGACCTGGACTTCCTGACCAAGGGGCCGGAGTACTGCAGGCAGGCCTGCCTCGTGCCTCCACCAGAGCTCGTACAGGAAATCATGCCAGAGCTTCCGAGGGATCTCACCGAGCCGCTCCTCAAGCTCCTCTCGGACCCGAACATCGCATCGAAGGAATGGGTCGTCAGGCTCTACGACCACGAGGTGCGTGGGAATACCGTCATCAAGCCGCTGCAGGGCAAGGTCGGTTTGAGGGGGCCAGGCGATGCGACGGTCATCAAGCCGCTGCCGGACTCATGGCGCGGCCTCGCGATCGCGGTCGGCGTCAATCCCTGGTTCACCTATCTCGATCCTTACAAGGGAGGCATGACCTCGGTGGACGAGGCCTGCAGGAACATCACCGCCGTAGGAGGCATCGCCCACTCATTGACCGACTGCCTGAACTTCGGAAACCCAGAGAAGCCCGAGAGGCTTGGAGAGTTTCGCGAGGCGGTCAGGGGCATTGGCGACGCGGCATCTGGGCTCAATCTCGCCGTCCCCTCCGGCAACGTCAGCTTCTACAACGAGACGGCGCGCGGGGCGTGCCTTCCCACTGCGACGGTTCTGGGGTGCGGCATCGTGCCGGACATCCGCAAGTGTGTCACCACCGACCTGAAGGCTGAAGGGAACGCGCTCTACGTGGTCGGCGAGACGAGGCGCGAGATGAACGGTTCCGCCCTGTTCAGAGTTCTCAAAGGGAATGGAGGGGACGTGCCTGGCTGCGACATTGCGGCACTCTCGAAAGGAATGTACCACGTGCGGGACATGATCGACCGCGGCGTCGTCCGGAGCTGTCACGACGTCTCCGACGGCGGCATCGTGGTCTGCCTGGCGGAGATGTGCATCGGCGGGGACGTCGGGGCGAACATCAACCTGGGCCCGATGGGCCAGCTCCCTCCGGTCGTCAAGCTCTTCTCCGAATCGAACTCCCGCTGGCTGGTCGAGGTCGACAAGCGCCGCGAGGAGGAGTGGCTGCAGAAGATGCAGGCACCGGCGACGAGGATCGGATCGGTCGGAGGAAAGATGCTGGTCATCGAGGACAAGGACGTGCTAGTCGACGTGGAGGTCGGCGTTCTGCGCAAAGCCTGGTCCGAACCGCTATGGAGGCTGCTCGGATGACCAAGAACGTCAAGGTCTGCGTGCTCCGCATCGAGGGCACCAATTGCGAGGAGGAGACGGCGAATGCGTTCCACCTCGTCGGCGCATCGCCGGAGAAGGTTCATCTGAAGCAGCTCATCCATTCCTGCGCGAAGGAGATGCGCCGGGACCTCGGCAACTACGACATCTTGGTGCTCCCCGGCGGATTCTCGGCGGGGGACTACGTCCGCGCCGGGGCGATATTCGCCGCGAGGATGCGCTCCTCGCTCTCTAAGGAGCTGCAGGAGTTCGTCACCTCGGGACGCCCGATCCTAGGCATCTGCAACGGCTTCCAGATCCTGGTCGAGCTCGGAATGTTGCCGGCCTTCGGTACCATCATGAGCTCAGAGCCGCAGGGAGCACTGTACATGAACTCGTCCGGCAGGTTCGAGTGCATCCCGACGCTGCTGAAGCACGAGAATAGGGGCAGCTGCATCTTCACCTCCGCCGTGCCGAAGGGGAAGGTGCTCCTCGTCCCGTGCGCCCACGCCGAGGGCAAGCTGATGTTCGATCAGGAGAGGGAGATGAAGCTGGTCGAGGAGCTGGAGAGGAACGACCAGGTCGTGTTCCGTTTCGTCGATCCGAACGGCAACTACGCCGGATATCCCTGGACGCCGAACGGGGCGGTCTCGAGCATCGCTGGCATCTGCAACAAGGAAGGCAACGTGATGGGGCTGATGCCTCATCCGGAGAGGGTCTTCCACCGATACCAGCACCCCGACTGGACCCGCTCCGGTCTCGCGCCGGACGGGGACGGCGACGGAAAGGCCGTCTTCCAATCCACGGTCGACTACGTCAGAAAGAAGTCGCCTTGATCAGGACAGAGAGACGCGGACGTCGACCGGCGCGCCGTCCTTCAGTCCGAGGGTGCGCCTGAGGTGGTACTTGCACAATATTTCGATGATGTCCTCGTAATGGGTGCGCCTCGGAACCACCACGGCGCAGTCCAGGTTCTGGATCTTCGCCCGGTGGCAGATGACGTCGCCGAACGTCCTCCCGTTCCTTTCGAACCCCTTGACCAGGAGCCCGCTGCTCCGTCTAAGGATGTCGAGCTTGTAGAGGTCGGTCGCGTTGACGCGCACGTTGAGCGTGCCTTCGTAGGGCCTGAAGCCCAGCCGCTCCTGGAACTGCTCCTGATAGCCTTCCTGCGTGACGTAGTACTGCCCCTCTCCCATTCCCGTCACGACGGTGCCGTCGATCACCAAGTGATCGCGCGCCTCGAAGATGCGCTGGTACTCGGAATACTCCTTCCTCAACGCCTCCACCCCCTTCTCCGTGAGCTTGATGCGTTGTCTTCTCGCCCCTAGGTCTCTCGTGATCCAGCCCTCGTTGAGCATCTCCAGAATGCGCTTCGACGCGGACTGCTGACTGACGTTGAGGATCTCGCCGAGTTCTCTAGAGGACATCGAGACAAAGTCGTGCACCCCGCCGAGCAGCGCTATCTTCCGCAGCGCGAGCACGAGCCGGTCGTCGCCCCCCAGAATCGCCTCGTCAGGCCTTGAGTTCGTCCGGTTCTCCATGCTTACTTCTTCAGCAAACGCGACGGGGATATTTAACCACTGCGCGAGTAGTTGCTGCTCAAAATGGTAGCTGTTCCCGAACGACCCTGGGTTCCAGCCGCTCGCAGCAACCTACCAAGGGCTTTTATGGGGGAATCGTGAATGAGCGCCGGTCAGAATGACGGACAGGCACGTGATCGAGGCGCTGGGTAGGACGAAGGTCATCATCGAGGACGGAAAGGTCACGTACGTGGGGAAGCCCGAGGTCACCTTCTGTCCGCTGTTCGCCCGGCACCGCGGCCTCGAGGCGATAACGTCCGAAGCGATCCGAGAGAACATAGAGTTCAGGATCAAGGACTTCGGCTTCTGCACGCCTGCTCGTTCTCTTCGCATGAAGGACTTCCTCTCATTCGGTGTATCAGAACTTATGGCGATGTGCGTAAGGTACGGCACCATCGACGCGGCGGTCCTCGTGAGCGACGGCGCCGGAACCGTCGTGGTGAACGACGCCGAGCTCATCCAGGGCATCGGCGGCAGGATGTCCGGAATGATGGAGACGACACCGATAACGGAGATCATCGACGCGATCGGCCGGGAGAACGTGCTCGACCCCGAAAAGGGGACGATAGACCAGTTCGCCGGGACGGCGCTCGCCTTCAAGCTTGGTTACCGCAAGGTCGGAGTGACGCTCGCGCGGGCCGAGGACGCGAGGGCCATCCGCGACGGCTTCGGCTCCAACGTTGTGCTCTTCGCGGTCCACACCAGTGGCCTTGACCAGAAGGATGCCCGGACGCTGTTCGAGACCTGCGACCTCATCAGCGGATGCGCCTCTCGTTGGGTCAGGGAAGAGGCGAAGACGCATGCCCTGCTCCAGGCCGGGACCAAAGTGCCGATCTACGCGGGGAGCAAAGTGGGGAGACAGATACTGGAGAAGAGGCGCGCCCAGACCGGCGTGAAGAAGAGCGACGGACCCGACGAACCGCCGAGGCCCCTAATCTGATCAGTATTCTCCGTCTAGTGCCAGGTGACTGCCTGAGCGCAGGAAGATCGCCTTCAATCCGCGCTTCCGCAGCTTTCCGCGCAGGATGATGTCATTCGTGACGACGAAAGCGTTGAGCCTCGTGCCGGCGTCGATCACTCCCTCGTCGCCCTGCAGCTGCGTCTCGAAGATCCGGTACTTCCTGGCGAGGGCGATGGCGACCTTCGCGTGCTTGTTCCTGGAACGTTTGAGTTCTCCGATCACAGGGCCGGGCACATAGACCTCGCACTGCCCGAGAAGGCGCGTCAGCTCGTGGTCGATGTTCAACGAGAACTCGAACGGCATCAGGAGAGCGTTCGTGTCTAGGACGACCTTCTGCATGCCGCGCTCACTTGATTATCCCGTAGCCGATCAGGCGCCACTTTCCTTGGATCTTGCGCGAGACCGCCACCCTCTGGTTCTTCTCGGCGCAGACCGGTATCTTTAACGCGACCTCGGACTCGTCCCCGCGAGCGCTCGTGACGACCCCTACGGTGGTCGCCGTGCCTACGCTCAGCATCAGCGGCTCGTTCGTCTTGATGTTCTCGACGGCCAGGTCGACCGCCGCTCCGACCACGCGCTCCAGGAGATTGGTGGTCATGATGAACTTGTGCAGCACCGGCGGAAGCGTCCCGGGCTTGCCCACGACCCTGCCAGTCAGTCCGTCCGACTTCGTCATCGAGGGGTCGAGCTTGGTCCCGATGGCGATCAGCCCACCGGGCTTCGCCACGTTAAGCTCTGTGTCCCCTGCGTGGAGAGAGTCGATGGTGGTGGTGATCTTCTCCCAGGTCACCTCGCGCCCGTTCTCGACCTTCCGGCCCGGCGCGATCTCAATCTCGTCCCCGACCTCGAGCTTGCCCTGCATCAGGGAGCCTCCGAGCACCCCGCCCCTAATCGAAGTTGGCGGTGAGCCAGGCGTGTTGATGTCGAACGAGCGTGCGACGAACATCCTCGCCGGCTTCTTCATGTCCTGCCTCGGCGTCGGTATCGTCGCCTGGATCGTCTCGATGAGCTTGTCGATGTTGACGTTGTGATTCGCCGACACCGGAATCACCGGCGCGTTCTCGGCGATGGTGCCCTTGACGAACTCCTTGATCTCGCGGTAGTTCTCGAGCGCCTCTTCCTTCGTCACGATGTCGATCTTGTTCTGGACGATGACGATCTTGTCCACCCCGATGATCGTCAGCGCCATCAGGTGCTCCTTAGTCTGCGGCTGTGGGCACTTCTCGTTCGCCGCCACAAGTAGGAGCGCTCCGTTCATGATCGCCGCCCCGGAGAGCATCGTCGCCATGAGCGTCTCGTGCCCCGGCGCGTCGACGAAGCTGACGGCGCGCTGGAAGTCCGCTTCCCCGCCGCCGCAGTGCTCGCAGTTGGGCTGTGTTGTGTAAGCCGAAGAGCCCTCGCACTTGGGGCACTTGTAGAAACTGACGTCCGCGTAGCCGAGGCGGATCGAGATGCCGCGCTTCACTTCTTCCGAGTGGCGGTCGGTCCACTCGCCGCTCAGCGCCTTGGTCAGCGTCGTCTTGCCATGGTCGACGTGACCGATCATCCCTATGTTGACTTCGGGCTGGCGGACCTCTGCCATCAATTCTTCTTCTCCTCGACCTTGATGAGCTCCTCGATCGGCTTGGAGCCCGGCCCAGTTACCTTCATGTTGAGCTGGATCGTGTCCGGGGAGATGGTGTTG